>WQZD01000014.1 GCA_009780915.1 Propionibacteriaceae bacterium
GAGTCATCGGTGGTTCCTTTCAAGGTCTTAAGCAAACGGACAAAGCACCCCGGTGACTCGCCCCACGTCTACAACCACTGCGACTTTGTCACCAGGAATTACACCACTCTATGGGACACACCCAATCTCCTTTGGAGTCTTTTTCCCGTTTACCAGAGGTTTTGAGGATAAAAGCTCTTCTGCCTTAGTGACCACATCAGAGAAAAGACCCCGGGAGGTCCCAGCAACTGCGACAGTCGAAGCGCTACCTGCCCCCGCGGACGCTAGCTCTTGCTGCTTGGCTTGCTGCATCAACACCGACGCCTGCTGAGTCAACATCGACACAACCTTTGTCATCGCCACCGCATGCTGACCCGTCCATGCCTGCCCAAAGGCCGATGCATTCGGACCCATCCACTGCAACGCAGACACCACGCTCGATATCTGCGTCACCACGCCCTGAATGCTGTTCGACTGCTGGGTGAACATGGATGCCAAGTCCCGCGTCTGCTGGACATTCATTCCTTGAAAGTCAGCCATCTTCGTCTTTCGCCATCACATTCCGCACCAGTCTGTTCTGCACCAGTCCGAAGTCTAGCGCTGAGGCTCCAGTTCATTCGCTGTACTATTCGTTCGTTTCCACTGGGTTGCGGCAGGCGACAGAGGCGCCTGTCGCAACCCCTCTGCCTGAACCTGGCTCCACAGGACACCGTCCGATAGGCGACGAATCTTCTCGTACACCTCATCACGAGTGGTCGCCTGCAGAGTCTCAGGAGAACCAGAAACCACATCCCCCATCGTCCACTGCTCTCCCTTGCGCTCAACCACGACAGCGATAGGTCCAGGGTAGGTGACTCCCACTGCGCCATCATTTGACAATGCAGCATCAACAAGTTTCATAATCCGATCTCTTGGAGATTCAGACTGATCAATAAGCGTCAGTCTTAACACCCCTGGGGCTTCAAGAGTGGCCATCATGCGCTGCCCATCCTGACATTCTGTGAGCACTACGACTCCAACATCGGATGAATGCAAGGCGACAAGGGTCACAGTTATCTTGCCTTCAACCATACGATGGGCCAATTTCGCTATCTCCGACGAGAGCATATACTCACCGCCTTGGACCTGTGCGTAGTCCCTCGCTACCAAAGAAGCAATTCCTGCCCGCACCACAAGATCTAGATCCGCGTCCGGGAACTCTAGCACACGACGCATGTCTGACCATGCGGCTTCCAAATGCAACATGCATTCAAGCTCCGCAAATGTAAATTTAATTCCGCCCATCATGCCATTTCCTTACTTATCCCAACCCATCCACGTTTGAAAAAGGTTCCCTCCACCTTGAATCAGCGCAGCGGCACCATAGGCAGCCATTCCCCATGGTCCGCAGAATGGGCCAACCGCTTGAACACCATCGAGGATAATATTCACCGCCGCCCACGCTTCCTGGCCGTACTTCCCTTGCTCATGCAACTCCGCCAGCTGGAGAGCATGATGGACCCCATCTATGCTGTGAGACACAAACCCGATAGGGGCAAACGCCCGACCCATTCCCCCCAAGTCTTGAGCTACGTTGGCAACACCCGCGCCCACGTCAAGGAACTGCCCGATTCCGGGGTTCTCCCAAGCACTATAGACGGCAAGCCCCAGAGCAGCCACATCAACGCCAGCGGTGACTTTGCCCATGTGCTGCGCGGCCTTAAACTGTGACCCCATGGCCTTCAGTACGGGCTTCGCCAGGGGCGCCAATTTTTCTCCCTCGATCGCAAAGCTATGCAACTTGCTCCCCCAGCTCGCAACCTTGGTAACCGAGTCAGCGACCTTGCCCCCAATGCCTGTTGACCCCCCATCCCCCTTTGACGTCTCCTGTTGGTCGTGGGCCTGTTGAGTCAGAGTCTGCTGCTGCTCGCGCAGCGCGTTTGCTACCTTTCGTAGGGCCACATCATTGCGCACCCTCCAGTCTTCCTGGAAATGGACCGCGTTCGGCCCCTTCCACGCCATGTCGCTGACGAGGCGTGAGAGTTCACCCCTCACCTGTTCAAGATCAATGACTTGTTGGTAGATCTGGGCGCTCATCTCACGGGCCTGCTGCACATTCATTCCCTGGATGCCTGACGCACCCTGTGTTGCTGCCATGATCATTCCTCCTATGTCGCCGAAGCTGTTTGCTGGCCATTGACCGCGCGGCGTGCGGCCACGGTTGCTTCATCAAGACGTGACACGGCATCCTGGATGGCCGGAGCGTATTGATCCGTCCAGTCCCGCACAAAACGGTCGTGGTCCGTGCCGTGCCAGTCTTGATTCTCAACCAGTTTGCTCATCGATGCCTTCATGGCTGCCAGCTTCTGAGATGCTCTGGTCATTTTCCCAATCATGGAATTGACCGCACTGTAGTTCATCCCAAATGGGATTTGCTGCGACATGTCATTTCTCCTTACGAGAGGCTGTTAGGTCACCTTGATGAACGTTGACACCGGTGGGGTTGTGACGGCTGGCGCATTCACTGTCGGAGATGAGCCCGAGACAGAAGATGCTTGCTCTTGCTGTTTGAGCTGCTGCATGAGCTGCTGTGCTTGCTGGAGCAGCATCGTCACGATCTTCATCATCGCGACGGCGTGGGTTCCCGACCATGCGGCCCCGAAGGCCTTGGCGTTGGGGCCAGCCCACTGAAGACTGGAAACCACAGAACTGATCTGGGTGACAACGCCTTGAATGTTGTTGGATTGTTGCGTGAACGTGGACGCCAACTGACGAACTTGATCAATGTTCATGCCTTGAATGTCAGCCATGATCGTCTACCTTTCTATTTCGGGATCTACTTGGCGGCTGATGCGTTTTGCTGCGCCTCAGCGGACCGACGCACCGATTGGGCCGCCGATTCCAGACCTGCGATCGTATTGGCCATGGCTGGAGCATGTTCCCCTTGCCATGAGCTGAGGAAGCTGTTGTAGTCGGCGCCTGTCCACGACGTCGTCTGAACCGTCTTTGTCAATGACGACATCACGCTCTGTAGCGTCTGAGCCCCTTGGGCCAGCTTGGCCATCATTGCCAGTACGGCAGGTATATCCATTCCCCACATAGTTCCGTCTCTCTTCCGTTGAGGACAGTTGTCCGGCCCAGACTCACCTGGTCAAGACCGGACTCCCATCGCGTCAGTCAGGCCCTACTGTGCGGATGCCGTGATCTGATCGTTGGCTTCCTTGGTCATCTTCTGGGACCACTGGTCAATGTGCTGATCCAGAATCGACCTGATCTGCTGGAGTGCAGCTGACCAGTCTTGCTCGAATCTCGTGGCATCCTCGCCCTTCCACATGGTGTTGGGGATTTTGGCGTTCAGCGTGTTGATAGCAGTCGAAATGCCCTCCGCCATCGTTCCGCTCATCGCAGTTGAGACGCCCAAGACATCCGTGGGGTTCATGCCATCCATTTGGCCATTTCCCTTGTTGAACACTGGGTTCATGTTACTGATACTCAGACCCATGATATCCTCCTCTTTCCTGCGGAATCCCTTCCGCTTCTTGTTGGTTGTAGGTCGGGGCTCATCCTGACAGCCCCTTGTTCGGTTCTTTTCAACCATCTCTTCTGGCTGATATGACTACGCTAGCGAGGATTGCCACATGCCACCATGGGACCCGAATCCCACCCCGCATGACAAGGAAAAACTCTGCCTCAGTCAGCCAAGGCGACCTGGATTTTGCGGGCGGTGCCGCCACCGATGATGAACCCGCGCCCAGGCGGGAAGTCCGCCACGCGAATCCTGCCGACATTGGTTCCGGTGAGGGTGTCGGCGTCTGACTCTCCTGGGGTCAGCACCATTCCTCTCCGGGCTGCCTTGAACTGCTTAGCTAGGTTCCACGCCTGGCCCCAGGTCGCAACCTCTCCTTCGCCAACCACGAACTGCTCATTCTTCACGAGGGCTTGGATTAATCGATCAAGGACGCTTTCAGCCGATGTGCCGGTGAACTCCGTGATGGACTCGATGATCACGGCGTACCTTCCTGTTGGGATTGAGCCACCAGCGAGTTCTTCGAGCAGCTTCTCAGCCAGTTCGACGATCTCCTCTTCCCCTCGGGCCACCCGCCCCCACGGGGCGCGAGTCGGCAGGGTCGTCCGCGATGGCGCTAGCAGGATTGTCTCGAGACGAGAGTACCCAGCTTGCGCATGGCGCCAGATTCCAGCCCCCAACGTCGCCAAAGCTGTTGTGCGACCAGCTCCTGGGGGGCCTGCGATCAAGAAGGCGCCACGAGGTTCCACGCCCACTCCGGCCAAATCGTCGTCAGCCATGGCGAAGACGGGGTACCCCCTCTCGTCAACCACCGCTAAGGTGCTCAGCGGGATCTCTGCTGGCAAGATCGCAATTCCTGGCGCAGCCAGCACCTCAGAGCGTTGACTCGCCGCCTGAGCCAATTGGTCCATCGCCCGAGCTTGGACTGCGACGTTGGAGTTGGCGCCCAGGATTCCCATCTGAATCTCGTTGTCGTTCCAGATGCCACGCCCAGGAGGAGAGGCTGCCGTCAGGATATCCTTCGGCACTCCGAAGTTCATGTAGTCATCTTCGCTCACCATGCGCAAGATAATGCGTCGTTGAACAGTGGCTGCAATCGAGTTGGGAATCGAGTTGCCTCGGTCTCCTGTCATGATGACGTGCACGCCGAGAGGTCGCCCATCGGCAGCGATCTGCGCGAAGGCTGTGAACCATCGATAGCGATTAGAGAACTCGTATTCCTCACGGAAGGAGCTCATACCATCAACCAGGAGCAGGATCCTCGGCTCCTGGGGGGCATTCGCCAATTTGCGATAGTCCACAATCCCTGCTGCGGACACCGCAGAATACCGAACCACCCGCTCGTCCACTGTCGCCTTGAGCATGCGAAGCAACCGGATGACGCGTTCCTCATCATCGCCTTTAATGATCGCGCCCACACTGGGCAGAGTTTCAAGCATGTTCAAGCCGCCTGACGCGAAATCCAGGCCATAGACCCACACGGGGCCCCCACTTCGAGTCGCGAACACCGACGAGGCTACGATCGTCCGCAGGGCTGCGGTCTTCCCCGAACCAGAGGCACCCAGGATAGCCAGGTTTCCGTCACGATCCGGCTCGTAGAAGACCACAGGCTGCTTCTGGGCGTCAGGATCGTCCAAGACACCCAAGACAAGACGCTGGTCATCACGATGACCAGGCAGGCGAGCGAGGTCGTAGGTTTGGGCAAGATCCTCCAACCATGGCTTGCGGGGCGCAGGGATCTGGGCTATTCGGGCCCCCTGCACCATCGTCGAGACCAAGCGTTCGATGTCGGAGTCCACGCTGGATAAGTCGACCTTGACCTCAGGAACCCTCCAGGGTTGGGGAATCCCGAAGGTCATCCCGGATACATTCACCGGAGCAACTACGGCGTGGTCAGGGGTTTTGGCACCAGGATAACCGGACTGGAACTTGATGATGCGTCCCGGCCCGGTCTTCGCCGCACCGCGCCCTGGGGTACTCGGTTCGAAGTAGGCAGAAGTCTTCTCGCCGATCACGTCCTCTGAGTCTGACTCGTCAGCCATACGCAGGGCCACACGTAGGTTGGTGTTGGCACGCAAGTTGTCTTTGATGACGCCGGCGGGTCGCTGGGTCGCCATGATCAGATGCATACCGAGGGATCGACCGCGTTGGGCCACATCGACGACACCGTCGACGAACTCGGGGATTTCTGTGGCGAGGGCAGCGAACTCATCCACGACGATGATCAGGCTGGGTGGGCAGTCCGGATCACCGCGTTGCTCCAACTCGGCGAGGTCCTTGGCGGACTTCTCGTTGAGCAGATGCTCGCGGAAACGCAGTTCTGCTCGCAAGCTCGTCAGCGCTCGACGGACGAGGTACGTCGACAAGTCGGTGACCAAACCCACCACATGGGGAAGGTCGAGGCAGCGGGCGAACGCGGAGCCACCTTTATAGTCGACGAAGAGGAAGGAGAGTTGGTCAGGGCTGTGGCCCACGGCCATGCCCAAGACCCAGGCTTGGAGGAACTCGGACTTACCGGCGCCAGTTGTGCCGCCCACCAGGGCGTGAGGGCCCTGGGTTTTCAGATCCAGAGTAAAGATTCCTGATCCGATATGACCCACCGGCGCCCTGAGGTTGACCGGGTGCCGCAGGGGCACAGGCTTCGCCCCTGGAGTACGGTCGATGATGGATTGGTTTTCTCTCCACCGGGCTATGACCGCCTGAGGATCCGTGGCAAGATCTTGCCCGGTCAGGCTGACCATCGAGATCGAGCGCGGTAGGTCGGAGGAGTCGTCCACCGGCACACCAGCATCCATCACCGGAGCCAAGATCCTGGCCAACTGGTCGGACACCTCGGTATCGACGCTCTCTAAACGCACAGGAGCAATGCGGTCGCCTTGGCGGATTCTGCCCACCTTTGAGCCATCCTCGCCTACTTCCAGGATTGTGCGACATGAAGCTGGCAGTGATGCCGACGAGGTAGCACACATAATGAAGAAGACGCCCACGTCTGGGCCGCGCTCAGTGAGCAAAGTGAGTCGAGCTTGATCGACTGCCGTGCCGTCCACCAGGACCACCACCCAGGGAAGTGGAGGGGTTTCCTTCGTCGTGTCCTGCTGGCCGACTTGGAGATCATCCACCGTCAAGGGGCCACGACGAGCCGGCTGCCCTCCGCCACCGCGACTCTCAATCAGGTCCTCCAACCGCGATAACAAGGCGATTCCCGTCGGCTCGTCGCATGCCAACTGGAGGTCCCCCAAGGGAGAATGGGGACTGGACGTGTGGGGCAACCACTGCAACCAACTCCATCTGTCCAGAGCAGTCCTCGACGTCAGACACGCCACCACCACTTCAGCGGGGGAATGGGAGCAGATCAGTTGCACCATGACCGCACGGGCGACTCCGTCAAGGATGGAGCGATTTCCACACAGCCCCAA
The DNA here is from genome assembly GCA_009780915.1 of Propionibacteriaceae bacterium. Lineage (GTDB taxonomy): Bacteria > Actinomycetota > Actinomycetes > Propionibacteriales > Propionibacteriaceae > WQYJ01. Next base: position 6,901 of record WQZD01000014.1, read on the forward strand.
AGCCCCGCAGACCTTCAGATCAACCACCACTGGAGCATCTTCGAGGATGGAGAAATCCTTGATCAGCGCTTCGACCTCCTTGACATACTCAGGAAGAGCCGAATGATTGGGCTGGTTCTCAAATTCGGTGAAAGCGGGAATGTCGCCTAGGCCCAGCCTCAGACGCAGGAACTCTGGATGCTCCGGCCGACGCCACCAGAGCATCGTGCCCAGTCGTACGACCCCCGACCACAGATCAGCAATGGAGGGGTAGATCGTGAGCAACTCCGCCCGGTCCTTATCGTACTGTTGCGCGAGATACTCCCGGCACTGCTTGATCGACGTGACGAATTGACGGACCGAGGCCCGAAACTGGCGCTTTTCCCTCGAGAAATGGTCCACGAAGTTCCCAATCATCATGATCGGGCTGAGGGCGACGTAGATGATGCTCATGAGCGAGCGATTGACAACATACATGACCAAGCCCATTATCAGAGGCGACACCATGGCAATGAAGGGGAAAGGCTGCTTACGGGGGGCCCCGGGGGCATTGGGAACAGGGAATTTGCGGGGAAGGACATGAGGCAGGATGTTGGGAGAGCGGACAAATTCAATGTCTGTCGACGTCGCGTGCTGGTCTTCGGGTCGCCGTACCTGCGAAATGGTGATCCCTGTGTCTCCCAGGATGGCGACGTCGTCTGAGCCGATCTGAACTCGGGGAAGAACCTGGCCACCGACCATCACCCCATTCGCGGAATGCTGATCGATGACCTCGACCACCTCGGTGATCATCACGCGAGCATGGAACTTGCTGACCAGCTCGTCGGTGAGCACCACGTCGTTGTCTCGTCCACGGCCAATCGTGGACGACCCGAAGGGCAACGAGACCTCCATACCCAGATCGGGACCGAAGACCACCCGCAGGACCGCCGCCGTCTGGCCGTGGGGGCGTGAGCCACGAGATTGGTCGGCGATGACCTCCACGTGCATGCCGGAGCGTAGTCCCGAATCCAACAAGGGAGTCGACGCCGGCAGAACGCGGCCCTGACTGGTGTCGACACCATCGCTCACCCGAAGCGCCACGCTTCCGGGCTCCACCGCGGGAGCCGGATCGGTCGGGTGGGCCACGGCCAAAGCTGCGGCGATGTCACCCACCGTGGCAGTTCCGTCAGCGGTCACGAGCAGATCAACCTGCTGCTGACCCCTGGTGACCGTGAGTTTCTGCTTCATCAGTCCTCATCCTCCGCGGTCGAGGGATCATCGAGCAGGGGCAGGTCAGCGGCCGTCACCAGCCAAGAGGTCACGGCGTACTCCACCAGCCGCACCCGGCGACTGACGGCGTATCCGCCGACCACGCCACCACGCAATCCTTCCACGCCGATCTTGTCGAACTTGTCACAGACATTGTCGAGCTTGCGGGTGAACCGTCTCGGCGTCCATCCCAGCCGGGCGGCCGCTGCCGTGGACGAGGGCACGTCGGCCGCGCCTGAGCCGGCTTGGCGCAACCGGGTTTCGGCGAGAGCCAGGATGAGCAGCTTCTGGCTGGGGGTGAGCGAGACGGCGCCGATGGTGACCTGGCCGTCGTCGGCCACGCTGATGGCGGTTGTCGGCTTGAAGGGGGGCGCCTGGGTGAACAGGTTGACCTCGTACGTGGTCGACGAGGCCGAGAAGGTCAAGACCATGTGCCCGAAGACGATCGGCACCCGAGCCCCCGGCGCCAGCCACGATTGGGTACGTCCATCCCCATCAGACAAAGTGGCCGCCAAACGGGACCCATCGTTGCAGACCCACCACAGGCCATAGGAGAACTGCAAGTGCAGGAATGTACGGTGGAGGTACGGATTGTCGTCTATGACGAGGTCCCCGTCACGTCCGATGACGAAGTCCGTCCCCTCCGTCGGCTCGTACCACTCCCCTGCGAATTCGACCCTGAGTTCGCCTGGGCCGAGGGGCCCACCCTCCAGTTCCACGCTGTACATTGGTTCATCCTTTCGTCTTAGGGCAGATCCACCAGTTGGATAGGCAGCCCCTCGCCCAAGTCCAGGACGTCACCGTCGTGGACGACCACCGGTGCCGCGGTCAACACCTGCGGGGGCATCCCTGGTCTGAGAAGCATCGTACCATTGTTGCTATCAAGATCAGCGGCGACGACGCGCCCGTTCTGGATACGCACGATGGCATGGCTGCGGGAGATGGAGCGCTCGGGGCTCACGACTCTGAGCAAGGTGCACGGCTCTCCCGCCACGGGCGCGGGCGAGCGACCGATGATCACAGTTCCAGTGATCTCCACGATCACCTCGCCGACGAGGATCCTCCCGTACCCCTCAGGCTCCTCGTCCACCTCCGCGGTCAACGTCGCCTCGATGGACCCACCAGGTTGTGGGTGGATCCGGAGACGCCCCTCTTTGGGGAGGGCCTCATCGGCGAGGGCCTCGTCCACAGGTTCCGGTTCCGCGGGATCTGGGGTGGATGAGTGGGGGCTGGCAGCCTCGTCCTCGCTGGGCAGGTGGCGGATAGCCGCGTTGTCCACCGACAGTTTCATGGTGTGCCCCCACAGGGCGCTGAAAGGATTCGGCTCTGCGGGCTGGACAGGCTCCACGAGAGCAGGGGACGGCACGGTCGGCGGGGCCGGTTGAGGCACGACAGGTGGCGGCGGGGCGGCAGGTGTGGGCGGCACGGTCGGCGGCGGTACGGCAGGTGTCGGCGGCACGGTCGGCGGCGGTACGGCAGGTGGCGGCGGTACGGTCGGCATCGGCGGGGATGGCGTCGGCGGCCCTGCGGGAATGGGCGTTGGCTCAGGTGGAGGTACGGCTGGCGCCTCAGCGGCCGGCGCCGACACCGCCGTCGTGGGTGACTGAAAGCCTGTTCCCCATTGTTGGACGAGCCGCTGGGCCAACTGCTGCGTGTCCAGCGCCGGTTGTGGAGCGGACATCACCGGTGGCGACGGGGACGGAATCGGCACATCCGGCTCAGCCTCTACGAGTATGGGCACATCGGGTCCAGCATCCACAACCATGGGCGCCTCGGGCTCAACATCCACCACCACCACCGGCACATCAGGCTCAGCATCCACAACCATGGGTGCCTCCAGTTGTGAATCGACCACCACGGGTCCTGACTCACCATCTGTCATGACTGATGTCCCCTGATCGGCCACCGGCTCCCCACCTTCGGCCTGCTCGGGATCCACGAGGAGATCCTGACCATCAGGGGCATCGTCAACGGGCTTGGCCCAATGAATGCTTCCGCAATACACGACCCCGCCCACCAGCGGGAAGAACCTCTCACCCTCGCCGATCTGAAACTCCTGCACCCTGATCAACTCCCCCGAGCCCGGCTCAGCCACCGTCCCCGACAGTCGCCACTCATCCGTCCCGTCCCAGGCATGGAGCACCTGATCGGCGACCATCACCGTGATGCGGTCCTCAGCCCACGGGTCCACTTTGACCAGCGCGTAACCACCACCGCCCTGCGTGATCATGTGGGCCGCAAGGTCCTCGAAGCGGTCGCCGCGGGCCAACTCCCAGCACTGAAGGACCTGCTCCTCAGTCCAGGTCGGCGCGAACCATGCCAGGATGGACTCGGTCACCACAGCCCACCCCTCTCCTGGCGCCCAGGACAAGCTCACCCCCGTACCTCCTCGATCCTCATCACCCGGTCACCCAGGTGGACCCGCCCTCCGGCCTCCACCGCGACCCGCGTGCCCGCGGAGATCGCCTTCACATGACCAACTTTGGTCGCGATGGCCGATCCGTTGGTGGAGCCCATGTCTTGGACCCAGACGCCGACGTCTGTCGCGCCGATAGCCGCGTGAGTGCTGGACACAGTACGGGACGGATCCTCCACCCGTACCAACTGCGCACCGGGAAACGCGAGCTGTTTGCCTGGATCACGGCCCAGCAATGCCGTGCCATTCAAACGATAGGTCTGTCCGGTGTCGAAACGCAACAGCCATGCACGCGTGTCGCTGGCTTGAGCAGGATGCTGCGCCGGCTCGATGTCCACGGGCGAACCGAACCCAGAATAGACCCCAGGCAAGGGCTGATGGATTCCCGACAGTCGGGGGGTCGCCACCGCTTGAGGCCCACCCACCGGCGATCCACTCGACACCGTCAGAACGGGGTGGACGGCGACGATACCGGCCTGACTGATCCGCGACGGAGTCAGGTACTCGCGCACCTCGGTCGGCGTGGGGGGGTTCTTCGTCACGTCGCGACCATGGCGCACGTCGATCACCGCCAGCCCAGACCAGCGATCCTGCCAGGCTCTCCCGAAAGAATCTCGGGCGATGATCGCGAAGAGCAGCGGAACCACACCCCCCGTCACCAACCCCATGAGCCCCATGAGAATCGCTCGACCGAAACCGGCGATCGTGGGCTTGGCGCCCGTCTCGGCCCGCACTGTGCGCAAACCCAGGATTCGATCCACGGGATTGCGACCCGCGATGGCCGTCCACACGGCTGCGATCAGCCCGACGATCACGACCGAGGCCACGGCACAGATCCCCAAGATGAGGACCACCGTGGCAGTCCACTGACGGACATCCCACCACTCGCCAAGCCACACGACACCCGTCACGATCCCCGAGCTGAACGCGATCCACACCACGCCACTGAGCAGCACCCGGGCCACGCGTTTTCCGCGTGAGCTGATACGGGCGCCCAGGAGACCTGGGAAGGACTCCACCACGTCGCTCATGTGGACCTCCGCACCAAGGATCTCGGGTTGAGCAGAGCAGCCCACCGCTTCATCCGCCCCACAGATCTCAGCAAGGTCTTCCGCGCCCCACGCACCTCGCGCCAGAACTGCCCCGTCATGCTCGCGGTGATCTCAGCTGGGCCGAAGATCGCCACATCGGCGTGATGGGCCACGTCGGCCAACTCTCCACGACCGATGGCCAGGGTCTGCTCATGACGCGTGCCTCGGGGAACCGTGTACCCCATGTCGCGGGCGAGGTCCATGAGTTCCTCCCATCCTCCCGCGACACGGCTGGACAGGACGCCTCGTTTCGAGCGCCGACCCCGGCGACCAGCTTTGAGCCCCAGCAAGCCCACCACGACCAGGATGATCAGGCCCACCGGCGGACCCACCCACGGCAAGAGTCGAAGCGCGATCGTGAGAATGCGCATGAGCCAGGAATCCGAGTGGCTGATCACGACCGCGTACTCCCCGGCGGTGAATTGGGGATCGAAAGCGATGGGCGCTTCGACCGGGTTGGGCGGAGGCACATCCAACGCGTTCTTGTCCGGAACCTCCTGGGGAGGCATCTCCTGCGGGGCCTTGTCACGATCAGGGATGAACGCGGAGGGCAGGATGGGATGCCACCTCCCGTCGTTGGTGAGCACCTCGATCCACGCTGTGACATCCTTTCCCTGGATGGTGCCGCCCTCGGGGACCTGGGCGCCCATGACGACGCGCGCCGGGTAGCCGATGGAGTTGGCGATCAGCGCGAAGGCGGCGGCGTACTGCTCGTCACTGCCCACAGGATAGGTCTCACCATCCAAGAAGATCGATAGTCGAGCCTGTTCTTGGCCGGGGCGATAGATCTCTTGCCCAGGGCCGGTGCCATCCGACCAGTATCCCTTGTCATGGAGGTATGCGGCTGCGGCGACCAACTGGCCCCACGCGTCTTGATCAGCGGGCACGACCTTGGAGATCCCCCCAGCCAGGAAAGACCATCCGCTCGACGAGATGAGCGGAGACCCCCCGGGTTGGACGGCGTCCCCGGTCAAATCCAGGGGATCGATCACCACGGCTGACTCATCCACCACATCCTCGGCACGTAAGACATCGGGCGCGAGGACCTGGGAGGTGGAACGGTTGAACAACTGCGACGCGATATGCGAGCGGGCATGGGCGCCGAGGAAGTCCACGGAGGTGAGGCTTCCGATGCTCGGAACCCACATCTGAAGATTGGGGATTTCCGCGTACGATGCGCCAATCGTGATGGTCGCCTGGGTCCGCTCGCCGATCACAGGATCAGTGATCTGAGAGCCGATCCGTTGGAATCCCGTGGAGGTCGGTCCCGCTCCCCCGCCGGTGGCGCTCCAGGTGATGCCGTTGTAGGAATCCATCACCGCGAACCTCACCCAGGTCCCCTTCGGGGCGCCCTCCACACTGAGCAGATCCTGATCGTAGAAGTAATGATCGGGGTCCTGTTCAGCCAAGGTTTCCGAGGAGAACTTGCGGAAGGCCGCCAAGGGACTGCCGAGGGAGGGCAGTTGGACGGGCGGCTGGATATACGTCCGCGCCACGATCCGCGACTGCGGATCCATGCCAGGAAGGTGAGGTCCGGCCACGAAGCCGACGGCCAGTGCGATCACGAGCATGCCCGCTCCGATGGCGCCACGGAAGACATTGCGGGTCTGCGCCTTGACCGTGGAGAGGCGGCGTGGAGCGCGGATCGCCAGCCAGGAGAACCCGACCAGAGCGTACCCCAGACCGATCACCGCGGGGAGGGTGGGTTCCTGGGTTCCCAAGACGATGCCGGCCACCACCAAGATCGTCGGCAAGACCATGGCTGGCCAGGCCACTCGAGTTCGGCGCGCGACAGCGAAGCCGCAGGTGGCGACCTCGACAGCCATGAGGTACGGAAGAACGATGGACGCGTGTTGATCAGGAAGGGGTGCGGCCACGGTGAGCATGTCCTTCCACCCGTGGATGGCCACATTGGCCACGGTGAGGGGCTCAGGGCCGAGGGTGGCCATCCCACCCACCATGTAGACCACGACCGACATGGCCACCACGATCAGCCAGTGCCACCGCAGCACGTTCGCCAGATGAGTCAGGACGATCCCCAGCACGGAACCCAGTGCGCACACCGCCAAGAACGCAGGCGACGAGAAGGTTGTCGTGAAACCCCAGAGCCCCAGGAAGATCAAGACCAGCAGGAATCCCGCGTCGAGGACGTCTTGCCCGGAGGGGCGCAGAGGCACCAAACGGGACCTCATGGTCCGCGTGGGGCCCGTGGTGGAGGAAACCAGGCTCGGATCGACGGCTCTCATGACGTCACCCCTGCGGCGAGGATCTGCGGAAGGTCATCGAGCGCTCCGACCGTGATGATGTCCACCCCCCCGGCCTCGTGAAGGTCCATGGGCGCCCCCGGCTCGACGCGTAGAACATACGTCGCCACCTCGGGCGGAAGGATGGCGGCGGTGTGAAGGAAGGTCTGAATCTCCGTCAGACACCCCGAGCAAATCACGACCGTCGACACATCCGCGGCGACGTGCATCAACTGGCCGGCCGCTTCATCCAAGCGATAGTCAGCCATCTCAGCACGGGAGAAGGTGTCCAAAGCGATCTGTCGCGGAGGCCGCACGGCGGCATGGAGCCCGCAGACGATGGTCACGTCCAGTTCGTCCATCAGAGCCCGCACGGCCACGGAGGCGCCCATCGAGATGGCGAGCTCGAACTCGCCGGGCGTGGCATAGTCGTCCGAGTTGACATCCACCAGCACAGCGATGTGCGAACGACGGGTGTCCAGGAATTGGCGCACAAGGAAACTATCCATACCGCTGGCCGCGGTGTGTTTCGCGGACGAGCGCCAGTGGATGTGACGCAAGTCATCGCCGGGGGCGTACGGCCGCAGGGCGTGGAACGCGAGATCAGACGCCGACACGTCGTTGGTGGCCTGGCCTTCGAGGTCTCTCAGCAGACCCGAGCCCAGGGAGTCCAGGGGCACAGTACGAGGATGAATGAACATGTCGACTGGATCGGTCCAGGCGACTCGACGCTGGAAGATCGAGAAAGGATCCCCCCGAAGACTGGTCACCGGGCCCACCGTGATCACCCCGCGTTGAGAAGCAGGAATCAAGGTCATCTGCTCTTCGCCGTGACCGGGAGCCAAGGCTGACAAGGTATAACGAGCCACCGCCTGACCCACAGGCATGGCCATGGCCAAGGCCAGCAACCGAGACTTCCCCTGGTTGGTGACCCCCAGCCGCGCGATGGACGTGTCCCCCACCGTGAGACGCTGCGGGTCGAGGTTGAGCTCGACTTTCAGGTTGACTCGGCCCAGGCTGAGCAGCGCGCCCACGACCACGAGGACGGCGAGTGTGACGGTGACGTACCCGAACTCCAACCAATGCAGCCTGGTGGCCATCACCCACGACGCCAGGATGAGGACGATCAACGCCCAACCGAGCCCGGTCACGATCGACAAGACAGATCTGACCCGACTCCAGATCGGTTGGATCCGTGCGCGGAGCTCGGTTCCGAGAGCCCACTTCGGGGCCCGGATCTTCGGGCGCTTGGCGCGGGGCTTGGTCGGCTCGGGCGTCGCCGGGACGCTCACCAGAGGTCTGATCTGGGTGGCGTACAACACCGCGGGCCCGTCGACCCGAGTCGGCCGTTGGATAGTCTGATGGTCCGACATCGCTCACCTGCGCAGACGGTCTGTCGGCGGGGGCACGAGGGTCAGCAGATCGTCGATCACGCGCTCCACGGTGACCCCTGAGAACTGAGCCGCCGCGTTGAGGATGATGCGATGGCTCATGATCGGGACGGCGAGATCCTTGATGTCGTCGACGAGGACGTACTCTCGGCCTTGGGACACCGCCCACGTCTTGGCCGCCCGGGTGTACGCCAGACAGGCACGCATCGACAGGCCCAGGCGTACATGTGGGCTGCGCCTCGACTCGATGGCCAACTGGGCGACATAATCCAGGACCGAGGAGTCCACGTGGATCTCGTTGGCGAAGGACGACATTTGGGCGACCGCCTGGGCCGAGATGATCGGACCGACGAGCGCCGCGCGGTCGCGGTTGCCAGCCTGGGCCATGAGCTCCACGGTGACGGCCTGGTCGGGGTAGCCGATGGCGGCCTTCATCAAGAAACGGTCCAACTGGGCTTCGGGGAGCCGATAGGTTCCAGCCTGCTCGATGGGGTTCTGCGTGGCGATGACCATGAACGGGCGCCCCACCGGATGGGAGACCCCATCGACGGTGACCTTCGACTCCTCCATGACTTCCAGGAGGGCCGACTGGGTCTTGGGACTGGCCCGGTTGATCTCGTCGGCGAGCACGATGGTGGCGAAGATGGGTCCCTCATGGAACTCGAACTTGCGTTGCTGCTGATCGTAGATGGTGACCCCGTACACGTCCGAGGGCAGAAGATCCGGGGTGAACTGGATCCGGGAATGGGTGCCCTGGACGGTGTTGGCCAGGGACTTCGCGAGAACTGTCTTGCCGGTACCAGGGTTGTCCTCGATGAGCAGATGCCCCTCGCAGAGCAAGCAGGTCAACGCGAGGCGGATCATCTCGGTCTTGCCTCGGATGGCGAGCTCCACATTCGAGACCAACTGGTCGAATGTGGTCGCAAACCAAGTTGCTTGCTCTTTGCTGATGGACATGGTCGTTCTCCTTCTTTGCGCCGGGCCCAGATGCGGTGAGAACCGTGGATACACTGAGCTCCCTCCCAGCTCCTCACAGTCTCACCGCCTGTTCCCCTCCTATGGATCAGGCTATGACAAACTCTCCCACACCACGATGGGATTCAGGTCCCACGTCACAGTACGGACTCGTTGGGTGGACACACGCCCGACACATGGTCGGGATTCGCCGTTGGCGCCATGTGAATCACGGTCTACTTCTGGTAGCAGGTGTACCCCAGCGCATCGAAGGACTGGGCTTGGGTCCAATCTGCAGAAGGAGGCGGGTCTCCGCTCGGGGCATGGAGCCAGAACGCGGAGGTGCCGGTCCCTGACGCATTGCCATCGGAGTCCGTCGTCATGGTGTACCACCCAGCACTACTGTTCCCGCATCCCACTTGATTATTGGGGTAGAACCCTCGGAGCTCGATGTGGGTCGAGTACCAGTCCCCCGATGTCGCACTTGACTGGAGCAGGGATCCTGCGCTGATCTTGAACGTCGGCGTGGGACCCGAGTTGACCGTCAACACCTGCTTCACCTCTGCGGTGGCAGGTTGTGACGTGCCGTTGCTGTAGGCGGTCAGGAAGACCCGGATCTCGACATCGACCCCCTGTGGAACGTAGCACACCATCCGTGTGAACCGGGGCGTGGTGTCGACCTGAGGATCGAAAGAATAGTAGCACGTTCCTGGTGACGCGCCCATGGTGAGTTGGGCGTAGTTGCCATGGGGGTCGCCCTGGGCGTCCACGATCATCATCCCCCCAGAGTTCGCTTGGATCGTTATCGGATCCAGTGTCATAGGAGCGTCAGCTCCGCGTCCCGTGGCGGACTTAGACACGTTCGCACGAGCGAAGGAACTATCGTCGCTCATGGTTGCCGTGAATGTCCCATAAACACGGTACCCCACATCGCATGTGATGGTCGAGGTGATCGTCCCGCTGCCTTTGCCCGTGGATTCTCCCGTGCAGGTCGCGTTGCCCCACACAGCGACCGTCAGGATCGCAGGGATCCCGTGCGCGTTGCCGACGGCTGTCGCGGTCAGCTTGCTGCCGTCAGCCGTCACGGCGAGCGACACAATCTCCATCGCCGGTGGAGGTCCCACGACGCCATCCTTCGAGGTGGACAACGAGGGTCGAGAAGTGGTCGTCGAGGTCACGGTGGCGGAGAACGTCCGGGATTGCTTCCATTCCACGGTGATCGAGCAGGTGATGGTGAGAGCAGCCGCACCCGACGTCGACTTGTCACACCCGGTCTCTGTTCCTGAGTTAGTGATCTTCAACGTGGCCTGGGCGCCGTTCGCGTTCGCGGTGGCCACCACATTCATGTGGTTGTCTTCCACAGTGACGGTCAAAGACAGGTCTTTCATGTCGCCGTAGGGCGTGACGGACACGGGCGAGGACGCAGGTCCACACACAGGCCCATCAGCGGTGGTGTAACACACCTTCGTGGTCACGCTCGCTGTCGTGCCGTTTCCGCTGGGGCTGGGGCCTGTCCACTCGAAATTCGCGTCATACACGGGCAGGGACTTCACCATGGCGCCATCCACCCAGATCTCGACATAGCTGGTCTGAGCGGGACCGCGCGACGCGGGAGCCTTCCCCTTCACGTGGATGATCGAGTCGTCACCGGTGGGCTCCGCGGCCAGCGAGGATATCTGTGGGGGCACTCCATGGGCGATCCACGACACGGTCGCCGAGGTCGGATACTGCTCGGGTTTGTTCGTGGCGATCACCTGGAACTGATGACGATCACCATTGAACGCGATGCTGTCTTGTTGACAGTGGGTGGCGGTGATTCCTTGACACGCCGGAATCGGGGTGTCGTTGTCGGACACCCAATACCGCACCGGACCCTCACCATTGGCGGAATCCAGGGACCATGACACCGTCACCACAGGGATGCTCCCCTCGGACGCGGTCGGTTTGTCGACCGTCAACCCCACGGGAGCTCCCGAGGGCCAGCCCTGGGTCGTGGTCGGACTCTTCGAGCGCCCCTGGGCGTTGACTGCCCATATCGTGAACGAGGTCTGCTCGTTCGTCAGTCCTGTCAGCGTGATCGAGGTCCCGGTGATCCCCTCCTTGGACCCCCCCGGCCAACTGATCATGTACGTCAACCCCGACACCGAGCACCCGCACGTGGAACTGGTCATCGCATCCCACGTCAACGTGATCGCCCGGTCCTTCGGATCGCTCGCATGGAACCCCGTCACCGGAGTGGGGGTCGTGTCTGTGGCCACCGACCCCGACCATTCGCTCCACGGACCTGGACCCACGGAGTTCACCGCGCGCACATGGAAACGGTACGTCGAGGACACCGCCAGCGGCTGGGCCAGGCATGAGGTGGCCGCGCAGGTCCACTGGGCCCCCTGCTCATCCGCCATGACATACGTCTCAATCCTGGCCCCATTCGCATTCGGGGCCGTCCACGACACACGGATCGACCCCGCCTGGGCGTTGCTCCCCGTCACCAGGCCCGACGGGGCGTCCGGGACATCGACCACCGTGACCGTCAATGTGGTCCCCACCTGCCGGCCGGTCGCCGTCGCGTCCGCCACATCGGACACCACGAGGGCGTACGTCAACACTCCATGGAAACCCGACGGCGGGGTCACCGTCCATGTCGGGGAACCGGCGCCTGACGCCTGGGCGTCCTGGGACGTCCCTGGACGCGGCTCGATCGACACGATCGTGTCGTGTCGGCCATTGGCCAGTGTCGAACTCAACGCGATCGTGCCGGTCGCCGGCTTGCCCGCCGAGGTCGTCGCGACGATCGGGGCGATCGTGGGCTTCATCGCGTCACGCACCACCACATTCACGGTGGCTGGGGCGGCCACCGTCCCCTCGATGCTCACGGTCAGCGCACCCGTGTCCTGGGCGTGGGCCGTCCCCAGCGCCGACAACTGCATCGCGCGATGATCGGGAGTCATCGCCACGGACACATCCTTGGGTTGAGAGGCCCACGCCACCGCGTACGTCAGCGATGAGGAGTCCAGCGTGTCGGGGACCCACACGTGGCACAAACTGGTCAGATCCACCACGCTGGCCGTCGTCCCCACTTGCACCACTTGGGCCGCGTCGGGGCAGTACAACACCGGGGTCGCGGGACCCACCTGCACAGGAATCGACACCACCGCCCGTCGACCATTCGGATCGGTCAGACTGGTCCCGTCCGTGACTTCCATGGACACCGCCGCCGGACCGACATAGCCGTTGCTGCTCGTCACTTGGAAACCTGTCGTCGACCACATCGTCACAGACACATCTGTGGCGGGGGTCGCCGTCATGGTGGCGCCGATCGTGATCCGCACGGGGGCGTCGCGAGACGACTTGACGTACGCGTCCAGGGAGAACTTCTCCGACGAGTCCTGGTGGATGGTGATGGACCCCACACCGTACGGCAACCCATCATTGGCCGCAGGCACATAGATCAACGCCGCCGACGCCCCACCTTCCCTGTCCGTCAACCGGTAGGTGATGATCTGGGGAACCGGTTTCTGAGCGATCCTCACCACGCCCTGTGACACTGTGGCTGTCGGGTCGTTCAGCACGGCGACGGCCAGAGTCGCCGGATCGGAGTCTGGGTCCGAGGCCCTGGCCAAGACATCAGCCGTCGCGACACCACCCGCGACATCCGCGACGATATTCGCCGCCACGGGAGGATTCACAAAACCCTCCTGGCTCGTCACGATGAGACGGGCATGACCCCGCTGATCCGAGTTCCCCTGCAGGTCATAGTTCACCGTGATCGTGGCGTGGTCATCGCCGGCCGTCACCTGGATGGGGCCTGAGGGGCCGACCAAGGTCCCCGGTTCGGACACGTTCACGATCGTCACCTGATCCGACGCGGCGAGGAAGTCATTGGCCATCACATCCACCGCCACCTGGGCGTCTGGCGCGGCGATGACCACATCGTCGACCCCCATAGGAGGTTGCGTGGGACCCGGCGGCGTGATCGCCACCCGAATCCTCCCCACACCGGTCAGACCGTATTGATCGGAGAGGATGTACGTGAAACTATCCGTCCCGCACGCGTCCGCACTGGGATAGGCCTGGTACACGATCCCATCCGGGGTGAACGAGAGGACTCGCCCCAACTCCGGCGCCGATGCCAATCCCACCAACTGGACCGAATCCCCGTCCGGATCCTGACCCCAGGACGGAACAGGGATCGTGATCTGATCCCCCGCCACAGCTCGAACCTCCACCAAGGTTGGATCTGGCGGAGAGTCGGGATTCGTCGGCGACGGCGCTGGCACGATGGTCACCGTCACCGTGGCGGACACCGGTGTCGAGGTCGCCGTCTGGGCGTAGTACGTCACCTGCACCTGGGTCGGGGACTCCACCTGGGCAGGCGCCACATAGCGGACGAAGGATCCCGACACGTACGCCGACCCCACGTCCCCAGGGTCGTTGCCCACGGCCACGGCAGGATTCACCACCGGCAGTTCGCCGGCGCCTGACAAGCCCCCCATCCCAGTCGTCACTCCCGGGATGTTCGTCACCAGACTCAACGGCGACCCGCCCTGGGACGTGTCGTTCGCCAGCACGGGAATCAGCACGGAATCTCCTGCGCGTACCGTCGCCCAATCATCGCTGACCAGGGGAGCGTCCACCGCGAGAGCCGGCAACTGCGTGACCGTGATCGACCCGGTCACGTAGACCTGGTCACCATTGGTGATCTGATAGAGCACCGATGTCGGGTTCTGAGGCAAGACAGGTTCCAATGGAAGGATGCGTACCCACCGGCCCTGCACGATGGCCACGCTCAGCGCGTCCGGATCCGCTGGGGTCGCAGTCTGCACCGTGAGCAGCTTCCCCTGAGGATCGGAGTCGTTCGCGAGCACGTCCACCATCGCGGGAGCCTGGCCGCGCACGACCGCCTGATCGGGAACCGCCACCGGTTCTCTCCCCTGGTCTGAAGGGTCACGGATGTCCACTCGAATGGTCGAGGCGTCAGTCGGCGCCGACCCGAAGGCCGCGGTGTAGCTCAGCACGTAGGTGCCTGCTTTCGCTCCTGTGACAGTGACCACTCCCGCCGCACGATCTGTCACCACCGACGACAACCCCGACTTCATCTCGACGTCCGCCGCGAGTGACACAGTCATACCTGGATTGCCAGGGTCCACTCCGGGGATGTCGTTGGCCAGGGGATGGATGGGTAGGGGTTGCCCCACCACGCCCGACACGAAATCCGGGTTCGCCACCGGCGCCACGCCTGTCGTGTCCTGCGTCCCCAGGACCATCACCGATATCGACCCAGCCACAGGGGAAAACTGCCCTGCTCCGCTGGGATCGAACCCGTCGGTGACCACATAGCCCACGGTCGCCGTCACATCCACGCTGGTCGTGGGCGCCAGGAACTTCACCATCCCGTTGGAGGTGACCATCGCCGTGCCCTGACTGGCGACCGAGACCTGGGCCGACACCACAGTGATCGGGTCGCAATCCTCGTCCCGATACTGGTTGGCGACGGGGATCGACACCGAGCCCCCCGATGCCACCACGTACTTCTGCTCCTTGCCCGAGCTGGACTCCCGCATCGCGGGGACGGTGTTGTCTGTCGGACCATCCGCCGTGACTGTCACCATCGCCGAGGCGATCTGGCCCGCCACATTCGAGATGGTGTACGAGAAGGTGGCGTCCCCGCCCTTCGCAGGCTGTGTGTACAGAATCGTCTGTCCATCCGGGGCCACCACCGCCGACGCGCCCCCCGACGGTTGAGAATCCACCGAGACGATCGCCAAGATCCCACCATTCGGATCGGAGTCATTGTCCAAGACGTGCAACACTGAGGTTCGCGAGGCACGAACGGAGAACTCGTCGTCCACCGCTTGTGGATCCACGCTCGACGATGACGACTTCGTGTTCGCGGCGTCCTGGTTGGTCTCGTCCTTCGCCTGATCTGGAGCGGGCCATTGGTCCACGGACTGATTCATCGCCATGTCGAAGATCCGACCCGTCGCTCGATCGTTGAGCAGCAACTGCCCGAAGTTCTCCCGGAATACCGGATCCAGCAATGCGGTGTTCGGATGAGCAGGATTCCCCGGATCCATCGACTGCGCCTGCGCCGGAGCGTCCCCGCAGGACTGGACCACCTCCCCGACGTCCCCAGCCCAGGCCGCGTAGACGCACCCGGCCACCGCCACTGGGGTGGCCGGGGCGCCCGACTGACCCGTGCTCACCGTCGTCACCGACCCGTCGAAGCGGACCTTCACCAGGTCTGTGTCCGTGGCCACCATCACCGCGCCGGTGTCAGCGCCTCCCTGCTGAAGAGTGGCACAGATCTCATCCGTGGGCTGGTCACAGACCTGCGCGGTCCTCCCACCGGGGAGATACAGGATCCCAGCCGTCGAATCCAACACCACCGCCGCATGTCCCAACCCGGCCACGGACACGGTTGCCAGCCTCGCGTGAAGATCGAGAGACAAGGGATCAGTAAACCCTCGACCCTCCGCGAGAATGCTGACGACCGTGCCCGAGGTCGAGGCTGCCACCACTGTTCCATCGGAACTCACCGACAAGGCTGCTGGGCCGCCCACGCTGGCCAACGCGGGGGCGTGCTCGTCCAAACCATTCAGGTTCACGAATCCTGGAGTCCCCTCCGTCCGAATCGCGCGTACGGCGCCTGCCGTCACGTCGAGAACCGCCAAGGTCCCGCCGCGCAACTCCACCTGTGCGGCCGCCGGCAACTGCAAGGCGTCCTCGTAGTCCACCGCGTCGCCGGCCGCGTCGATGGACACCAGAGTTCCGCTGGTACGGTCCCAGCCCACAACCGTGTTGCCGTCTTGGAGGACGTCGACACTGTGAGTCACGGTCTGGCTCGGCGACACCGTGAGCTCCATCGCCGACGCGGCTTTGTTGAATCTCCCCAACCATCCATCCGCATCGTTCGACGCCCATATGGCCGAGTTGTTCAATTCTGGACGCTGCACAGAATTCCCCTGGGCCGCCACCGCGAGCGAGACCACCACTGACACGCAGGTCAGAACAACCACCGTCGGAACCAGGTTCCGGAACACGTGAACACCCTTCATGATCTCCTCTGGCACGACACCAGACTCCTCTCCATGGCCAGCGTATTCAGCCGGGGTTCCGGTCACCATGGGATTCGGGTCCCCTTCGGATCGCGTCGATGGATCCTCACATGGCTAGGCCAGACAGACGGCTATTTCTGAGTGCATGTCGGCCCCAGGGAGGCCGCCGTCCCGCTCGTGACCCAGGCCGATGTGGCAGGTTTCTGGCCAGTGGGGAGGGCATAGTCCCGTGAAGTACTGGTGCCCGAGCCGTTGCCGCTGCCGTCAACCGTGAAGGCGTCCTTGCCGCATGCCACGGTGGAGTTGGGTATGAAGCCCCTAAATGCAAAGGTATAATAGTAGTAGTCGAATTTGACGTCACTGGCGATAGGGCCGACTCCAGACGTTTGGTATTGTCCGGGAACAGGGGCGGGGCCGGTGTCCACATAGATCGTGCCTTCCTTCCACTTCTCCTCGTTGGCGGCAGTATAGAAGGAGATATAAGAGTCGACCTGGTATGTCTTCCCGTACAGGAACGTGCAGGTCAACGTCAACGTTGTGTCCCCCTGAATACCCTTCTGATACGCCCCGCCTGAGGGTGTGCACGCTGGCTGGGGATTTGCCCCCTGGATCCATAGTTCGAGGCCTACTCCGGAGTTGCCATTATTGTTGCCCGTCACGTGGATCGTGGCCGTCACAGAGGTGGGCCCGGGAGTCAGGGTGTATGTGATGTCACCCAGGGACAGTTCTGGGTAGTCCACCATCTTTTGCGCTGTCACTTTCAGAGACTTGCGGTCGACGCCTGGCTCTGTACTGGTCATCGTGGCGGTGAAGTCCGCCTCGACGATAGCGTCGCCCTGACAGGTGAGGGTCACCGTGAGTTTCCCCGTTCCGGTGGCCGTCTGCTCCTGACCACAGGAAATCGAACTGTTGACCTGGGAGGTGCGCACTACTCCCGATAGGGACAAGGTCGCCGTCAGGCCTTTGGCGTCGCCGGTCGCCTGTGCGACGACAGTATTATTAGTCGCTGAAACTATCACAATATCGTCGAGAGTCATATCCTCGACAGGCACCTGGACCGCCGTGGTCGTGGCTGTGAGTGACGTCCTCGACGGGGTCATGGGATCAGACTCAAGGACCGCCGTGAAGCTGGGGGGAGGCCCAGGAGTGCACACGTACAGCGTCGTCGCGCACACGATCATGTTACACGTGTAGTCAAAGGGGCCCGTGACCGGCATGGACGCGTCGCAGCCTGTGTTGGACCCCTTGAGTGACATCGTCGCCGGGGCGCCATTGGCGTTGCCCGTGACCTCGAGCCAGACGGAGGCGCCCTGCATGGTGGCCACCACCTTCAGATCCTTCAACGGGCCGAAAGGAGTGACCGTCGCGGGCCTGGAGGGCGCTCCACACTGAGGCCCATCCGAGGTGTAACAGATCTTGGCTGTCACGCTCGCCATCGTGCCGTTCCCTGTCGGACTGGCGCCCGTCCAGGTGAAAGGCCCGTCATACACCGGCAGGGATGCCACCAGCGTGCCATCCACCCAGATCTCCACGTAGCTCGCCGAGGCAGGCCCACGAGAAGGAAGGGCTGTTCCCGATACGTGGATCATCTTCTCCACCCCGGTCGGCACGGCGGTGATCGGGGACATCTGCGGAGGCACGCCGTACGCGGTCCACGCCAGTGACGAGGTCGTCTGATACTGCTCCGGCTTGTTCTTCGCGATCACCTGGAGGTGATGCACCTCGCCGCTGAACGGTATCCCGTCTTCGGAACACTGCGTCGCCGTGATCCCCTGACATGAGGGAATCGGAGTTTGATTGTCGGACACCCAGTAGCGCACCGGGCCCTCGCCGTTGGCAGCCGCTGGCGTCCACGACAAGGTGGCCATGGAGGCATTCCCGCCCACCGCTGTCGGTGGGTTGACTGTGAACGCCTTCGGGGCACCCGAGGGCCAGCCCTGGGTGGTGGCCGGGACCTTCGAGCGGCCGTCGGCGTTGACCGCCCAGATGGTGAACGAGGTCTGCTCGTTCGTCAGTCCTGTCAGCGTGATCAAGGTCCCGGAGATCCCCTCCTTGGATCCCCCCGGCCAACTGATCACGTACGTCAACCCCGACACCGAGCACCCGCACGCTGACGTGGTCATCGCGTCCCAGGTCAAGGTGATCGCCCCGTCCTTCGGGTCGGTCGCGTGGAACCCCGTCACCGGGGTCGGCACTACGCTCGTCGTCTGCGACTGGGCGGACCACGGGCTCCATGGCCCCGCGCCCGCAGAGTTCACCGCGCGGACATGGAACCGGTAGGTCGACGCTGGCGCCACGGGTTGAGCCACGCAGGTGGTCGTCGCGCAGGTCCACTGGGCGCCCTGGTCGTTCTCGAGAATGTACTTCTCGATCCTGGCGCCGTTGGCATTCGGGGCGGCCCATGACACACGAACCGAACCCGCATTGGTGTTCGCCCCCACGACCGGGGCCGACGGGGCGTCGGGGACATCCACGACCGCGACCGACAGTGTGGTCCTCACCTGCCGATCCGTGGCCGTCGTGTCTGCGACATCGGAGACCACGAGGGCGTACGTCAACACTCCATAGAACCCTGCTGGCGGCGTCACAGACCATGTCGGAGTGCCCACTCCCGAAACCTGGGCGTTGTTCGCCGTCCCCGGCATCGGGGTGATCGACACGATCGTGTCCTGGCGACCATTCGCCAACGTCGACGTGAGCGTGATCGTCCCCGTGACAGGTTTGCCCGCCTGGGTCGTGACCGAGATCGGGTCGATCTTCGGCTTCGCGGCGTCACGGACGACGACATTGATCGTCGCTGGGGCCGCCGACTTCCCCTCCATCGTCACCGTCAGGGCGCCCGTGTCCCCGGCATGGGCGCTGCCGGCGGCCGACAACTGAATCGCACGATGATCATCAGTCATGACGACAGACACATCCTTGGGTTGGGTCTGCCATGCCACCGAGTATGTGAGGGATCTCGGATCGATCGGGTTGGGAGTCCACACGTGACACAGACTCGTCACATCCATGACGGACCCCGTCGTGCCGACTTGCACCGATTGCGCAGCCTTCGGGCAGTACATCACCGGTGTCGCTGGACCCACTTGCACCGGGATCGAGACCACCGATGTGCGGCCTTTCGGATCTGCCACACTCACCCCATCCGTGACCTCCATCGACACTGCCGCCGGACCCACATACCCGTTGCTGCTCGTCACCTCGAAACCGGTGGCGGAGGTCATCGTGATTGTCACATCCTGGGCCGGGGTCGCCGTCAGTCGTGCGTCACTGGTGATCTGCACGGGGGCGCTGCGCATCGACTTCACATACTCCTCCACAGAGAATCTCTTGGACGAATCCTGATCCATCGTGATGGATCCCACCGCATAGGGCAACCCATCGTTCGCGGCTGGCACATAGATCAACGCAGCCGACGTGCCACCTTCTGGGTCGGTCAACTGGTACGTGAGGATCTGCGGCACCGGTTTCTGCGCGATCGTCACCACACCACCCGCAACCGTCGCAGTCGGATCATTCAAGACCCGAACCTTGAGGGTCGCGGGATCAGAATCCGGGTCGGAGGCCTTCGCCACCACGTCCGCCGTCGCCACACCACCCGCGACATCCGCGACAATATTCCCAGCGACCGGGGGGTTCACGAACCCTTCCTTGCCCGTCACTCTCAGCGAGGCTTGACCTCGCTGATCGGAGTTGCCCTGCAACTCGTACGTCACCGTGACCGTCTCTCCATCCGCCGGAGCAGTCACCAGAATCGGGCCCTGGGGATCCGCCAAGGTCCCCGGTTCCGACACGTCCACAATCGTCACCTGATCCCCTGCGGCAAGGATGTCGTTCGCCATCACATCCACAGCCACCTGGGTCCCGGGCGCGGCAGTGACCTCATCGGCCACTCCCATAGGTGGTTGGGTCGGTCCCGGAGGAGTCACCGCCACGTGGATACTCCCCACACCGGTTTCACCGTATCGGTCCGACACGATGTACGTGAAGGAGTCCGTTCCACACGCGTCCACACTGGGATACGCCTGATAGGAGATCCCATCCGGGGTGAACGACAGCACCCTTCCCAAGATGGGCGCCGAGCCCAACCCCACCAACTGCACAGAATCCCCATCCGGGTCCTGCCCCCACGAGGGGACGGGAATCGTGATCGTGTCCCCCGCCACTGCCCGAGCCTCCACCAACGCCGGGGCCGGGGAGTTATCAACATTGGTGGGGCTCGGGACAGGGCTGATGGTCACCGTCACCGTCGCAGACACGGGGGTTGATGTCGCGGTCTGCGCATAATAGGTGATCTGGACCTGGCGTGGCGTGGTCACCTCAGGGGGCGCCACATAACGAACATAGGATCCGGCGACGTAGGCGGAGCCGACATCGGTGGGGTTCTGACCTGCTGCGACCGCAGGATCCGCCACCGGCAACTCCCCCGCCCCCAGAGTTCCACCCAAACCGGTGGTGACCCCAGGGATATTCGTCACCAACGTCAACGGCGACCCTCCTTCGGAGGTGTCATTGCCCAACACGGGGATCAGGGCAGAATCCCCGGAACGAACCGTCGCCGCGTCATCACTCAACAACGGTGTGTCCACGTCCAAAGCAGGCAACTGCGTGACCGTGATCGACCCCGTGACATACACCTGGTCACCATTCGTCACCTCATACACCACCGATGTGGGATTGTGCGTGAGCACTGGCTCCAGGGGCTGGATCCGTACCCACCGGCCCTGCACGATGGCCACCGCCAACGCGTCAGCATCCGCAGGAGTCGCGGTTTGCACGGTGAGAAGCCTTCCTTGAGGATCAGAGTCGTTCGCCAGGACGTCCACCATCACGGGAGACTGACCGCGCACGACCGCCTGGTCCGGGACCGCGATGGGTTCCTTCCCCTCATCAGCCGGATCACGGACGTCGACCCGGATCGTCGACGCGCTCGTGGGCGCGGACCCGAACGCCGCTGTGTATCCCAACAGGTACGTCCCCGCCTTCGACGCGGTCACCGTCACCAACCCCGCCTCATGATCGGTCACCACCGACGACAAGCCCGACTTGAACTCCACATCCGCCGCCAACGTGAGCGTCATCCCTGGATTGCCTGGGTCCACACCCGGCACGTCGTTCGCCAACGGATGGATCTGAATCGGTTGGCCCACCACACCCGACACCTGATCCGGATTCGCCACCGGCGCCACCCCCGTCGTGGTCTGATCCCCCACCACCGTCACCGACACCAGACCATCCACCGAGGCGAACTGCCCCGACCCTGTCGGATCAAAACCATCAGTGACCACGTACTGGACGGACACGGTCACATCCGTGCTCGTGGTCGGAGCCAGAAACTTCACCAGCCCGTTCGACGTCACCGTCGCGCTGCCCTGCCCTGAACCCACCTGAGCTGACACGACTGTGATCGGATCACAATCCTGATCCCGGAACTGGTTCGCCACCGGAATCGACACCGACCCTCCGGACGCCACCACCGACGTGAGCGGCGTCGCCCCATCGCGAAGATTCGGGACCGTGTTGTCGTTCGGGCCGTCCGCTGTGATCGTCACCATCGCCGACGCGGTCTGACCCGCCACATTCGAGATCGTGTACGAGAAGGTGGAATTCTCACCCTTCGCCGGCTGAGTGTAGAGAATCGTCTGCCCATCGGGGGCCACCACCGCCGAGGCGCCGCCCGACGGTTGAGAGTCCACCGACACGACCGCCAGAATCCCTCCATTGGGATCGGAGTCATTATCCAAGACGTGCAGAATCGACGTCCGCGACGCACGCACCGAGTACTCGTCATCGACGGCCGTGGGCTCAGCAGTCTTCGGCGCCGCCTTCTCATTCTGCTGGTCTTGGTCCTTGTTCTTGTCCATCTCATCGGGGGCAGGCCACGTGTCCACCGACTGATTCATCGACATGTCGAAAACCCGTCCCGTCGCCCGATCATTCAGCACCAACTGGCCGAAATTCACCCGGAACACG
Source organism: Propionibacteriaceae bacterium (assembly GCA_009780915.1). GTDB lineage: Bacteria > Actinomycetota > Actinomycetes > Propionibacteriales > Propionibacteriaceae > WQYJ01. Next base: position 29,254 of record WQZD01000014.1, read on the forward strand.
GGATCCACCAACTCCGTGCCCGCATGAGACGACGACGCGTCCATCACGTGAACCGACGCGGGAGCATCCCCACACGACTCAGCCACGACGCCGTTGTTCCCCGCCCAGGCGCCGTACACACACCCCGACACCACGAGAGGGCTGGCCGGTTGGCCCGACACGGCGGAAGTCCAGGTCGACACGGTCCCGTCATAGCGGACAGTGAGCAAGGACGTGCTGGTCGCCACCGCCACCGACCCCGTGTCCATGCCACCGGCCTGGACAACCGCACACACCCCCTCCGCCTCCGTGCCACAGACCTGTGCGGTCTTCCCACCCGGCAGATACACCGTGCCCGTCGTGGAATCCACCACCACGGCCTTGTCCCCCACCGCGGCCACGGACACGGTGGCCAGTTTCGCATGGAGATCTGAGGTCACAGGCTCGGCGAACCCCGTGCCCTGCGCGGAAATGCTGACCACCATGCCCGAGGTCGACGCCGCGACCACCGTCCCATCGCTGCTCACCGACAAGGCGGCCGGACCTCCCACACTGGCCAACGCAGGATTATGCTCATCCAACCCGTTCCACTCGAGAAAACCAGGTTCCCCACCAGTCCGCATCGCCCAGACCGAACCCGATTTCACGTCCAAGACCGCCAAAGTCCCCCCACGCACATCTACTTGCGCCTCCGCTGGCAGTTGCAAGGCGTCCTCGTACTCCACCGCGTCGGCGGCCGTGTCGATCGACACCAGAGACCCGTGGGAGCGATCCCACCCCACCACCGTATTGCCATCCTGCAGAACGTCGACGCTCTTCGTCACGGTCTGGCTCGGAGACACCGTCAGCTCCATCGCCGACGACGCTTTGTTGAACCGACCCAACCATCCGTCCGCGTCATTCGACACCCAGATGGCCGAGTTATTCAACTCCGGACGCTGCACCGCATTCCCCTGGACGAAGACAGCCAAGGAGACCACCACCGACACACAGGCCACCACAATGACCACCGGGATGAGATGTCTCCACAGATGAAATGTCTTCATGACCCACACTGGTTGAGAACTCCAGGCCTCCTCTAGTACAGCACAATACTCGATACCCGCTCATGAGCCCATGGGATCCATGTCCCATGCCCACCTGAGCAGAGATCTATGGACAATACTTGGTGTAGCTTGGCGACACCCATCCATTCGCTCGCAAAACTCGTACCTCCACGCACAACGTGGCGCCATCCCCCGGATCCGTGATCGTCAGCGACGGCTGGTCAAGGATCTCCGCCTTCGTCGTTCCCGCCATCCGCCACGAGAACGTGTCATCTGCTCGCTGATGGTCATAGGTCCACGTGATGGTCACCTGACCATCATTGCGTGAACTGGCGAAATGGAAGGGCCCTGGAGGCACGATCACATCGCCCACTTGAGGAGTGGCGCCCAGCGACACTGGTGTGGTGGAGGGCGTCGTCGTGGGCCGGTGGCTGCCCGCCCACCAGACTCCCACACCGATGATCGCGGCGACCACGAGGACAGCCAGCACGGCCACCCACCATCGCACCTTGTGAGGCGCCCTGTCGAAGGTCGCATGCGGGGTCGCCTCCTGGATCGGTTCAGAGCGGCTGGGTTCAGCTGGCATCGGCTCGATCATCTCGCCGTCCACCAGTGGCGCCCGTTGCGGCGAGACCTGCGCCCCGCGCACGATGGTGGAATCCGGCCGGGAGGGGGCGCCAGCGGATCGAGCCTGCGGGGCGACGATCCCCGGTCGCGCCACGGTCGCGTCTGGACGTGCCTCCACCGGGTCGGGCCCCGAGGTGGTCTCCTCTGGCACTTGGATGAGCGTGTGCGGGAGGCGTAGCTCCTGCTCGACCCCCTGCAAGGAGCGGACGAAGTTGAGCATCGTCGCAGGCCTGGCCACGGGGTTGTGCGCCATCGCGGACTTCAGCAGATTCTCCAGGGAGGCTGGCACGTCGGCGCGACCCGGCGAGGGCGCGGGCGTGTCGCGAATCCTGCGCATCAAGGTGTACGGCGAATTGTCCCCTCCGGGGATCTCGAAAGGCGAACGGCCCACGAGCAGATGCCACAGGGTCGCCGCCAAGGAGTAGATGTCCGACTGGACAGAGGCTGGGCTCGTGCCATAGAGGATCTCGGGAGGCGACCACGGCACCGACACCCCCACCTCGGTGTCGGAGTCGGAGATCTGCGCGGCGATTCCAAAGTCCGCCAGACCGGGATTCCCGTACTTGTCAACCAGGATGTTGGCGGGCTTGATGTCGCGGTGAAGCAGGCCAGCCCGGTGGGCGGTCTCCACAGCCGACCCGATCTGAATGCCGATCCTCAGAACCTCAGGGACCGACAATCGTTCGCGCTTGGAGCGTTTCGCCAGGTTCTCCTTGGCATAGTACATCATGACAATGTACTGATGTCCTTGCGACGTGACTCCCACGGAGTAGACCGGCACGATATGGGGATGCTCCAACCGGGCCATGGCGTCAGCCTCGTGGCGGAACTGCGCGGTCGCGACGGACGACAGGTTCGTCTCACGGATCACCTTGAGGGCGACCTGCCGAGCAGGCATGGCCTGGTTGTACAGATAGACATCGGCGTACCCGCCCTCGCCGAGGCGACGGACATAGCTCAAACCAGGGATCTCCGGGGGGCCTTCATGGGGGGTCATGTCACCTCGAATACAAAGTCTTGGATCTCCGCGAGGACAACCTTCGTGCCAGGCTCGATGGTCATCGCGTCGTGGGGAGTCAAGCGGATAGGCGCCTGACCAGGGAGGATGACCTCCGTGCCATTCGTGGAACCCAGGTCGGTCACCAGAACGTGCCAGAAATCGAGGGACACCTCACAATGCTGACTAGAGATCCCCTTGGTGGGGTCGTCCAGCCGCACCAAGTTGGGCTGCTCGGAAGCCCCGTCGTTGGGCGGATGGGGGCTGCGTCCCAGGATCGCGCCGCGGTCGAGCACGACCGAGTCCCCGTTGGACAGGCGCAGGACCCCCAGCGATGGGCGTTCTGTGACATGAGGCTCCTGGGGGGGAATGGGCTTTCCACAGGTACGGCACGTCCCCACGTACGCGGGGGTCAGGTGGCCATCCGGACACGTGACGGCGACGACCATGGTCTCCGGGCGCGACGAGCGCGGGGAGAGGGTACGCCGATCGACAGTCATTTCCAAGCGCTCCGGATCGACCCCAGGCGGGCTCGCGACAGGTTCGGGTGTGGGCTCGGGGGCGGGCCCGGCGATGGCCCAGGGCACGGCTTGGATGACGGCGGAACGGGGGGCCGGAGCTGACTGCTCCTCGGCCACGGGCGCGACCTCGAACTGAGCTGGGACCCGATCGATCGAGACCGGGGCGCGCTGGCTGTCATCGGGCGCCGGACGAGTCGGAACAGGGGGCATGAGGGCCGGGTTGAGCCGTACCATCGGTGGAGCGGGATGGTCCGGAGGTGGAGCAGGGCGGTCCGGAAGTGGAGCGGTGCGGTTCGGAGGTGGAGCGGTGCGGCTCGGAGGTGGCGTGACCTGGGCTGCCAGCGGTACCGGCTGGACCATCGGCGGCGGGGCCACTGCTCCAGCGGGCCGGATGGGCGACGTGAAATCGACGGAGACGATGGCGTGACGCGGCGCCGGCGCCCCGGCTGCGGATCGTGCCGGGGCAGACTGCATGGATGCCGGGGCGATCGCATGTGCTGGATTCCAGGTGTCCGAATCAAGGATCTGGACGGCGGCCGCTGAGACGACCCCGTGCGCCAGCGACAGCCACGGCCCCTCGCTCTCCCCCGCGAACAGACTCAGCGGTCCGGGTCGAGAGAAGGAGATATCGGACAAGACGCCCGAGGGAGTCAGCGGGCCGTCGGGGCCTTCGGCGCAGAAGCTTCCCCGTACGATGATCCTGCACTCCTCGCCCACTCGCGTGGCCAAGGCGAAACTGCGTACCGCCTTCAACCCAGGGCTGACCAGGACATCCAACACGTCGTCGATGTCCGCACTCGCTTGGGCGACCTGGTACACCCGCGTCACCAGAGGGTCATTTACGCTGAGGTCGATGAGGACCGCGAGCCCGGGGACGCACACCAAGGTCGCAGCACCAGGAGCATAGATCGCGTCAGTCACCCTCACTCCCTCGCATCCTGGGTTGGGTGTGCTCCTCTGCAGCCGCGTCGCCACCCATATCGACAATGATAATGGAGATGTTATCACGTCCGCCGTGCTCCAGGGCGAGGTTCAGCAGAGTGGTGACGACATCCTCCGCGCTGCCCGTCGTGGTCAAGACCTGCGCGATCCTGTCATCGTCGACCTCCGTCGTGAGTCCGTCGGAGCAGATCAGGAACCTCTCGCCAGGGACTTGGGGACGGATCCACATATCCACCTGGGGCGCAGGATCGGACCCCAACGACCGCGTGATGACATTGCGTCGGGAATGAGACCTCCCCTCCTCAGGGGTGATCTGCCCGGCACATATCAATTCTTCGGTCTCCGAGTGGTCCACCGTGGCTCGCGCCATCTGGCCCTGCTGACAGCGGTAGACCCGAGAGTCCCCGACGTTGAAGATCGCCCAGTGCGGGGCGCTCCCCACGGTGATCTGCGCCAAGCCAGCCACGGTGCTGCCCATGCCCGCCGTGGTGGGATGATCCACCTGATGAGCCAGGATCCTCTGATTGGCGTTCCGTAAAGCATCCTTAATGTCTGTCGGTCTCAAGGATCCTCGAAGTCCGGTCAAGGTACGTTGAAGGGTCTCGACCACGATGGCGCTCGCCACATCCCCGGCCGCATGGCCGCCCATGCCATCGGCCACTGCCCACACAGGCGGTCCGAGCAGCAGGGAATCTTCATTGACGGCGCGCTTCAAACCAACATCGCTGCGTGCTGAGCATGTGACGGTGCCCGTGGACCCCGTATTTTCCGACATGAGCACACCTCCTAGTCTTGTGGAACTACAGTATCCCTTTTACGCACAAGGAAAAAGCCCCGATCGTCTTGACACGACCCAGGTCGACAAGAACACGTGCACGTGAGTGATGATGTGGTCCCACGCTCGTATCGATGACGACGACACATGGATCAGTCGCAGGTGGGTCATCCCTCGCCATCACTGGATTGTGATTCCCAGAGTTCCCATCCCTCGAATTGGTCACATTCAATGACCGGGAATGGTAACATTCCCGGGTCGGGAATGGTAACATTAGGACTGTGAATTATGAGTCTCGTCTCGTCGACGACACACTAGATCGCTGGTTGCCCGAGCTGCCAGCCATCGCCATCGAGGGTGCCAAGGGTGTCGGTAAGACGGCCACAGCCAGCCAGCGAGCCAGTGAGACGTTCTCTCTCGACCGAACCAAGACTCGTCTCAGGGTCGCCGACGACCCAGAAATCATCCTTGCTAGCCAGCCGACCACATTCATCGATGAGTGGCAACTCGTGCCAGACGTATGGGACGTGGTGCGTCGCGCTGTCGACGATGGCGCTCAACCTGGACGGTTTCTCCTGGCTGGGTCGGCTGGTCTGCCCAAACAAGCTCGCGTGCATTCTGGAGCAGGTCGAATAGTCCGCCTCGTGATGCGGCCCATGTCGCTGCCCGAGCGACAGATCGAAAACCCTTCCGTCTCGTTGGCCGACCTCCTCACTGGACGACAACCGACCATTGGCGGCACAACAGGCCTGACGACGCCGGACTACGTCGACGAGATACTCCGGTCCGGGTTTCCGGGTATCCGCCAGGCCAGCCCGTCAATTCGCGACGAACTGTTGGATAGTTATGTCGACCGCATCATCGACCATGACATCGTCGAGTCTGGAGCCCGAGTGCGTCGACCTGCCACGTTGCGCGGCTGGTTGGCAGCCTACGGCGCCGCCACCGCAACGACCGCGTCATATGCGTCGATCCTCCAATCTGCCACGCCGGGTGAGGACATCAAGCCGGCCAAGTTGACCGGGATGGTCTACCGTGGTCTTCTCCAGCGTCTTTGGGTACTAGATCCTTTGCCCGCTTGGGTGCCCACATTCGCCCACTTGGATCGTCTCGGGCAATCTCCGAAACACCATCTGGTTGATCCGTCCCTGGCCGCCCGATTGGCAGGCGCCACCAAAGCGTCGCTGATCAGAGGCGAGGGGCCATCCCAGAACGACGATGCTTTTCTTGGCGCACTGTTCGAGTCACTGGCGGTGCAGACCATCCGAGTACTGGCGCAGGCTCATCAGGCTCGAACTTCTCACATGCGACTGCAAGGCGGCGACCATGAGATCGACATCATCATCGAACGCGCCGACTTGCGAGTGGTGGCGGTCGAGGTCAAGGTATCGCCGATCGTCCGCCCGGCCGACGTGGCCCACCTCAACTGGCTAGACAAGCAACTACCAGGTCGCGTGGCCGACAAAGTGATCGTCAACACAGGTGAGCGTGCTTACCGGCGTCCAGATGGTGTGGCGGTTGTGCCCCTCGGCTTACTCGGGCAATGAGGCCGTTCCATTCCCACCGCTGGCGAAACAGGCCACCACCATGGACCCGAGTTCGGTCGACTGGTCCCAGTTCTATTCCACGGTGTGCACGCGATCCAGCGTCCTCTTCGACAGGAACGGTACGCGATGTACGCCCTGCGGACCCGCCAGCCCGTACAACTTCCGTACGCCCAGGCACGCACACTCACCGACTCGCTGGCCTCCACGCGGGCATGGAAGTCCGCGCTGTTCATCCCGCTCCTGCCCTCCGTGACCAGCCCGGAAGCCGAGGGCGTGATCCGGATCGACAGCCGCGAGGATCGAGACTTCTCCGATTCGGACATCGCCATCGGGTGGGCCATCGCCCACCTGATCGCGTTCGGCTGGGACCGCGCCATGAGATCCGAAAAGGACATGGCGCCCCACCTCCACTCCATGAAAACGGAGCTCGATTCTGCCGCGTTCCTCCCGCCGGGCGCTCATGTCCGAGGAAGCGAATACACTGGAATCAGGAAAGACAAGCGGCCACACGAGCGAGGCAGGTCATAATGGCCATCATCCATGATGTCGCGGCGTACCTCATCGATCAGTTACGCCCATCGGTGACAGATCCGATGAAGCTGCACAAACTGGCGTACTTCAGCCAGGGATGGACGCTCGCCTTGCTCGACCGCCCCCTGTTCGAGGACGACTTCGAGGCATGGACCTACGGCCCGGTCGCCCCCGTGCTCTACGCCGAGCATCGGCAGCGACGGTACCTCCCCTCATGGCCGCTGGGAGACCCCAACCGCCTCGACGCGCAGGAGACGTTCATCGTGGGTAACGTGGTGAGGCAGTACGGCGCCTTGGGGGGCTGGCAACTCAGCCAACTCACCCACATGGCAGGCTCCCCCTGGAGCGAGGTCCGCGCCCGGGAGGGCGTCGCTCCCGACATGCCGTCTCAAGTGACCATCGGCAAGGACAGCATCAAAGAGTACTTCAAGCAGCTCTTGGCGTGAGTCGGCGATCCTCGCCCACCGCCATCCCCCCCGGATACCAATTGCTATCTTTTAATATCTATATATATCAACATCAATTCGCTCTACTGCAATCCTCGATGTAGGCTTGAGCACGTCTTGAGCACGCCTCAGGAACGTTACTATACTACGTGCGTGTTGGGAGACGGGGTACGCTCTCAGCCGCAGTTTCGGGGCAAGGAAGGCATGTGAATGAGCTACTATTCAACATCCGCCGTTGTCGCCCTTGTTTTCGCCGGTGGTTCGGGGGAAAGAATGGGCAATGGCGGCATTTTACCAAAACAATTCATTGAGGTTGAGGGCGTTCCGATCCTGGTGCACACGCTGAGGCGTTTCCAAGAATCCTCCGGCGTCGACATGATCTACGTCGTCCTCCCTCAGGCATGGGTGGAGCATGGTCTCAACCTGGTGACCCAGTACCAGATCGACAAAGTCGTCCGCATCGTCCCCGGGGGGAGAACTGCCCTCGAGTCGATTTTCAACGGTCTCACACAGATCATGGAGGACGGTGTCGCGGAAGACTCGCTGGTGATGATCCATGACGGTGTGCGTCCCATCATCAACCACCAGTTGATCGAGACGAGCGTGACCACGGCGATGAACCAGGGCAACGCCATCTCCTGCATCCCCGCGTTCGAGACCGTCGCCCTGAAGAGGGAGTCCGGCGACCTCGTTGAGACCGTCGTCGACCGCCACCGGGCGTACGTGCTCCAGGCGCCTCAGACCTTCCGCCTCGGCGCGGTCTACAACATCAACGTGCGCGCCCAACTGGACGGAAAGATGGGGGACTTCGTCGATCAAGCCAACATGCAGGCTCACTACGGCCAAGAACTACATCTGGTCGAAGGGCTGCGTGGAAACGTCAAGATCACCATCCCAGACGATGTCCGGTACTTCACCTATCTCGTCCGATCCGGCGAGTACCAGAACATCGTCGCGGTACCCACCATCATGAAGCAGGCGGCATGAACACTCTCATCACAGAAGACGGCCTCGACGTCGCACGCCAATGGGTCGGCGATCTTTCCGAACTGCGGGGATCGACGATCGCCATCAGTGGAGCGACCGGTCTCATCGGCCAGCACGTGGTGGCCCTCCTCCTCGGACTGTCCGAGGTCCACGACCTCGGTCTGACGGTCATCGCCATGGGCCGCAGCCTGACGCGTCTCGAATCCGTCTTCTCCCGCACGGAGGACTACCCGAACCTGACCTTGATGGAAGCCGACATCAGCACGCCCGGATCATGGCCGACGCAGGCCACGCACCTGATCCACGCCGCCAGCCCGGCGACACCGCTGCTGTTCGCGACCGATCCGCTCGGCGTGGTCCGAGCCAATGTCCTGGGCACGTTGACCGCCATCGACTGCGCCACCGAGTCAGGCGCGTACCTGTCCCTGGTGTCGACCATGGAAGTGTACGGGTCCATCCCCGGGGCTGACGACGCCGGGGACATCGAGATCGCCGAAGACGCTCTGGGCCTGGTGAATCCCCTCGACGTGCGCTCCGCCTACCCCGAGAGCAAGCGCCTGTGCGAGAACCTGATGGTGGACGCCGCCGCCCAACGCCACGTGAGCGGCGACATCGTGCGCGTGTCTCATACCTATGGCCCCGGCGCGGCTGACGACGACAACAGAGTCCAGGTGCAGTTCGTGAAGCAGGCCGTGAGCGGACAACCCATCGTGCTCAAGTCAGACGGCACTCTGCGCCGCCATTACACCTATGCCACCGATTCCGCCTCAGCCATCGTGGCGATCATGGCCACACGCGCACAACGCTCCACCCCTCAAGCCTTCAACGTGGCTGACAACTCCTCGCGCGTGAGCATCCGCGAACTGGCGCAACGTGCGCTGGTGGCGGCAGGTCGCCAGCCCGATGAGCTGGTCATCGACATCGATCGGCCCTCGGACCAGTTGTGGAGCACAATGCGTGGGGCCACATTCCTCGACACAAGCAAACTGGAGGCGTTGGGGTGGCGTCCCCTGTTCAGCCTCGAGAAGGGCTTGTCAAGGATGGTAGAGTCCCTGGGCGGCCAACTGGCAATCAAGAATACGACTGGCGAATCCAGCGGGAAGAAGTAATGGGGATCATGGAAGTCTCGTGTATGCTCACATCGATCACGTGGGATCGAGTCCATCTGCACATCGATGTGAAAGCCTCTCTCATACAGCCATCCAAAATCCCCCATCGCTATAAGAAACGCAAACCTGTGGCCGTTCTCGGCAACCGCCCGGATCTCAGTTTCGTTCTTCGCTCCCCCAGCGGAACCTTCCATCTGAAGTCCGTTCCGACCGGGACCGCTGGAACCTACCGCGTCAAGATCAATGTGACGAATCTGCGCGAGCGTCGCGAGATTCCGGACGGCACGTGGAAGCTCATCCCCATGTTGCACGGACAGGCATGTCTGCCGACCGCCTTCCCCGCCGATCAATTGTCACGCTTGCGGGCGTGGTCCAAGACTTTCCTCTACGACAACAACACCCAGGCCTACGTGGTCAACTTCGACCTCAGCGAAGACGACGAGCGTCCCGAGGTCGTGATGCGGACGTACCACCTGTCCCGTACCGTGCCACCCGTGAAAGTCACCGGCGGCATCAAGACCAGGATGAAAGCCTGGTGGATGAAGAACGATTACGATCGGAAACTGGTCCAGTTCTGGCACGACGCATGGCGCACACTCACCCCGCCGCCCGGCAACAGGGTCCTTCTCGCCGCCCAGCAGCGCACCAAGATCGATGGCAACTTGCGCTGCGTGCGTGACCAACTGGTGGCCCGCGGGTTGGGTCAGCAACTCGACATCCAAGAGTGGTGCGACACGAATCAAAAAGGTTTCATGGTCAACCTGAAGTCACGATTGCGCCTGGCCCACCTGATGGGGACCTCAGACCTCGTCCTGATCGACGACTACTGCAAGCTGTTGGACGAACTCAACCCCGACCCCAAGACGGTGATCGCGCAGTTGTGGCATGCGGGCTACGGCTTCAAGGCCGTCGGATTCAGCCGGTTCGGCATGTACGGCTCTCCGCGATTGGAGAGTGGCCACCGCAAGTACACCTACACCATCTGTGGATCGACGACTCTGCAGCCCATCTACGCCGAAGTCTTCGGCATCGAGCAGGCGGCCGTCCTGCCCACTGGTCTGCCTCGGATCGACGAATTCCTCGACGCTGATCGGATCAAGGGCGTCAAAGAGAGCTTCTACCGCGACTATCCGGCTCTCAAGGGGAAGAGGATCGTTCTCTTCGCCCCCACCTTCCGTGGACGAGGCCACGCGGACGCCCGCTACGACTATTCCAGGATCGACTTCGCCAGTCTGCACGAATGGTGCGGTCCGAACACGGTCATCCTGTTCCGGATGCACCCGTTCACCAAAACCAAGCCCCCGATTCCTGAGAAGTACCAGGACAAGCTCATCGACTTCGCGGCGTACCCGAGCACGAACGACCTGCTCCACATGACGGACATCCTGATCACGGACTACTCGTCGATCGTGTACGAGTTCTCGCTGCTGAACAAGCCGATGCTGTTCTTCGCCTATGACGAAGCGGAGTACAGGGCCACACGAGGCTTCCACGGCAACTATCGCAAGGTGGCGCCGGGCAAGGTCTGCAACACCTTCGACGAACTGCTCACCTCGCTGACCTTCGGCGACTTCGACTTCGAGAAGGTGGCCCAGTACCGTCAGCGCTACTTCGACTACACTGATACCGGCTCCACCGGTCGTGTCATCGACCGGCTGGTCCTGCCCTCGTTACCACACCTGAAGGGGTAATCTGTGATGCGTTTTCTACGCACGCGACGCATGCGCCACCCAAACCATCAGAACACGCCGGAAACCCCCTCACTGACGGACTACACCGACGACAGAGGCAACTCCATACGCTGCGGCGACAACGTCATGGTGACAGGAAAGCTGAGCATCACCTTTAAAGGAAGCGGAAACACCGTGACAATTCGGTCGAACGCCCACTTCGATCGGTTGATCATCGATTTCGAGGGCGACGGCAACACAGTCGACATCGACCATTCCGTCCCCGGTAGTTTGCACAGGCTGAGAATGCGTCTGGGCCATGGGTCGAGTATCACCATAGGACCGAACTGTTCTCAGCAGGCCGAGGTGTACCTCACCGCATCGGAAGGCAACAGCATCACGATGGGGTCGGACGTGATGTGCGCGTCGAGGGTCGAGATCCGCGGGACGGACACCCACGCCATCTACAGCCTCGACGACCGGACCCGACTCAACCCGAGCGCTGACATCGTCATCGGCGACCACGTGTGGCTAGCCATGGAGGTTGTGCTCCTGCCGGGAGCCATAATTGGCAGTAACTCAGTCATCGGATTGCGATCCGTCGTCACGGGAGAGATTCCCGACAGCGTCGTGGCTGTCGGAGTGCCCGCCAAAGTGGTCAAGCGGAACATCGACTGGGAGCGTCCGGTGACCTTCGGGTTCAAGCCCTGAGCCGGACCCGTCCTCAGCAGCAACAGCCGCGAGAGAAGGGCTGGATCACAGCCGGTTCTGCGCTGTCACAGGAGCAGGATCCTGAGCAACCATCCGAACATGAGCTCCCGCAGTCGCCCGAGGACCCACAGCAGGATCCGCCATCAGGCTCCGATCCAGGACCGGACGCGAAAATGCCCACAGCAGGCCAGTCGGTCGGCTCCACGGGATCGCCGGGGTGGATGACGGCCGTCCAGGCCGGACCCAGTTGCGCCACGCGTGCGACGTCGACGGAGTAGCCCGTGTACTGGAAACCTATGCGGTTCGCCACGAGCGCGGACGCCTTGTTGCCGAGGTAGGCGTACCAGAAGATCTCCTCAGCGTGAATGGGGAAGTCCTCGCGGAAGGCGGCGCCCACCACCGCGGCGGCGGCGGCGCGCATGACCCCGTGGCCTCGGGCACCGGCACCCAGCCACCACCCGATCTCGACGCGGCCCTCGCCCAGGCGTTTCAGACCGACCGTCCCCCAGAGTGCGGCCTCGTCCACGTTCTCCCCGATGCGCACGCCCCACACCAGTTCAGAGCCTTCCTCGGCGGTGGAGAAGGCGCCGGCATCGATCGCCCGCCAGGCGTCAGGGGTGTGCTCGCAGATGAACGTCTCGGCCGATTCACGGGGATAGTGATTGGACGAGAAGGCCCACCGCTGGATGTCGGGGTCTTGGCACAGCTCGTACACCCGGTCGATGTCGGCCTGCGTCAACGGGGTCAACGACAGGGCCACACCCTCCCGTGTGGTCGCCGTCAGGTGGCGGATATCCATTTCTCGTCCCTCTTTCGATTCATGGGCGAATAGGTGCGACGACCTTACCACAGGGGATGCGATCGACACTCACGAGGAACGCGGGCGAGGGGACGCGACGCGTTGGTCCAGCCGAACAGGGGCGTCAGGTCAGATCTGTCAGGGCCGCGGATCGGACCCACCGCCGCGTGGGCGTCCCATCGGTGGGTACAGAACCGTGAAAGGCTCCCAGACCACCGACGTGGAGTCGTCGACCGTATATCCGGCGGCTTCCCAGACCTCGCGGTGGCTGGCCCGCCAGTGGTCGAGGCCACCCTCCCCCTCGGCGTCGGCCTGGTCGGCGGTCACCTGCGCGAAGGGAAGGACCGTCACCTCGGCGTCACGGATCAGTGCCCTCGGCGTGCCTGTGCCGTCCAGGATGACGGACAGATCCCCCTTCTGGGGCAGCGAGGCGCCGCCGGCCGTCAGGTCGTCCAGCAACCCGCTCGTGGCGGTGACACGGCCCTCCAAGACGAGCGCCACCCATGCGTCTGCCTCCTCGGGAGACTCCCCGAAACTCCATGCCGGTGGGGCCAGCGCCTCGCCCCATTGCCTGCCCAAGACCACGTCGAGGTCGCCGATTTTGGCGTGCTTGAGGGCGACGGTCCAGAAATCTTGGAGTCGGCCGTCCAGGTCCTGCTCTTCATCCATGCGACCATCATGGCACACACGGACGAGGCGATCCATGGCCGGGGCGGTGCCCGTGAGACACGCGACGCCACCCCGGTAGAGTAGGAAGCGATGAAATCTCACGAGTACCCTCCCACAACGTCATCACACCCGGTCAAACTGATCGCCACCGACCTCGACGGAACTTTCCTCGGCGCCGATGGAGTGCCGAGCCCAGACAACTGCGACGCCGTGCTCCGTGCGGCCGAGGTGGGCGTGCCGACGATCTTCGCCACAGGACGCCCCGCCCGCTGGTTGCAACCTCTGAGCCACGTGCGCGCCGCCCACCCCACCGTCATCACCAGCAACGGCGCCCTCGTGGTGGACATGGACACCGCGGACGTGCTGCACGCCTTCCCCGTGGACACCCAGGTGGCCGCTGACGTCCTCGTCGACATCCATCGAGCCCTGCCGCGTGCGAGTTTCGCCGTCGAGTACGTGACCGGCTGGGGCCGAGACGAGCAGTACCCCATGCCCGGGGACCTGGTGGAAGCCGACCACATCGTCTCGGACCCCCTGGACCTGCTCGTCGAGGAGTCCGCCCCCCTCAAACTGCTGGTGCGAGCCGACATGTCCACCATCGACTTGGCCCACGCGGTGATCCCCATCGTGGACGGACGGTTGAGCGCGACCTTCTCCGTCGTCCTGGAATCGGGCTTCCTGGAACTGTCCCGCACGGATGTGTCCAAAGCCTCGGCGCTGTCCGTCGTCCTGGACGACCTGCACGTCTCACCGCAGGACGTGGCCGCCTTCGGGGACATGCCCAACGACCTGCCCATGCTGGATCTCGTCGGGCACCCCTTCATCATGGATAACGCCCATTCCTCATTGATCGAGCGCGGATTCCCCCAGTGCGGCCATCACGACGACTCAGCGTTCGCCCGTACTGTTCGCGCGCTCCTCGACATCTGATTCCCAGCGCCCTCAGCCCGCCCGACCAACGCGGGATCCTGTGCGCCGATGGGGCCCATCCCCAACTCGCGCAGGATCCGCCACACGAGGACGAAGACCGCGATGACAAGGGCGATCGCCGACGTGATGAAGGTGCCGGCTTCCTTGGTCATCGCCCCCCACACGGCCCAGATGCCCTGGCAGGACACTTGGAAGACCCACGCCATGATGGAGACGCCGGTGACCTGGCGCGCCCGCATGACGGCGATCCCCTGACGGATCATGCCGTACGCCTGAGGCACGATGATGGTCAATCCGAAGGCGACGGTGCCCACGACGGTGTCGATCCCGATGATCAGCGCCCCCAGCGCGACTCCTGGCAGCACGGCCGCCCATGACCGGAAGCGCCCGTTGCGGCGCAGGAAGTACAGGATGATGAAAGCCACGACGACACCCCAGACGTTGGGCCAGACCTGGTTGATCTCGCCGTTCTTCAGCCCGTGGGAGAGCCATGCGGCGCTCGTCCCGATGGAGATGACCCATGCGGTCATCGACAGTCCGTGGGTGTCACGAGTGCGCAACACGAGCAGGAATTGCGGCACGGAGATCCCCGCGGCCACAATGGCGCCGCACACGGCGATGACAGTGATCAGACTCATACCCGTTTCCTCAGCCCAGACAGCGCACCCAGCCCGTCCACCTTACCTGGCCCTTCCTCGGCGTTTCCAGGCTTTGGCGGACATTGGACGGCTCCGGGTTCTGCCATGCGAACAAGCCCGAACACGCCGCCACACCAGCTCTAGACTTCCTGAGATGAGCTTTCCACGAGGACGATCGGTCGCGGGACGTACGGGCGTCCTGGGTCGCGCCATGTCCGTCTCGCTGGCCACGGGCCTGTACGGGATCTCCTTCGGCGCGTTGTCGATCACAGCGGGACTCGACGTGTGGCAGACCATGGCCCTGTCGGCGCTCATGTTCACCGGGGGGTCTCAGTTCGCCTTCATCGGCGTCATCGGGGCCGGAGGAACACCGATCTCGGCAGTGCTCACCTCCGGGTTGCTGGGGATCCGCAACGGCCTGTACGGCGTGCAACTCGGCCCCCTGCTCGACCTGCATGGGTGGAGGCGCGTGGCAGCCGCCCACATCACCATCGACGAGTCCACCGCCGTGTCGACGGCGCAAACGACCCAGCCTCTGCGCCGCATGGGTTTCTGGTGGACCGGAGTCGGGGTGTTCGTGGCCTGGAACTGCTTCACCTTCGTGGGCGCCCTGGTGGGAAACGCCCTGGGAGACCCCCGGGCGTGGGGATTGGACGCCGCCGCGGCCGCTGCCTTCCTCGGACTGCTGTGGCCCCGCCTGGCCAGCCGTACGGCCCAGGCGTGCGCCGGGGTCGCCGTGGTGATCGCCTGCGTCCTGGTGCCGTTCGCCCCTGTCGGCGTCCCCGTCTTGAGCGCAGGGGCCGCCGCGATCCTGGTCGGCGCCTGGGACGCGCGCCGCACGCCGTCAGCCGACGCGGAGGTCCCGCGCCATGAGTGACACGACCCTGTGGCTGACCATCGCCGCCGCCGTGGCGGTCATCGTCGCGACCAAGCTCGCCGGCCATCTCATTCCCCCCTCCTGGGTCTCCTCCCCCAAGATCACCCCGATCGTCTCCCTGGTCTCGGTGGCACTCCTCGCAGGCCTGGTCGCCCAGCAGACTCTCGACGGCGGTCACCACCTCGTCCTGGACGCGCGCGTGGCAGCCCTCGCGGTGGCCGCGATCGCCCTGTGGCGCAAGGCGCCCTTCATCGTCGTCATCATCCTCGCCGCCGCGACGGCCGCCCTCCTGCGCTACCTCGGCTGGGGATGAGCCCTGCCACAGCGTGGCCTGTCCCGTGAGGAGGCACGCCCACAGCAGGTGGCGTCCCCGTGGTGACGACATCGCGAAATCGGGATATAGTCGCACTATGAACGCTGTTTCTCGGTGGCACCATGATCCTCGCGCGAGACTGATCCTCGCCATCGTGTTCGGCGTCGCCGTGGCTGTGCTGGTCGCGATCATCCTGGCGCCGGCGTACTGCGTCCTGCTGGGATGGGCGGCGGCCGCGTTGCTGTACTGCCTGGTCACCTGGATGTCCGTGGGACGGATGGGCCCCGCCGAGACGGCGGCCCATGCCACGATCGAGGTCCCCGGTGGATGGGTGGTGCATGTCCTGCTCACCTGCGCCGCGCTCGCGTCCCTGGCGGGGATCGTCGTCCTCGTCATGAACCCGCCGGACACAAGGCTGGCCGCCGCAGCCGTCTCGCTGGTGGTGATCGTGGCGTCGTGGACCACCGTGCAGACCATCCACGCCTTGAGGTACGCCCGCGAGTACTACCGGGCAGGCGGCGGTGTCGACTTCCACATGCCCGACGCGCCCAGTTACATCGACTTCGCGTACATGGGGTTCACCGTCGGCATGAGCTTCGCCATCTCGGACACGGATCTACGCTCCACCGCCATGCGGCGGATCGCCCTGTGGCACGCCCTCCTGGCCTACCTCTTCGGCACCGTCTTCCTCGCCGCCCTGGTCAACATCCTCGCGAGCCTGTCGGGGTAAGGTGACCACACAGTGGTCGAGGTCGACGGTGACGTCGTCAGGACCCGGCCCGGGTGCCGGGGCGTCCACGATCTTGTCGGCCAGGGTGTCTTGGTACTCTTTCCAGTGCCGCAACCCCGGTTGGAAGATCTCCTCCCAACTCATGAGGAGGCCCCCTGTGCGAGGACCGCGCGTCGCGCAGGCACGTCGACCACAGGACAGTCCTTCCACAAGCGGTCCAAGGCGTACAGGACCCGTGCGTCAACATGCTGGACATGGACGATGGTGTCGAAGAAGTCCAGGAGCACCCACGGGTCTTCCCGGTCGCCCTCGCGGCGAGGCCGATAGCCGGCCCTCAAGCACTGTTCCTCGATCTCGTCCACGATGGCGCCGACCTGACGCTCGCTCGAGCCGGACACGAGGACGAACACGTCCGCGATCCCCAGTTTCTCCGAGACGTCCAAGACAAGGATGTTCTTGCCTAGCTTCTCCTCGGCGGCGTCGACGGCCACCGAAGCGATGCGCAGGGCCTCGTCACTGGCCGTCATGAGCCATCCTCGGACTCGCGGTAGAGCCCGCGTTTTTGTATGTACTGCACGATTCCATCAGGAACAAGGTACCAGATCGGCAGTCCGTCACGTACCCTGGCTCGGCAGTCTGTGGAGGAGATCGCCAGCGCCGGGACCTCCATCAAGGTGACCTTGTCCTTGGGCAGGTGGGAGATCGACTCCATGTGCAGCGGGGAGCCCGGACGGGAGACGCCGACGAAGCTGGCCAGGTCGAACAGCGCCTCCGCGCCTCGCCAGGTCAGGATATTGGACAGGGCGTCCGCCCCGGTGATGAAGAAGAGTTCCACGTCGGGACCGCGCACGGTACGCAGGTCGGACAAGGTGTCGACGGTGTAGGTGTCCCCTCCCCTGTCGATGTCCACCCTGGACACGGAGAACTGCGGATTGGACGCCGTGGCGATCACCGTCATCAGGTAGCGGTCCTCAGGGGCGGAGACCCGTCGGTGAGCCTTCTGCCAGGACCGTCCCGTGGGGACGAAGATCACCTCGTGCAGCCCGAATCTCGTGGCCACCTCCGAGGCGGCCACCAAGTGTCCGTGGTGGATCGGATCGAAGGTGCCGCCCATCACGCCGAGGCGCAGCGGAGTGACCTGAGGGTCGTGACGCAACCCTTCTTCGCTGCATGGAACCACATCTGCCATGCATACAGTGTACGGTAGACCCGACCAGCGTTATCCCTGCTCGTCGCTCTCGTCGTCGTCCTGGTCCAGCCCCATCAGAGCGACGGAGATCGCCCTCTCGGCCTCCTTGGCGGCATGGTAGTCGGCGTCCTTCGCACGTCGGCGCTGGACGGCCGGGCGCAAGGAATCCAGACGGTTGTCCTCGCCGCGCCTCGCCAGAAGCTCGGCGCCGATGTCCACCTGCGGCGCGAAGTCGAAGACCACGGCGTTGGCGCCACCGATGGCGACGGCGTCCCCGGGCTCGGCGCCCAGAGCCAACAGCTCGTCCTCGATCCCGATCTTGTTCAGACGGTCAGCGAGGTAGCCCACGGCTTCGCTGTTGCGGAAGTCGGTTTGTCGTACCCATCGTTCTGGCTTGTCACCACGGACATGCCACACGAATCCTCCCTCGCCGTCGGACTCTTTGTCGATGGTGAACGCCGGTCCGAGGGCCACGCGGGTCCGCACCGGGACCGTCACCGGCACAGGCGCCGGCTCGCGTGGCTCGTTGCGCTTGGCCTCGACGATACGGGCCATGGCGTAGGTCAGCTCTTTGAGACCCGCGCCGGACATGGTGGAGATGAGGAAGGTCTCCAACCCTCGGGCCCGGAACTCCTCGACCACCATGGCGGCCAGTTCGGCCCCGTCGGGGACGTCGACCTTGTTCAGCGCCACCAGGCGGGGACGGTCCTCCAGACCCCCGTACGCTGCCAACTCGGCCTCGATGGCCTCCAAGTCCGAGACGGGGTCGCGACCCGGTTCATAGGTGGCGCAGTCGATGACATGGACGAGCGCCTGGCAGCGCTCGATGTGCCGCAGGAAGTCCAGACCCAGACCCTTGCCCTGGGCCGCCCCGGGGATCAGGCCGGGCACGTCGGCCACGGTGTACGTGATCGTGCCGGCGACCACGACGCCCAGGTGGGGGACCAGTGTGGTGAAGGGATAGTCGGCCACCTCGGGACGTGCCCGGGAGATGGCCGCGATGAGCGAGGACTTGCCCGCGCTGGGGAAGCCGACCAGGCCGACATCGGCCAGGACTTTGAGCTCGAGGCGGATCTCCAGATCGTCCCCGTCCTCGCCCAGCAGGGCGAAACCGGGCGCCTTGCGCGCCTTGGTGGCCAAGGCCTCGTTCCCGAGTCCGCCTCGTCCACCCTGCGCGACCACGACCTGGGAGTCGGCACCCACCATGTCGGCGATCAACTCGCCGGTGACGGCGTCGCGCACAACCGTGCCCTCGGGCACGGACAAGACGATGTCGCGGCCGGTGCCGCCGTCTTGGTGGCCGCCCCGGCCCGGCTCCCCGTTGGGGGCCTGACGATGGGAGTGGCGGTGGTAATCGATGAGCGTGGTGACCTGGGGATCGACGGCCAAGACGACCGAGCCGCCATTGCCGCCATTGCCGCCATCGGGCCCGCCCAGGGGCTTGAATTTCTCACGGTGGATCGAGGCACAACCGTGCCCCCCACGTCCCGCCGTGACGTGCAGGCGCACTTCGTCGACGAAGGACGGAATAGCCATGCCCGCTCCTCTCATGGAAAAGGGCGGCCCAGTGGACCGCCCATGGTGGTCGGTGTCCCGATTTGATCAGGATACCGAATTGTGACGCTCAGGCCACTGACACGATCTTGCGACCACGCCTCACACCGAACTCGACCTTGCCGGCCGCCAGTGCGAAGAGCGTGTCGTCGCCGCCGCGACCGACGTTGTCACCCGGATGGAAATGAGTCCCGCGCTGACGCACGATGATCTCGCCCGCGTTGACTTCCTGGCCGCCAAACCTCTTCACGCCGAGGAACTGCGGCTTGGAGTCGCGACCGTTACGCGACGATGAAGCTCCCTTTTTATGTGCCATGTCCGATCCTCACTTGATCCCGGTGATCTTGACCTGGGTGTAGCGCTGGCGATGCCCCTGACGCTTCTTGTACCCAGTCTTGTTCTTGTATTTCCAAATCTTGATCTTCTTGCCCTTGGTCTCGTCCAAGACCTCGGCCGTCACCTTGACCGCGGCCAGAGCCTCGGCATCGGTGGTGACCGTGTCGCCGTCAACCAAGAGAATTGCGGGCAGGTCGATAGTGTCGCCGATCTTGGCGTCCACGAGATCAATCTCTAGCACGTCACCTTGCATGACCTTGTGCTGCCTGCTGCCACCACGCACGATCGCGTACACCGCTCGCCTACTCTCATCTAGAAGCTTTCCCACCAAGGGGATCCACGTGCCCACGCAGGACACCGACGGTCTATTTTAGCCCAGAAATTCCCACAGTCCAAACGCCGGGCGTACGACGGCGTCTACCGGGCCGCGTCCTCATCGGGAATCGACGAGGACAACAGGGCGCGGGCCTGCCCCGCCAGGGCCACCGACCCGCCCACGAGAATCCCCGCGCCGGGGCCGGCCTCGTCGGCGAGAGCCACCGCCCAATCGATGGCGTCGGGCAGATCCGGGCGTACGCTCACCCGCCCCTCGCCGAAGACATGGGCCGCGCGCTGGCCCAACTCGTGGGCCGACATGGCTCGGCTGGTGGCCGCCTGGGTGACGACCAGGTGGGAGACACGCGGCTCCAGCATGTCGAGGACGGCGTCCACGTCCTTGTCGGCCATGGTCCCCCAGACCGCGATCTGGGGCGCGAAGGCGTACGCCTCGTCCATGGTGTCCAGGGTGGACGCCACCGCGTCTGTGTTGTGGCAGGTGTCGATCACGATCGGTGGCGAGACATGGACCCGTTCCGTCCGGGCGGGCGCCTGGACCTCGGCGAAGCCGTCCTCGATCACCTGCGGGTCGAGCCCGCGCATCCCGTCGAGCGCCTCGACGGCCGCCACCGCCAGGACGGCGTTGCGCGCCATGGCGTGGCCGTACAACGGGAGGAAGAGGTCGCCGACCGGCCCGGCGGCCGACTCCAGACGGATCACCTGACCGCCGACCGCCAACTGGCGGTCCAGGAGGGAGAAGTCGACGCCTTCGCGACTGGTCGCCACCCCCAACTCCACACAGCGCGTCATCAGGACTTTGGCGGCCGCCGGCTGCTGGCCGGCCATGACCACATGGCTACGGGGCTTGATGATCCCGGCTTTCTCAGCCGCGATCTGCTCGACGGTGTCGCCCAGGTACTCGGTGTGGTCGAGCCCGATGGGTGTGAAGACAGCCACGGCCGCATCGGCCACGTTCGTGGCGTCCCAGGACCCGCCCATGCCCACCTCGACGATCATGACGTCGACGGGGGCGTCCGCGAAACAGGCGTACGCCATCGCGGTCAGCACCTCGAAGGCCGTCATCGCGATGCCGTCGATGGCCTGGTCGTCCACCATGGCCACATAGGGCTCGATCTCGGTCCACGCCCTCACGAAATCGTCCTCGGAGATGGGCTGGCCGTCGACGTTGATCCGTTCTCGGGGATCGGTCAGGTGCGGGGAGACGTACCGCCCGGTGCGCAACCCCTGGGCCCGCAGCAAGCCGTCGATGATGATCGCCGTGGATCCCTTGCCGTTGGTGCCCGTGATCTGGACCACGGGGGCGGCGTGCTGGGGGTCGCCCAGCAGGTGCATCAGCGCTTCGATCCTCCCCAAGGAGGGACCGACACGATTCTCCGGCCAGCGGCGCGCGAGTTCGGCGAGGACATCGACATGGGACCAACTCATGGGTTCAGCATAGTTGACCCAGGCAAGCGCGGACATGCCGACGGGGGAGCAGGCTGGCCCGCTCCCCCGTCGTCTGGCTCGTGCGACGCGCTGGCGTCAGGCGGCGAACGTCTTCCCCGCGGAGCGCAGTTCCTGCGCGGCTTCGACGATGCGCTGGGCCATGCCGACCTCGGCGAGTTTGCCCCAGGCGCGCGGGTCGTACATCTTCTTGTTGCCGACCTCGCCGTCGATCTTGAGGACGGCGTCGTAGTTCTTCATCATGAAGTCCACGACCGGGCGGGTGAAGGTGTACTGGGTGTCGGTGTCGATGTTCATCTTGATCACGCCGTAGTCCACCGCGTCGGAGATCTCCTGGGCGCTCGACCCGGAGCCCCCGTGGAAGACCAGATCGAAGGGCTTGTCGATCCCGTACTTCGCGCCCGCGGCGTCCTGGATCTCCTTGAGGACCTCCGGACGCAGCTTCACATGGCCCGGCTTGTACACGCCATGGACATTGCCGAAGGTCAGGGCCGTGATGTACTGCCCGTTCTCGCCGAGCCCCAGCGCCTCGATGGTGGCCAGGCCGTCCTCGACTGTGGAGTAGAGCTTCTCGTTGATCTCATTGGAGACGCCGTCTTCCTCGCCGCCGACGACGCCGACCTCGATCTCCAGGATCTGCTTGTTGGCCGCGGTGAGCTTCAACAGTTCCTGGGCGATCTGCAAGTTCTCGGTACGTCCCACGGCGGAGCCGTCCCACATGTGGGAGCCGAAGAGCGGGTCGAGTCCGGCCTTGACCCGGGCGGCCGAGACGGCCAGCAGCGGACGCACGTAGGTGTCCAGCTTCTCCTTCGGGCAGTGGTCGGTGTGCAGGGCGATGTTGACCGGGTAATTCTTGGCGACCACATGGGCGTATTCCGCGAGCGCGACAGCGCCGTCCACCATGTTCTTGATGGTCGGGCCGGAGGCGTACTCGGCGCCGCCGGTGGAGATCTGGACGATGCCGTCGGACCCGGCTTCGACGAAACCGGCGAGGGCGGCATTGAGAGTCTGGGACGAGGTGACGTTGATGGCCGGGTAGGCGTATGAGCCCTCCTTGGCCCGCTTGATCATTTCGGCGTACACCTCGGGGTTTGCAATGGGCATGTTCTCTCCTGAAACTTGAGTGGTTCTAGTCGCTGGGGACTGACACGATCAGTCTAGTACGCTGTTGGGCCGTCTTGGCGGGGAGCGGGGCCCGTGATCGTGGCACCGATCACCGTGTCGACCCGGGCGGCACGGACGCCGGGCGCCGACCGGCTCAGTTGCCGAGTCTGGAGGTGTCGATGGACTGCGTCCCGTTCGAGTACGAGCGCACGGCGGCGTCGATCGTCCCCGGCGCCACGTCAAGGTCGGCCACGGAGATCTTGGACACGTGGCCGTCCACCCGCTTCACGGACAAGTTGGGCGAGCCGCCGAAGCGACCCGGGGCGATGGCGACCTGGGCGATCTCGGGCCAGGCCATGCCGACGCCAGCCAGCCACATGCCCTGTCTGTCGACAGCCGCCGCCACGCCAGGCGAGATCGCCGACAGGGCCGACTTCGCTCTCGACCAGTTGACGATGGCCACGCCCAGCCAGATCAGGGAGTACAGCAGACCCGCGCCGAAGAGCAGCCCCGTGTCCGAGCCCGACATGGACTGGCGCTGCCAGAGCCAGATCCACACGCAGACGATCATCGCCACGACGAGCCAGAGCACACGCGAACGGATCTGGTTACCGTAGTACGCCACCTTGTTCGCGGCCGACATCGGATTGAACCCGATGATGAGTTGCTCTGGCATAGATCCATTCTAACAACCCCATGATGCCGCCACGCCCTCCAACCAGGAGTCTGTGTCGCCGGTGAATCGACCGTCGATCATCCAGTGGCCACGTAGTCGAAACGCGGGGATGGTCTGGCGCTTGGCCTTGTTGGCGGCCGAGTTCGCGACGAGATCGACATCCCGTGCCCACCGGGCGAGGGGGATGGGACGAAGCCCTGAGAGGAGGGTGAGACGACGGTGCAGGGACTCCATGAGGAGAGACGCCAACAATCGTGTCATCGCGTCGGAGTTGTCCGAGACGATGTACCCACTGAACAATGGATAGTAGTTCTCATGCTTGCCCTTGTCCCGAATCATGAGTGGGGGCCAGCCGAGGGACTGCAACTGTTGGTTGATCAACACTCGGCCTAGACGCCCGTTCCCGTCGACGAAGGGATGGATGACCTCGAACTCCAGGTGGAACTTGGCTATTCGATCAAGGAACCACACCTGCTCCGAATGGTCGTACCAACGGAGAAGGTCTCCCATCAGGCCTGGCACGAACTCTGGGTTGGCTCCGAGGTGGCCTCCGACACGCACCCACTCGCCCGCACGACGGTACCGTCCGGCGCAGTCGTCACGAATCCCTGACAGCAGGGTCCGATGCCACCCCAGGATGGAATCGGACGTCACGACACCGGCTCCATCCTCCACAAGGATCTCCGTCATCACCCTGGCAAGATTGAGTGACTCGAGGATTTCCCGTACTGGCACATCCCTGACCACTCCACCGTCGAGCAGAATCGATTCCGTCTCCATCAATGTCAATGAGGAATACTCGATGGCATTGGACTGGTGAACCGATTCCGCCAGCTCGGTGAGCGCCATGTCCTTGATCGCGCCTGGAACGTCGTGAGCCACGCGACGATACACTCGGCCCAACGCATCGAGCCGATCTCGCGTCACCTGATTCACCATGGACCCGGCCTCCTCCCACTCTGCGTCCCCAAGTTTACGTGAATAATGCTCGGAACCGGAGGATATTCACGCAAAGTATTCCCCGACAGCGAGGAAACACCGCTCTGGCGCTATGATAGCAACATGGTCTCTATATGGCGTGGAGGGACGAGCGCCGGGACCTCTACTCGAGCACCAGTGCGGGTTGAACCATCATGGGGAGGGAACCATGGAACAGCGAACAGTCGTCATTACCGGTGCGAACTCAGGCCTCGGCTTTCAGTGCGCCAAGAACATCGCCTCGGCGGATCCGAACTACACCGTCGTCCTCGCCTGCCGCGACGCCCGGCGGGCGGCTGACGCCAGGGACGACCTGCGACGGGACACAGGCAACCCCAACATCGTCCCGCTGATGATCGACCTGTCCAGCCTGGAGTCCGTCCGGGCGTTCTGCGACAACTACGACGCGGCGTCCCTGCCCCCGCTCCACTCGCTGGTGTGCAACGCGGGTTTCAACACGATCGGAAAGATGGATTACACCACCGACGGCTACGAATCGGTTTTCCAGGTGTGCTACCTCGGACACTTCCTCTTGGCGAATCTCATGCTGTCGCGGCTGACCGATCAGGGGCGTCTGGTGTTCGTCAGCTCCGACATGCACTACACCACGCTCTCCAAAGCCCGGGCGGTGTTCACCGACGCGTACGCCCTGGCCCACCCCACAGCGGAGAAACGTACCATGTTCCACTACTCGATGGCGAAACTGTGCCTCATCATGTGCACCCTCCACATGGCACGACGCCTCGGGCCGGAGACCGGCATGACCGCCACCGTGAACGCGATCAACCCCGGCTTGATGACCGACACGAAGATTTGGCAGTACCCCCACAACCCCGTCGGGCGCACCCTGGAGCGAGCGACGCTGTCCGCGATCTCACGAGCATGGGGACAGGGCAGCACCTCCGTGGCCTCAGGCCGCGTCCTCGCCGACATGGTCACCGACTCCCGCTACGCAGGAATCAACGGCGAATACATCTCGTTCTTGGGCGTGCAACAGTCCTCCTCCTTCGCCTCCCGCGACAAAGCGGCAGCCCGGACACTCTGGCGCCAAAGCGTCGACCTCGCCCACCTCACACCAGCCGACACCCCCCTCAGACTCGACCCCGACGAGGATATGGCCACACGGGGGTGACGGCCGTATGAGTCACCACACTCGTGCCCACACGGCGTCCGAGCACCGCATCATGAGCCCAGGTCAGCCCTGATCAGCGAGGAGTTTCTTCAACTGGGTCAAGGTCATGTCGGCACCATTACCATGATGCTCGGGATCCGTCAGAGAACTGAGCAATTGGAGCTTCCCACCGTTGTTCATCCGCCATACACCCAACTCCAGGGAGACACAGGCGTAATACGGATTGATGACCACTCCATCAGTATCCGCCGGATCGAAGGTTCCTAGCAGGATGGCCAGATCCTGCCCGACATAGTCTGGCAGCCATGGAGCTCGGTCCTCACGCACCATCCAGCCATTCAGGTACCCCCCGTATTGAGAGACCTCAATGATCTGACCGGGCTTGAGGTCCCCCATCCACACATCCACCACCTCCATGGCAGTGATCGCCCATGGCACTGGCGCGGGGGTGTACACATAAGGGGGATTGGGATCGCCAGTCGCTGGGTCAAACCCCGTGTCAGTGTCCACCTGCTCAGGCGCCTGATACACCTCGTACCTCACCGACACAGGACGCGCCCTAACAGCGTATTGAACGCTGGGGAGCACCTGCCGTAGGTCCGTCTTATCGATCCTGTCGAATATCACATAATTTGTGCCCTCCACCGTCGGCATAGGATCAGTGATCGTCACGTCCATCGGAGATGACGCACACCCTGACACGGCCATCGTCATGGCGAGACACGCCGCAGAAACTATATGGTTACGTTTTATGAATAACATGCCGTCACGTTTCCTCTATTTGCAATAGTCCCAAGGCGACCACTCGATCCCTGCCAGCCAGTGACCTTAGTCCCCGGCTGGCAGGAAATCTTGGGTCACCCCTTGTCAGCCAGGAGTTTCTTCAATTGAGCCAGGGTCAGGTCAGCCCCATTGCCATGGTGGTCGGGATCCGTCAGAGAACTGAGCAACTGGAGCTTGCCACCGTTGTTCATCTTCCATACCGCCAACTCCAGCGACACACAATCGTAGTACGGATCAAGAACCACCCCACCGGTATCCGCCGGATCGAAGCGGAAGAGGAGGATCGCCAGATCCTGTCCGACATAATCGGACAGCCACGGAACCCTCTCCTCACGCACCATGTAACCATTGAGATATCCACCATATTGGGCGACCTCGATCGTCTGCCCCGGCATCAGATCCCCCATCCACACATCCACCACCTCCATGGCGGTTATCGCTGACGGCGTTGGCGTGGGAGTGTAGACATAGGGTGGATAAGGGTCACCAGTGACAGGATCGATCCCGGTGTCGGTGTCCACCTGCTCAGGCGCCTGATACACCTCATACCGCACCGACAGTGGGCGCACCCGGACCGCATACTGCACAGAGTGAAGCACCTCACTCAAGTCGCTCGGTCCAACTTTGTCCATGATGACATAGTTCGTTGCTATGGGAGTCGGCACAGGGTCAGTCCGTCCCGCGTCGAGCGGAGCCGGGGCACAAGCACTCAATCCCCCCATGGCCACCGCGAGACACACCACAGAAATCATATGATTTCGTTTTATGAATAACATGCTGTCCCGTTTCCTCAATTTGCAATAGCCCCAAGGCGACCACCCGATCCCTGCCAGCCAGTGACCTTTGTCCCCGGCTGGCAGGAGATCTTGGGTCACCCCTTGTCAGCCAGGAGTTTCTTCAACTGGGCCAGGGTCAGGTCGGCCCCATTGCCATGATGCTCGGGATCCGTCAGAGAGCTCAGCAATTGGAGCTTTCCACCGTTGTTCATCTTCCAGACCGCCAACTCCAGTGACGAACAAACGAAATACGGATTAATCACGACTCCGCCGGTGTCCGCCGGGTCGAAGGTCGCTAGCAAGACGGCCAGATCCTGCCCAACATAGTCCGGCAGCCATGGGACTCCATCCTCACGCAGCATGTATCCGTTCAGGTATCCCCCATATTGGGAGACCTCGATGGTCTGTCCCGGCGTCAGATCCCCCATCCACACATCCACCACCTCCATAGCGGTTATCGTCCATGGCGCCGGATCGGGGGTGTACACGTAAGGCGGATAAGGGTCACCGGTCACAGGGTCAATCCCCGTATCGGTGTCCACCTGCTCAGGCGCCTGATACACCTCATACCGCACTGATAGCGGACGCACCCGAACCGCATACTGCGCATTCGGTAGCACCTCACTGAGACTGTGCAGCTCAGTTCGGTCAATGAGAATATAGCCGGTGGCTGTGGGCGTCGGCACAGGGTCGCTGGCCACCTCGTCCATCGGAGCCGACGCACAGGCAGACATCACCCCTGTCACCACGATAAGACACAGCCCCGAGTATATGTGGTTACGTTTCATGAATAGCATGCTGTCACGTTTCCTCTGTCAAAAGTAGTGGGCGAGATAAGAGTGGCTCGATTCCGATCATGATTCATCAAGGACCACGTCCCAAGTGGTGCCGGATTATCCCTAAGGCTTAACGCATGACCAAGTTCGTGAGTCGCCGTGCTGGCGAACCACGAGTCATAGGTGGCGCCACTGGCCCCCGTCTGACTGGAAATCATCTGATGATAGACGCTGATGGTGAAATCAGAAGCCCCCGGAGGGCGGGAATAGGAACCATATACAAGAACGGATGTATCCTGAACATTGACGGAGGCACGTACTTCTGCCATTGATCGAGTGTCGACAGTCATCCGTGAGGCCGCCCCGGGCGACCAACTGATATTCACCCCGATGCCAGCGGAGTTCCACCGCGCACGCGCCGCATCGAACAACTGTGTCGTCGCGTTACCAGGAGTGTAGTAGACCCAGAACTGCCGCGTCGGCATCCCACGGTCATTGCAGTCCATGAACCGCCCCTCGGTGGCGGACCCCAACGGCCCGAACCGGTACAACACACCACCGATCATCTGATTGCCGCCGACCATACGACCATCCTCGCCGGGGCGGAAGTAGAACCGGTAGACCCCGTCGCCCCCCCGTAGGTCCTGCCAGCCAGTCACCATGCGACCCTGGCTGGTGAAGTAGTACCAATCCCCGGTGATCTTCTGCCACCCGGTCATCATCCTTCCTGACTCGTTATCCGGGAGGAAGCAATACCAATACCCGTCAATCTTGCGCCACCCGATGACCATGCGACACGACTGTCCCGTCGGGTCGAAATAGTAGACGAGGCCGCCGATGGTCATCCACCCCATCGCAGCCCGACCCGACTCCCCATCGGGTATCAAATAGTACCAATCCCCGGCGATCTTCTGCCATCCATACAATAGATGACCAGTCGACGGATCCAGGTAATACCAGTTGGAGCCAACCCAGCGCCATCCGAACTGCATGACGCCGTCGCCATACAGATACCAGTAGCCACCAGTTTTCGCCCATGAATATGACACCGCGGCCTGCGCCGCCGGAGCTGCGGTGGCCACCATGCCACCTATCCCCGACATCGCCAGGGCCACCGCAGTCACTATCAGTATGAATCTCCTTTTCACCTTAGCCTCCCTGCTAATTTTTGAGATATACAATCAATCATGCTGATGATTATTGTGAAACTATAAGCAGGCGCAGCAGACCCGTCAAGAGGTATCTCGGCATGTGAGATTGCGTCTTACTAATTGTGATGCCAGGAGGCCTCGCCCCCACGAAGCGAGCGGTCGTCGACTGGCAAGTTCCCGAAGCGGGCTAACCCCAGGCAGTGTCCACCACCAAAGCTCGACGACCTCCCAACCCAGGGATCGTGACGACGTCATCCTCCGACACGGACGACTGAAGAACGACGAGATTCGGCGCATCCACAAGGTGGCGTTCCGCACTCCTGATGCCAGTTCCCGAATATCCATCAGGAACCATGATTGCCAGACGAGCGCCGTTCTCGTCGCCGACCTTGAGCCACAGGATGTCACTGGCATCGTTCTGGCGGGGATTACACGCTCCAGAACTCTCCTCAGCAGATTCGACCACCACAAGGCAACTCTGCAAGGCATCACGCACAGCGAAGTACTGATTTCCCAAGACATCAGTCGCAAGCAAGCGTGCTGTGTCGAGGCTCACCTGAGAAGAATCGCCCGTGTAACCTGCGGCCGCCGTCCGGTCATCGTCGCTTTGAGGACGCTCCAACACGCTGTACGTGAAACCACCAGGCCTGCGGACACCCATACCCTCCGCCAGCGCGATGCCGCCCACCACCACAACGGCGATGACCACAGCCACAACAACGAGAAGGCGACGACGCATGACTCACCATCTCGTGCGCGTCATCGCAGCCCCGGGAGTCTTCCCCTCCGGCGTAGCGACTTCGTCATTGTTCACTTCCCATACCCGCTCCATGATTCCTCCCAACCAGAGCTTCACGGTATCTCGTATATCCAACCGTACACTCCCCACCACCCACGCGTACCCCCAGTCGGATTCGAACCGACACTTGGTCGATTTTAAGTCGACTGCCTCTGCCGTTGGGCTATGGGGGCCCAGCCCTCATGATCTCATAAGTTGTGACGCCGCGCCATCAAGGATGTCGGTCTCCCGTACCGTCATGGGACGACCGGTACGGCGGGTGATCTCGGAGCAGATCAGAGCGCCGGTGGCGATGACCTCGGCCCTCTCGGGTTGCAGGCTCGGGTACTGGTCGATGGTGTCGGCCACCGTGAGGGTGGACAGTCGGTCACAGATCGACTCGATGTCATCGACAGACATCTGGGAGTTGTGCACGGCGGCACGATCGTACACGGCCAATCCTTGGTTCATGCCCGACAGGGAAGTCATCGTGCCGGCGACCCCGATGCAGACGGTCACGCCGTCCAGCCCCACGTCGCAGCAGTCCAGGAGGTCGGCGACGAACGCGCGCGCAGCCGTGATCTCATCCGCCTCAGGAGGATCATGCCGCAAGATGCGTTCACGGATTCTGACCGAGCCCATGTTCAGGCTGGTCTTCTCGCGCACCTGGCCCGACGCCGTCCCCCGGATCAGTTCGGTGGACCCTCCGCCGATGTCGACGACGAGGACGCCGGGCTCGGCGGAGTCGCAGCCCAACGGCCCGCCCGCCAAGGCGCCGAGGAAGCTCAGTTGCGCCTCCTCGTCCCCAGAGATCACATCGGGGGTGACACCGAGCCGGGACTGGATGCCAGCAAAGAACTCTCCCCTGTTCGAGACATCGCGCGCCGCCGACGTGGCTACGAATCGTACCTTGTCGACCTGGGATTCGGCGATGACGCGGGCGTACGACTCCGCGGCTACGAACGTGCGTCGCAGAGCCTCAGGGTTGAACAACCCCGTGGCGTCGACACCCTCCCCGAGCCGTACGAACTCCAGGCGGCGATCCACCTCGGCCACAGGACCGATCCCGTCGCCGTCGGCGATCAGCAGTCGCATGGTGTTCGTGCCGCAATCCACGACCGCGACTCTCATGCGTCCTCCTCCGGGGCGCCATGGCCGCAAGCGTCGGCGCTCGGCGTGAGCTGGGGCACGCAGGGCGTGGCCCAGAAATCGCCCAGCGCCGCCAACGCCTCATCGCCGAAGGGATTGACCCCGGGGCCTGCGGCCAGCGCGTGCCCGACCAGCGCGTGGAGGCATTTGACCCTCTCGGGCATCCCCCCGGCCGACACATGGTCGATCTGGGGCGCCACCATGCCCAACTGCTGGGCCAACGCCTGGCGGTCGGCGAGGTACGCACGGTGGGCAGCCTCGTACCGGTCGGCCAGATCCGGGTCCGTCCGCAACCGCTCGGTCATCTCCGCCATCATCCCGGAACCCTCCAGGGTCGAGACGGCCTTCGTCGCCCGCGGGCAGGTCAGATAGTACGTGGTGGGGAACGGGGCGCCGTCGGGCAGCTGCGGCGCGGTCATCACCACGCCGGGCTTGCCGCAGGGGCATCGCCATGCGACCTTCACCGCGGCCCGGGGGACGCGGCCCAATTGGGCCTCGACCGATGCCGCGTCAGCGGGGTCGAGGCTCGACCGCTGATGGTCAGCGGCGAAAGATGTGTCAGGTGTCACCGGGGGGTCTCCACACCGTCGGGTCCGATGGTCGCCGGGCCGGTGGGCTGGGCGCCCTCGGGAGGGGTCGGCTGGTCCGCCGCCGACAGGCTGGCCCACAAGGTGTCGTACCACGGGGTGGGCGTGGTGTCGTCCACGGCAGGGGTCAGGCCCACCGTGCCGCCGATGATCTGGCCGTTGGCGTCGATGACGCGGTAGCCCACCTCGCCGGGCATGACCCATCCGAGGCGGTCCCGGGCCTGGGCGCGCACGTACGCGGGATCCTGCCAGCGTTGGAGCTGGTCGTTGAGGTCGGCGATCTGGGCGTTGTGGTCCGCGATCTGGGCGTTCGCCTCGGCGATGTCGCGTTGCTGACTGAGGTACACCGAATAGCTGGACACGAAGGTGACCACGAGGACGGCCAGGGTGGCGACCAGGGCGAAGACCCGCTGTGCCATCCCCAGCGCGAAGGCGGAGACCACTTTGCCACGGGCGCCGCCGGACGCCTGGGCACGCGACGTCTTCGGAGGGGCTCCCACCCCTGGCTGAGGGCCTGTGCGCCCCCTGGGCTCACGCCGAACTCCGGGCCGGGTGGTGTCCCGGCTCGGAGTTCGGCGTGGAGGCTGTGAAGGCATATGTCAGGCCTTGAACCTCGGGAAGGCGGCGGCGCCGGCGTACGTGGCGGCCTCGTCGAGGTCCTCCTCGATGCGCAACAGCTGGTTGTACTTGGCCACGCGCTCGGACCTGGCCGGGGCGCCGGTCTTGATCTGGCCGCAGTTCACCGCGACCGCGAGGTCGGCGATGGTGGTGTCCTCCGTCTCGCCGGAGCGGTGGCTCATCATGCAGCGGTACCCGTTGCGGTGGGCCAGTTCCACGGCGTCGAGGGTCTCGGTCAGGGTGCCGATCTGGTTGACCTTCACGAGCAGGGCGTTGGCGGCCCCGGCGTCGATCCCACGAGCCAGACGCTCGGGATTGGTCACGAACAAATCGTCGCCCACGATCTGGATCCTGGCGCCCAGCTTGGCGGTGATGGCGACCCAGCCGTCCCAGTCTTCCTCGTTCAGCGGGTCTTCGATGGACACCAGCGGGTAGGCGTCCACCCATCCCGCGTACATCTCGATCATCTGGTCGGAGGTGAGCTTGTCGCCGTTCTTGAACTTGTACACCTTCTCGTCGGCGTCGTAGAACTCGGACGCGGCCACGTCCAGGGCCAGAGCGACCTCACGGCCGGGGACCAGCCCGACGGCCTTGATGGCCTCGAGGATCAGATCCATCGCCTCGGAGTTGGAGTCGAGGTTCGGGGCGAACCCGCCCTCGTCGCCGAGCCCGGTCGACAGTTTGCGAGCCTTGAGGACGGTCTTCAGCCCGTGGTAGACGCGGGCGCCCCACTCCAGAGCCTCAGCGAAGCAGCTGGCGCCGATGGGGGCGATCATGAACTCCTGGACGTCCACATTGGAGTCGGCGTGGGAGCCGCCGTTGAGGATGTTCATCATGGGGACGGGCAGCACATGGGCGTTGGGGCCGCCGAGGTAGCGGTACAGCGGCAACTCGGCCGCCTCCGCCGCGGCGGAGGCCACGGCCAGGGACACGCCGAGGATGGCGTTGGCGCCCAGCTTGGCCTTGTTGTCCGTGCCGTCGAGATCGATCATCGTCTCGTCGATCAGCCTCTGCTCACTGGCTTCGAAGCCGAGCAGTTCCGGGCCGATCTTCTCGACAACGTTGTCGACCGCCTTGAGCACGCCCTTGCCACCGTACCGGGACGTGTCGCCGTCACGCAGTTCGACGGCTTCGAAGGCGCCGGTGGAAGCTCCGGAGGGCACCCCTGAACGGCCTTGAGAGCCATCATCGAGGACCACCTGCACCTCCACAGTGGGGTTGCCGCGAGAATCGAGAATCTCGCGAGCTTCGATGAAATCAATTGTTGCCACAGCAGGGCCACCTTTCCGTCGGAATCGAACACAGCCAAGCCTACCCCCTGGGCAAGCAGTTTCGCCTCAGGCGTCGGTCGGGGTCGCCTCGGCGCCGTCCTTGTCGCCACGGGGGATCTGCTGATGGTGGCGCACGACTTCAGTGACGATGAAGGTCAGCACTTTCTCGGCGAATTCCGGGTCGAGTTGAGATTTCTCAGCCAGGGCTCGGAAGCGGCGCACTTGCTCGGCCTCGCGTTCGGGATCGGCCGGAGGCATGTTCAGGCGGGCCTTGATCTCACCCACGTGCTGGGTGATCTTGAACCTCTCGGCCAAGAGATGGATCAGGGCCGCGTCGAGGTTGTCGATGGACTTGCGGGCCTCGGCCAGGTCCTGCGGAATCTGGGTCATGACGGTCTCCTCACTCCCCTAAGGGTAGTGGCTGAGCGCCCCTGATTCATCCCGTCTCGATCCGACGCGACGCCGGGACACGCCCGCACGACGCCCGATCATAGACGAGAATGGACGGATGGAGTACATGGTCCTCATTTTCGTCGTGGTCGCCGCCGTGGTGGCGTTGTCCACCGTGTCCGACCGGCTGGGTGTGGCCCCTCCCCTGATCCTGATGCTGGTGGGCGTGGGGATCAGCTTCCTGCCCATGGTCAGCATCGGCCCCATCGACCCCGAATGGATCCTCGCGGTCATCCTCCCGCCCCTGCTGTACGTGGGGGCGATCTCGATTCCCACCGTGGAACTGCGTCGCGACTTCTCAGCGGTCGGCGGCCTGGCCATCCTCCTCGTCGTGGTGTCCGCCATCGTCCTCGGCTTCATCATCCACTGGATCCTGCCCGGAGTGAGCCTGCCCCTGGGCATCGCCCTGGGCGCCATCCTCTCCCCCACCGACGCCGCCGCGACGACCATCGTCAAGCGGCTCGGCGTGCCGGGCCGCGTGGGCACCATCCTCCAAGGCGAGTCCCTTCTCAACGACGCGACCGCGCTCGTGCTGTTGCGATCCGCGATCGCCGCCGCTGGCGCGACGGTGTCCATGTGGCACATCGTCGGCGACTTCCTCTGGGCGGCCGGAGCGGCGGTGGTCATCGGCATGGTGGTGGGCTGGGCAGGGGTACGGGTGCGCCGCCTGGTGCGCGACCCGGCGCCGGCCACCGCCATCTCCTTCCTCCTGCCGTTCGTGGCGTACTTCCCCGCCGAACTGCTCCACGCCTCCGGCTTGGTCTCGGTGGTCGCAGCGGGGATCGTCGCCAGCCAGATAGGACCCAAGCACCTCGACGCTCGTCAACGCATCTCCGAACGGGAGAACTGGCACACTTTCGAGTTCCTGTTGGAGGGCGCCGTCTTCCTCGGCATGGGGTTGGAGTTGTCTGGGCTCGTGATGGACGTGTACGGCGGTGACGCGACCCTGTGGCGCGCCGCCGGGATCGCGGCCTTGGCCATCCTCGTCACCCAGCTGGTGCGAGGGGGGTACGTGACCATCCTGCTCAAGGCCCAAGAGGCGGACATCGCCCGCAAGACCCGACGCGGCGAGCGGTGGCGGCATGTGCGATCGACCCTCGACTCTCCCCCGCAGACGCCCTCGCCCCGGCAGGAGGCCCTGCTCAACCGACGAGACAGCCTTCGCGAGCGCCTGGACGGCGCCGATCCCGCCACCCAGGCTCGCGTCCAGGACCGGGTGGCGCAGTTCCGCTCCCGGGTGAAGAGGTACTTGGCCGACGTGGACTACCTCATCGACCAGCCCCTGGGCGCCAAAGAAGGGTGGTTGCTCACGTGGGCCGGGATGAGAGGGGTTGTCACCCTCGCCGCCGCCCAGACCCTGCCCGTGATCACCCCGCACCGGTCCTTGTTGATCCTGATCGCTTTCTTCGTCGCCGCCGGATCCCTGGTCATCCAGGGAGGAACCCTCCCCTGGTTGGTGCGCGTCCTGCGCCTCGACGGCCAAGACACCCTGCCCGAAGGAGAGCTCGACCGTCTCACAGCGGAGCTGGACGAGGCCGTCGATCAGTGGCAGGCGCCGAGCAGCGAATCGGCGTCAGACGCCGAACTGGCTCTGGCTCGGTTGCGTGTCCGACGCCAAGCCCTCATCGACCTGCGGTCCACAGGGGCGTACGGCTCCCGGGCCATGTCGGTGGCCTGGGCCGGACTGGACGCCGAGGAGATCGGCATCCAGATTCGGCTCAGCGGAGAGTGAGCCCCTCACGCGGGACGGTCAGCTGGCGTCGACCGCGTACCCGGGAAGGACGAGGTCGTGGATCAGCCACTGCTTCTCGTCCCAGGGCAGGAAGGCGCTCTTGGCCGCGTTGAGGGTGAACCGGCGCACATCGGCCATGCCGTACCCGAAAGCGTCGGCGAGCAGGGACATCTCCCGCGTCAGCGTGGTGCGT
Organism: Propionibacteriaceae bacterium; assembly: GCA_009780915.1. Lineage (GTDB taxonomy): Bacteria > Actinomycetota > Actinomycetes > Propionibacteriales > Propionibacteriaceae > WQYJ01. The sequence goes on from WQZD01000014.1 coordinate 65,110, forward strand.
GACATGAGGCGGTTGTCACAGTTGACCGTGACCCTCATCCCGGCCCGGTACAGGGCGTCGAACGGATGGTGGGCCATGTCGGGGGCCACCCCGGTCATCAGGTTGGAGGTCGGGCACACTTCCAACGGGATCCGCAGGGTCGCGACGTAGGACGCCACACGGCCCAGGACCGGCGTGGCGCCGCTCATGTCGATGTCGTCGATCAAGCGCACCCCGTGGCCGATCCGGTGGGCGCCGCACACGTGCAAGGCCTCCTGGATGGAGCTCAGGCCGTCGGCCTCCCCGGCGTGGATGGTCAGCAACATATTGGCTTTCAGGGCCATCTGGTACGACTCGATGAACACGGCCGAGGAGAACCCCAGTTCGGGCCCCGCGCAGTCCATGCCTGCGACCGAGGCGTCGCGGTAGGCGATGGCCACCTCGGCGATGTCGGTGGTGGGTTCCAAGCCGCGAAGCTCGGTCAGCACTTGTCTGGCGACGATGACGAGCCCCTGCGAGCGCGCCTCCTCCATTCCGTCGGCCAGGCCGTCGCGGACCGCCCGTACGGCGTCCTCCAGGGACAGCCCGGCGCGAGTGTGCTGGGCCGGCGCCCATCGGGCCTCGGCGTACACCACCCCGTCCAGGGCCTGGTCCATCACGAACTCGGCCGCGATCCGACGCAGGGAGTCATAGGTCTGCATCACCGATAGCGTCACGTCGAAGGTGGTCAGGTAGGACGCCAGCGACCCCGAATCGGCCTGGGCGAAGAACCAGTCGGCCAACCCGTCGGCCGTGTGGGCCGGCAGGGGCACGCCTGCGGGACCGGCCAGGTCCAGGATGGTCTGGGGCCGCAGGCCTCCGTCGAGGTGGTCGTGCAGCGCCACCTTGGGGGCGGTGCGAATCTGGTCGGTGAGGCTCATGTCATTCCCATTCGATGGTGGCGGGCGGCTTGGAGGTGATGTCCACGACGACGCGGTTGACCTCGCGCACCTCGTTGGTGATCCTCGTGGAGATGCGTTCCAGGACGTCGTACGGCAGGCGTCCCCAGTCGGCGGTCATGGCGTCCTCGCTTGTCACCGGGCGCAGGACCACGGGATGGCCGTAGGTGCGCTCGTCGCCTTGCACCCCCACCGAGCGCACGTCGGCGAGGAGGACGACCGGGAACTGCCAGATGGTGCGGTCCAGTCCGGCGGCGGTCAGTTCCTCGCGGGCGATGGCGTCCGCTTCGCGCAGGATGGCCAGACGCTCCTCGGTGACCTCGCCGATGATGCGGATGGCCAGGCCCGGGCCGGGGAAGGGGTGGCGCCACACCATCTCCGACGGCAGTCCCAGCTCTTCGCCGACGGCGCGCACCTCGTCCTTGAACAAGGTCCGCAAGGGCTCGACCAAGTCGAAGCTGAGATCCTCGGGAAGCCCGCCCACATTGTGGTGGCTCTTGATGTTGGCCGTGCCCGACCCGCCTCCGGATTCGACCACGTCGGGGTAGAGCGTGCCCTGGACGAGGAACTTGATCCCCTTCTCGCCCGCGAGCTTGCGGGCCTCCTCCTCGAAGACACGGATGAACTGGTGGCCGATGGCCTTGCGCTTGGCCTCGGGATCGGTGACCCCCGCGAGCAGGTCGAGGAACTCCTCGGCCGCGTCGGCCACGACCAACTGGGCGCCGGTGGCGGCCACGAAGTCACGCTCGACCGCCTCGGCCTCGCCCTTGCGCAGCAAACCATGGTCGACGAACACGCAGGTCAGCTGGTCGCCGACCGCCCGTTGGACGAGGGCGGCGGCCACGGCCGAGTCGACCCCGCCCGACAGCCCGCACAGCACCTGGGCGTCGCCCACCTGCTCACGGATGGCCCGGATCGAGTCCTCGACGATGGTCGAGGAGTTCCACGAGTCGCCCAGACCGGCGATCTCGTGGAGGAAACGCGACAGCACCTCTTGCCCGTACTGGGAATGCAGGACCTCCGGATGCCATTGGACCCCGGCGAGTCTGCGCACCGGGTCTTCCATGGCGGCCACCTCGGCGCCGGCGGTCGTGGCCAAGGAGTGGAACCCTTCGGGGGGAGTACGCACGGACACGCCGTGGCTCATCCACACCGAGAAGGAATCGGGGAGCCCGGCGAGCAACTGTCCGTGGTCGTGGATGTCCATGGGGGTGCGCCCGAACTCCGACAGCTCCGTGCGGTCCACCTGACCGCCGAGCGTGAGGGCCATGGCTTGGAAGCCGTAGCAGATGCCGAAGACGGGGATTCCCTGCTCGAACAGTTCCTGGGGGACCTGGGGGGCGCCGGGGACGTACACCGATGCCGGGCCTCCCGACAGGATGATCGCCGAGGGGTTCTTCGCGAGCATCTCGTCCACCGGCATCGAATGGGGGACGATCTCGGAATAGACGTGGGCTTCGCGCACTCGGCGAGCGATGAGTTGCGCGTACTGGGCCCCATAGTCGACGACGAGGACGCTTTCACGGGTTTGAGTCATGGGCTCAATTCTACTGTTCCGCCGAACGTGCCTGTTCTTCGAGGGAACGCACGGCCTGGCGCACGGCCTGATCAGGGTCGACATGGCTGGCATGGGCACGGGCGACGAGGGCGAGGATGGCGGCTCCCGTCTCCTGCGCGGTGATCGGCGCGTCGTCGAGGGGCACGTCCACCTCGTGGGAGCGGATGCGAGTGACGGCCTTGTTCGCTCGTGCGAGGGAGGACAAGGGATCGGGGATGCCGTCGACGGCGGACTCCCGTCGCTTCTCCGCCTTCTTGCGCCGCTCCCAGGACCCCCACACGTCCTCGGGCATGGTCTGGCCCGCGTAGACGTACGGGTGGCGGGCGATGAGCTTGTCGGCGACGTGCCCGGCCACGTCGGCGAGGGTGAAGGCCCCCCGTTCCGTGGCGATCTCGGCGTGGAAGAAGACCTGGAGGAGCAGGTCCCCCAACTCCTCCACCATCTGCTCGTCCGAGCCGTTCTCCACGGCCTCGACCACCTCGGCGGTCTCCTCGATCAGGTAGGTCATGAGCGACTCATGGGTCTGCTCGGCGTCCCACGGGCATTGGACTCGCAGGGTGTGCATGACGTCCGCCAGCCTTCTGAGTTGAGCCCCCGTCTCGTCGACAGGCTCGGGACCGGTCATGCCGGGACGGTGAAGACCTGGGGATCAGCCAGGGGGCCGGTGGTCACGCCCGGGTTGCTGGCGCGGGAGGAGACGGTCCAGTTGGTGGAGTCCCAGACGCCGTATCGGGGGTTGACGGTGACGGAGATGTCGTCCATGCGCCCCACGAGCTGATTGGAGTCGATGGCGCCGCTCTGCACCATGGAGTTCACCAAGGCCAGGTCGATGTAGCCGACGACGCAGTTCTTCGTACGGGCGTCCATCCACAGTTGGTATTCCACACGGCCCGGGTCGAAGTTGGACTGCCAGAAGTCGTCGCGCTGGGCGTCGGTGATCGTGATGCCCATGTCGGACAGCCCGGATGTCAGCAACTGCCCCACGATGTCGTTCTGCAGGACGAAGGCCATGGAGTCGAACTGGGCATAGGTCGGGTCCTGTCCCAAGATGTCCGTCACAGCGGTGGCGGCGTTCTGCTCGGTCGTCTCGGACAGGACATGACCGCCCACAGTGGCAGCGACATTGCCCGTATTGGCCGAGCACGCCGACAGGGCCAGCCCTGCCGCGATGACGACCAGTCCGGCGGCGATTCTCTTCAATCCCATGATGGCCCTTTCTTGACACACCTGTCTCTTATCCTAGTCGAATCTGCGTCCCCCCATTGGCCCGGTGTGGCAGACTCGTCAGCATGAGTGTGACTGTCCGCCCCTCCCCCGCAGCCGTCTTCTGGGACTACGACGGCACCCTGGTCGACACCCAGCCAGTCTGGCTCCAGGTGGAGAAGGACATCGTCGCATCGTACGGCGGCGTGTGGACCGACGAGCAAGGATTCGCCGCCGTGGGCATCCATGGGCTCCAAGCCGCCGCCATGCTGATCGAGACCATCGGCGACCCATCCCTGGATGTCATCGAGATGGACAATCGACGCTGCTCCATGGTGGCCGAGCGCGTCGCCCATGGCGAGTTGACCTTCCGCCCGGGCGCGCGAGAACTGATCGAACAGTGCGTCGACCACCACATCCCGTGCGTGCTGGTGTCCGCCAGCCCACGTTTCGTCCTCGACGCCGGTTTGAGCCGTATGCCCTCCACCTGGTTCACCGCCACGATCGGCGGGGACGAGATCACCCATGCCAAACCCCATCCGCAGGGATATCTGCTGGCCGCGGAGCGACTGGGCGTCGACCCGACCCAGTGTCTGGTCATCGAGGATTCCGCCCCGGGATGCGAGGCCGGTCGCGCGTCAGGGGCGTCCGTGCTCGGGATCCCGAACATGACCCCCCTCGAAGAACTCCCCGGCCAGGTCGTACGAGCACGCCTGACAGATGTCGACGTCAAGGATTTAGGTGATATCTGTACGGCTGCCCGCCGAAGTTTGAGATAATGGACTCTATGTCAACCACGCTGGCTCCCGGCTCCCAAACCATCCTCGAACACGACGAGCGTCTCCAAGACGACCAAGGCCACGAGCGCCTCTCTCACTATGTCTCACGCGAGAAGCTCACCGAAGCGATGGTCATGGGCACGCCCGTGGTTGCTCTCTGCGGCAAAATCTGGGTGCCGTCTCGCAATCCTGAGAAGTATCCCGTCTGTCCGCAGTGCAAAGAGATCTGGGACGCCATGCCCGAGAACCACTAGCCGGCCGACTGGATTCGCCATCACCGAGGACGCGCAGCCGTGGTGATCATCTCAACGGTGCGGCGCGTGGATGTCACCACTCACCGAGGACCCGCAGTTCACGGCGCCGTCGTACGCACCACCCGCAACTCGCCCACATGGATCGACGCCGAGCCCGCTGATGCCATCGGCACCGTGAAACTGCCCTGCTGACCATCCGACGACGACCACACCACCGACCACACCACACTCGCCGACACCTCGAACCGCGACCCCACATCCCCCAACACATTCGTCACCACATACGTATACTCACACCCCGACGGAGAATGCCGACTCAACGCATCCTGAGGATCCCACACCCGCACCGACCCCGCCGAAGAACACACCACCGGCGCCGACCCATCACCTGGATCAAACCCCACACTCACCGCCGACACCCGCGCCGACACCGACACACCCCCCTCACTAGCCGACACCACATGCGCACCCCACTGCAAATCATCCCCCGCATCCACCCACAACCACATCGGCGCCCCCACCCACCACGACAACCCCCACTGCTGATACCCCGGATACACAAACGCACCCACCCCCACACTCGGCGCATGCAACCCCAACGACGACACCGCCGAACGCACCAACCCCAGGGCATCCACACCCGGCCTCACCGGAGTCGACAAC
>WQZD01000015.1 GCA_009780915.1 Propionibacteriaceae bacterium
GACCCCAACGGGGAGGCCACCCACGTCCGCGAGCGAAGCGAAGCCACTGACCCCAACGGGGAGGCCACCCACGTCCGCGAGCGAAGCGAAGCCACTGACCCCAACGGGGAGGCCACCCACGTCGGCGAGCGAAGCGAAGCCCCCAAGCCCACCGGAGGAGACTGAAAGTGCGGACCCAGAGTTGTCGGTGTCCGCGACGCTGCCGCGCCCGGCGGGGGGGCCACCCACGCCCGCAGGGTCGTCCCGACAGGGACGACCCGAGGACGCGTGGGGGGGTCCCGCCGAGGCAGGCCCGCCTGCCCGATCAATGGACCGACCACCAGACACATCCACAAACCCATCAGCACCCCCCAGCAACCAAGACACCCCTGCGCACACCCCCCGAGCAGGCCCGGAAAACGGAGGCGTCTCAGCACACACCGGCACCCCGAGATCATGCAGGAACGAACTGACCACCACCACACGAGACGCCCCGCAACATGCGTCCAAGACCATGCGCAAACTTGAGCGCCCGTCCGGTCCAAGTAAGGACGATTTGTCCACCTGGCCCAGACGGGCGCCGTGCCCCCCAGCCATGATGACGGCATCCCAATCCATGCCCGTCATACTATCCGCCCGACAATCCCTATCGAGCAGGGGTGTGGTAGACGATCGGAGGGCGCACGAGATAGCCCAACGGAATCGACCACAAATGAACGAGACGAGTGAACGGCCACACGGCGATCAGCGCGAAAGCCGCCACCGCGTGCACCTGGAAGATCCACGGCGCCGACGCCATGAGATCCACATTCGGATTGAAAGCGAACACCGACCGGAACCACACAGACACCGTCGAGCGGTAGTCGTACGCCCCGGTCGAGATGCCCAGCCCCAACGTGGCCGACAGGCCTGCCGCAGCCGCCACGGCCACCAGGACGTACATCAGGATATCGGCCCGCCGGGTGACGATCCGGAAACGCGCCTTCGTCACGAACCGCCGTACCAGCAGGATCACGAAACCCACCACGAGGACGGCTCCGGCGACGAGGCCCGCGCTGAGCGCCATCATGTGATACCCGTGCTCGCTCAGCCCCAGGGCGGCGGTCGCCGACGGTGGCACCAACAAGCCGAGCGCATGCCCGAGCACCACCAAGAGCACCCCCACATGGAAGATCGGCGATCCCCACATGAGCCACCGCTTCTCCATCAACTCGCTGGTGCGGGTCGTCCAACCGAACTGGTCGTACCTCCACCGCCAGAAATGCCCGACGAGGAAGATCGTCAGCGCGATATAAGGCCAGACGCCGAAGAATGCCGTTGCGAGGCTCATGGCCGAATTCCCTTCTCGATGATGGTTTCAATCGCCGCGAGGAGAGGGGCGTACGGCGAGTGGTTCCTCACCAGCCCCTGTCGGATGCCCACGACTCCCGTCTTGGCCGCGCCCATGGCCGCCTGGGCGCCCGGAGCGGGCGCGAGGGCGGCGAACTGGCACACGGTCGGCAGATAGTCGGGCAACTCCTCGTCCGTCGGCTCGAAGCCGTAGAAGCGATAGAGTTGTTTGATGTCATAGAGGGCGGCTCCGCGGGAGCGGGAGTCGCCGTGGTCGAGGTACGTGACGTACAACGCGCAGCCTCGGCGCGTGTCGAACGTCTCGACATATATCCGTCGCAGCATCTGCGGCGAGGTCTCCAGCCACCAGACGCCGAAATCCAGCATGCCGTTCTTCATCGAGGACGGACGCAGGCTCTCGACGGCCTCGACGACGCTGGTGCGCAGGGCGCACAGGGAGTCGTCGGGGTATCCCAGCATGACGGAGAGCAAGGCGAGATGGTCCGCGTACGCCGTCACGGAGGACTCATGCGCGCCCCCCGGCGCCGTGGGCGCCTCCAGGAGCGCGGTCATGGCCGCCTCCTGGAGAACTGCGCGAAGACCGGCGACATGGCCGGCTCTTTGCCCATCATCCTGACATTCCCTGAGTCCAGGGGGCACCCGGACGACCAGGACGCCAGAGCGGCCCCCTCTTCCGTGTGGGACTTGGGGATGACGAAACGGTCGGGGATCTTGGCGATGGCCAACAACCTGTACAACTCCTCCAGATCGGCCGCAGTGGCGCCGCTGGCGTCGGAGTCGTCGAGGGTGTTCGTCGTGACAGCCCTCATATGCGAGCGGACCGCCGCCAGTTTCATGAGCACCCCGGCGACCATGTCGACGTCACCAGCCGTGAACAGATGGGCGAGGTACTCCAAGGGGATGCGCAACTGAGTCACTGTATGGAAAATGTCGTCAGCCACTGAGTTGTCCCCGCCCATCTGCGTCGTCGCGTCGAGCACCGGCGACAACGGCGGGATGTACCACACCATCGGAAGGGTGCGGTACTCCGGGTGAATCGGCAACGCGACGCGATGCTTCATCGCAAGAGCCCAGATCGGGGACTTCTGCGCCGCCAGCACCCAGTCCCGGGGCACGCCGTCAGCCTGGGCCTGGGCGATCACTTCGGGGTCGAAGGGGTCGAGGAAGCAGGAGCGATGGGCCTCGACGAGGTCGGAGTCGGCCTTCGTGGCCGCGTCCACCTTGTCCAGGTCGTAGAGCATCAACCCGATGTAGCGGATGCGGCCCACACAGGTCTGCGAGCACACCGTCGGGATCCCCTCCTCGATCCTGGGGAAGCAGAAGGTGCACTTCTCCGCCGTCGACGTGAGGCGGTTGATGTAGACCTTCTTGTACGGGCAGGAGGACACGCACTGTCTCCACCCGCGGCACTTGTTCTGGTTGACCAGGACGATCCCGTCCTGCTCCCGCTTGAACATCGCCCCCGAGGGGCACGACGCCACACACGCGGGGTTGAGGCAATGCTCGCAGATCCGGGGCAGGTGGAACATGAAGGTCTGCTCGAAGCTGAGCTGCACCTTCTGGCTCATCGCCGCGAGGTTCGGGTCGGCGCTGGCGTAGATCTGCGATCCGGCCAGGTCGTCGTCCCAGTTGGGACCCCACTCGATCTTCATCGGCAACCCGGTGATGGCCGAGATCGGCCTGGCCACCGGCATCCGGTCGCTCAGAGGAGCGGTCAGCAGGTGGTCGTAATCGTACGTCGTCGGCTCGTAGTAGTCGTCGATGGTGGGCAGGTCCGGGTTGGCGAAGATGGTGGCCGCCTTCCACAGCTTCCCTCCGGAGCGCAGCCTCAGCCGCCCGGACTTGTCCAGGCGCCACCCGCCCTTCCACGTGCCCTGATCCTCCCATCGTTTGGGATATCCCACACCGGGCTTGGTCTCGACGTTGTTGAACCAGACGTACTCCATGCCGTCCCGGTTGGTCCATGTCTGCTTGCAGGTCACTGAGCAGGTCGAGCATCCGATGCACTTGTCCAGGTTCATCACCATGGCCATCTGAGCGCGAACTCTCATCAGTACGTCACCTCCTGGGACCGCCGTCTGACCCACGTGATCTCGTCACGTTGGTTGCCGGTCGGCCCGTAGTAATTGAAACCATAGGTCAGTTGCCCGTACCCACCCACCAAGTGGGTCGGTTTGATGTACACACGCGTGAGCGCGTTGTGGATGCCGCCACGACGGCCATTGGCCTGCGTGAGGGGGACGTCCACGTTGCGATCTTTGGCGTGGTACATGAAGATCGTCCCCTGCGGCATGCGCGACGAGACGATCGCACGAGCGACGACGACGCCGTGGGGGTTCTGCGCCTCGATCCAGTCGTTGTCCTTCACGCCGATGACAGCCGCGTCCTGCACCGACATCCAGATGGCCGGTCCGCCGCGCGACAGCGCCAGCATGTACGGGTTGTCCGCGTAGGACGAGTGGATGGCCCACTTGTCGTGCGGGGTCAGATAGCGTACCCGGACCCCGACCCCGACGTCGTCGCCCACGTAGTGCGTCATGTCGAGCGGGGGACGGTACACCGGCAGCAACTCGCCCATCTCGGCCATCCAGTCGTGGTCGATGAAGAACTGTTGACGACCCGTGACGGTCGACCAGGGACGCAGCCGTTCGGTGTTGATGCAGAAGGGCGAGTAGCGGCGCCCTCCCGTCTCGACCCCGGACCACTCCGGGGAGGTGAACACCGGCGTCGGCCCCGGCTGGGTGTCGGCGAAGGTGATCCTTCGCTCGGCGTTCTCCCCCACCAGGTCGACCAGTTTCTGCCCGGTCCTCTTCTCCAGCGCCTGGAACCCGGCCACCGCCTGGTGTCCGTTCGTGGTCCCCGACAGTGCCAGGATGGCCTCCGCCAGTTTGGTGTCGGTGTCGAGCAGCGGACGCCCCGCCCACGGCCCGTCCTGACGCACGCCGTTGCGCACGGACAGGAAAGCCACCGGGTCGTCACCGGACGCGGTCACGCCCTTGGTGGTCGTTCCGAGAGTCGAGATCAGCGGCCCGAGGGTGCGCATCTTCACGCCCAAGGCGGTGTAGTCGCGTTCCTGGACCACCAGTTTCGGCATGGACACCCCTGGCACCGGCTCGCACTCCCCCTTCTTCCAGTCCTTGACCACGCCGTGGGGCTGGGCCAGTTCGTCGGGGGTGTCGGTGATCAGGGGCACGGGGATCACATCGGTGCGCGTGCCCAGATACGTCTCCGCCAACTCGGACACCTTGTCGGCCAATCCCGTGAAGGCGTCGTAGTCGGTACGGGCCTGCCACGGCGGGGCGATCGCCGGGTTGAACGCGTGGACGAAGGGGTGCATGTCCGTGGTGGAGATGTCGTGCTTCTCGTACCATGTGGCCGCCGGGAGAACGATGTCCGACAGCAACGCCGAACCCGTCATACGGAAGTCCATGGTGGTCACCAGGTCCAGTTTCCCGATGCCGGGGTCCTCGCGCCAGGTGACGTCCTTCGGACGCTTGTCCTCGGGCGTCTCGGGCGAGGTGACGGCGGAGTCGGTCCCCAGCAGGTGCCGCAGGAAGTACTCGCTGCCCTTGGCCGTGTTCCCCAACAGGTTCGCCCTCCACAAGGTGAGCACCCTGGGGAAGTTGGCCGGGTCGTCGGGGTCCTCGACGGCGAACTTCAAGGAGCCATCCTTGAGTTTGCTGACGATGTACGGCCCGACCTCCACCCCGGCCGCCTTCGCCTCGTCGGTCAGATCGAGGGGATTGCGGTTGAACCCGGGATGCCCCGGCGTCCAGCCGGAGCGCACGGCTTGCGCGTGGCAGTCGATGATCGACCGGCCCTTGAGCGTGCCCGGCCCGGCTGGGGATGTGATGTCGGAGGTGTCGAAGAAGTCGTACCTCCACTGGTCGGTGTTGACGTACCAGTAGGAGGTCGACGCCTGGTGGCGTGGCGGCCTGGCCCAGTCGAGGGCGAAGCCGATGTGCTGCTGCCCGGTGACCGGACGAGCCTTCTCCTGACCCACGTAGTGGGCCCATCCGCCTCCGTTGACGCCTTGGCACCCGGTGAGGGTGAGCAGGGCGATGAACGTCCGGTAGATGTCGTCGGAGTGGTAATAGTGGTTGGTGCCCGCGCCCAAGACGATCATGGACCGTCCCTTCGTCACCTCGGCGTTGTCGGCGAACTCGCGCGCGATGCGGACGATCGCCGACGCCTTCACGCCGGTGATCTCCTCGGCCCACGCAGGCGTCCCGACTTGGTCGGCGTCGTCGTAGCCGGCGGGCCAACTCCCTTTCAGACCAGGCCTCGGCACGCCGTAGCCAGCCATCAGCAGGTCGAAGACAGTGGTGACCAGTGTGTCGCCAGCCTGGGCGACGGGCACCCCCCTCACCATGGTCGTTCCGGTGTCGCCACCAACGTCGAAGCGCGGCAACACGACCTCGACACCGGACCCGACATGGTCGATCAAGGACAACGCGGGCTGGATCTCTCCTAGATCCAGGTTCCACTTGCCCATACCGGCGTCCCCCCAACGATCGCCCACGGTTCCGTTGGGAACCACGGGCCGACCGGTGGCGGTGTCGAACAAGACGGGCTTGAACGCGGCGTTGGCTACGCCAGCCAGCGAGGGGACGTCTTCCGCGGTGAGGTACTTGTCGGGACGGTAGCCACCGTCGGCGGTCTTCACCAGGGTCACGAGGAAGGGCAGATCGGTGAATCTGCGGACGTAGTCCTCGAAGTAGTCGACCTTGCGGTCGCGGAAGAACTCCGTGAGGATCACATGTCCCATCGCCTGGGCCACAGCCCCGTCGGTTCCGGGGTGGGGCGCCAACCAGTCGTCGGCGAATTTCACCGACTCGGCGTAGTCGGGACTGATGGCCACCACCTTCGTCCCCTTGTAGCGCACTTCGGTCATGAAGTGCGCGTCAGGGGTACGGGTGACAGGCAGGTTCGCCCCCCACAGGATCATGTACCCGGCGTTGTACCAGTCGGCCGACTCGGGCACATCGGTCTGGTCTCCCCAGATCTGTGGCGAGGCGGGCGGCAGGTCGCAGTACCAGTCGTAGAAACTGAGCAGAGTCCCGCCCATGAGGGCGTAGAACCGAGTCCCGGAGCAGAAGGAGACCATCGACATGGCCGGTATGGGGGTGAACCCCGCGCACCGGTCGGGACCGAAGGTCTTCGTGGTGTACACATGGGCGGCCGCCTGGATCTCTTGGGCCTCGGCCCACGTGGTGCGGACGAACCCTCCCTTGCCGCGCGCCTGCTTGTAGGCCCGGGACGCCACCGGATCGGTGACGACCGCCTCCCACGCCTGCACGGGGTCCTTGCCCGCCTTGCGCTGCGCCCGATAGGCGTCCACCAGCACGCCGCGCACATAGGGGTACCTCACCCGTGCGGGCGAGTAGGTGTACCACGAGAACGACGCGCCTCGCGGGCAGCCACGGGGCTCGTACTCAGGGCTGTTCTCGCCCGTGGTCGGGTACTCCGTGTTCTGATGCTCCCAGGTGATCAACCCGTCGGAGACGAAGACGTTCCACGAGCACGATCCCGTGCAGTTGACCCCATGGGTGGTCGGGACCACCTTGTCGTGGGCATAGCGGTCGCGGTAGATCCGGTCCCAACTGTCTTCACGGCGCTGGGTCATGGTACGACCGTCGTCAGACATCTCATCTTTCGTGAGAAGCTCTCGCCCTCTGAGCAAGGCGGCGACGATCGGCGACACCGTCGATGACATGATCTGCTCCTTCCGGCCCTCAGATCAGCTCTTCGCCTCAGCCTTGGGCCGAGCGTAGAACCACCATGCGATGACTGCGCAGACCACGCCGAGGATCAGGACGGTGACGAAGACCGGGATGATCTGGTGGCCGAAGTTGCCTGTGGCGGCGCCTGTGCCAGCCCCTGTCAGGGCGTTCATCGACGCGGAGAAGATGAAGGGACCGAAGGCCGCGATGGCCGCCGTCCATCCGATGACGCCACCGGCCTGGCGAGGCTGGAAGATCATCGGCATCTGCTTGAAGGTCGACGCATTGCCCACTCCGGCGAAGAAGAAGAGCAACAGCATGCCGGTCATGAACAGGCCCAGAGGAACCGCGCACTTGGCGACCTGCCCGGCTGCGAGCTGGTCGGCCGGGATCATGGTGGTCTGGTTCAAGGCGATGATGACGATCACGCAGCTGAGGGCGATGCCGATAGCCGCGACGACTGTCCACACCCCGCCGCCGAACTTGTCACAGAAGGGGCCCCACGCCACACGGGCCAAGGACCCGACGAAGGCGCCCAGGAAGGCGATGGTCGTGCCGCCCAGCCAGGCGATGGTGGGAACATGGACGACCATGTTGTTCAACATCAGGCCCATGGTGCCGGCCAAGCCGGAGAAGCAACCGAAGGTCAACAGATAGATGAGCGTCATGAGCCAGGTGTGCTTGTTGCCGAAGATGTCGATCTGCTGACGGAAGTTGGCCTTGATGGGGACGGACTTCAGGAACACGAAGCACAGGACCGCGGAGATGACCAGGAGAAGGATGATGAAGAAGGAAGGAGTCTGGAGATAGACCAGGTGCTTCAAGTAGGCGCCATCCGATCCCTTCTTGGCGTTGACCTGGACGGCCGTGCCGAAGATCCCCCAGCCGACGAGGATCGGGGCCAGCAACTGCACGACGGACACGCCGAAGTTGCCCAGCCCGGCTTGGAGGCCCAGCGCGACGCCTTGGCGCTTCTTGGGGAAGAAGTACGAGGTCGAGGGCATGTAACCGGAGAAGATGCCGCCGCCGATGCCGGTGAGCAGGGCGAGGAAGATCAGAAGACCGAAAGAATTATGCAGATTCTCGGGAGTGGTCATCAAGACCCATCCCCAGCCGATCATCGGCAGAATCAGGGCGATGGTGCTCCACGAGACCATGCGCCTGGTGCCCATGATGGGCGGGAAGAACATCCAGAAGAGACGCAGCGTGCCGCCGGCGAGGCCGGGCATGGCCGCCAGCCAGAAGGCCTGGCTCTTGCTCAGGATGTTGATGTGCGTCGTTCCGTCCGCCGCCAGGAGGCTGGTCGGAGCGTTCTGCAGCATTGGGGCCAGGCTGGAGACCAAGTACCAAACCATGAAGCCTAGAAACAATGAGAACGTGGTTGTCCATAAGGTCTTCCACGCCGTCCCATGGTCCCATTTCTCCGGGTCTTCCGGAGTCCAGTTTTCGATGACGTTGCGCGTCTTGGATGACGTAGATGAAGTCGTCATCATTGACACCCCCTTGAGTAGTCGGATTTCCACACGCAGTGGTTTTAACCACAATTTCCGTGTTAATGCTTAACATACAACTGAATTGCGAATTCCACAAGAATATGCTCACCCCGTGGTCCCCGCGTGAAAAAATGTGAAACACCCTGGACGGAAAACTAGCCTGAGAGGTAAGGAAAAAGGTTGGGTGACTTGCATAGAAGTCTTCATGGTATTACGATCATTCACATAGAAACTAGTGCTATTGGGTAAATGGCGGGCTATCGCTGACACACATGGTCGATCATCGTAGAACAACCAATTAGGGAAGGGTTTCACAGTGAGCACTACCACACCAGAAGACTCTGCAGAGGGTCAGCTCGTTTTTCGCAAGGGTCGTTGGATCGACGGGTGGGAGCCCGAGAACACAGCCCAGTGGGAGAAGCAGGGCAAGAAAATCGCAAACAGGAACCTGGGGTTCTCCATCTACGCGGAGTTCCTCGGGTTCGTCGTCTGGCAGCTATGGAGCATCGTGGCTGTCCAGATGCAGGTCAAAGCGGACGGCTCTCCGGGGCCGTACGGATTCGCCTTCTCGTCAAGCCAGGTGTTCTGGCTGATCGCCGCCCCCTCGTTCGTGGGCGCGACCTTCCGCTTCCCGTACACCTTCCTTGTGTCCAAACTCGGCGGGCGCAACTGGACGATGGTCTCCGCCTCCCTCCTGCTGATCCCCACGATTGTGATGTCCTTCGCGATCGCCAACCACCCGATCAACGGCGTCGGAGGCACGTCCTGGGGTTGGATGATGGTCGTCGCCGCTCTCGGCGGCTTCGGTGGTGGCAACTTCGCCAGCTCCATGGCGAACATCACCTTCTTCTTCCCCCAGCGAGAGAAGGGCTGGGCCCTCGGGCTCAACGCGGCCGGCGGCAACATCGGCGCGGCTGTGGCACAGTTCTCTGTGCCGATCCTCATCTCCGTGACCGCCGGGGCCGTCACAGGCATCGGGCCCAACGTCAAGAACTTGCCCATGGCGGGCTGGTTCTGGATCCCGTTCATCGTCATCGCCATCGTCTGCGCCTTCCTCTTCATGAACAACCTGGGCAAGGCCAAGGCGGACATGGCCGCCTACGCGGTGGTGTTCAAAGATCCACACCTCTGGTTGATGTCGCTGTTGTACATCGGGACCTTCGGCTCCTTCATCGGACTCGGCGGCGTCTTCCCGAAGCTGATCAACGACATCTTCCCCGCGTACAACACGCCCATCCATATCGGGACGGCGTTGATCGCCCTGTCGTTCCTCGGCCCGTTGGTGGGATCCTTGGCACGGCCGTACGGCGGACGCCTGGCTGACCGTTTCGGCGGGTCCATCATCACAGTCATCGCCTTCTTGGTGATGGCCGTGGGCACGATCACCGTCATCCTGTCGCTCAACGCGTCCACACCCAGCTTCTGGGCGTTCCTCATCTGCTTCCTGGTGATCTTCGTCGCCACCGGCATGGGGAACGGGTCCATGTACCGCATGATCCCGACTGTGTTCGCGTACAAGGCAGGCCAGATGGACGCCCAGCACAAGTCGGCTGGCATCGACGCGGTGCGTCAGACCTCGGCGGCCCTGGGCATCATCTCCGCCTGGGGCGCGTACGGCGGCTTCCTGATGCCGTTCTTGTTCAACCTGTCCAAGAACAACTTCGGCGACTACATCCACGTGTTGTGGTGGCTGTTCTTCGCGTACATCATCTTCCTGATCATCCTCGTGATCGCATACGTCGTCCCGTACGCACGGAAGGGGACACGCGTCTGAGAAGACGCACTTCCGACACGGCGGATCAGGCGACCGGACCAACTGACCCGCCGTGGCCACGGAACACGAACTCCGCCCCCACCAGGTGAATCCCGGTGAGGGCGGTTTCGTGGGTGTCGTGGGTTCGAGGGCAGTGCCGCTCGGGGTTGTGCCGCTCGGGCTCAGTTGGTGTCCAGGTCGTCCTCGTCGGCGAGGACTTCGCCATCGGCCTCCTGGCCCAGGACGAGACGTACCGACCCGGCTTCCAGCTCTGACGCGTCGCCCAACCAGGCCCTGCACACGTGGGTGCCGATCATGGGGTTCAGCTCCAGGACGCGCTGGGTCGAACGCAGTTCGGCCAGCGAGCCGTTGATCATCCCGACGTGGAGACGGCAGACGACGTCGGGCGCCGTGCGCGCGGACTCCATGAAGGGGCAGTTGTGGAGCAGCATGTGGGCGCAGGGGGCTGTCACGAGCTCGGGGGCGAACCACAAGGCGTCGAGTTTGTCCATGACCCTCTGGTCGATCTCCGCCTCGTCGAGCACCTCGAAGGGGGCCGGACGACTCGTGAGGTAGCTTCCCCACTGGAGACCCACCTCGTACATGTCCTCCCCCGCTTCGGGGAACTTGGTCGCGATGGTGCTGGTGAGGATCTGCGCCAGGAGACGGTACCCCTGCGCGCGCTCGTGGGT
Source organism: Propionibacteriaceae bacterium (assembly GCA_009780915.1). Taxonomy (GTDB): domain Bacteria; phylum Actinomycetota; class Actinomycetes; order Propionibacteriales; family Propionibacteriaceae; genus WQYJ01. Next base: position 10,991 of record WQZD01000015.1, read on the forward strand.
CTGGTTGGGCAGGGTCCCGCTGTACAGGATGCGTCGACGACCCGGCTGTGACGAGGGCTCGGACTCCCGCATGGCCATCCCGGCGTCCACCAGGGACTCCAGGTGGAATCGGGCCGTGTTTGCGTGGATGCCCACCATTTGTGCGATTTCAACAACTGATAGTGGCGCTTTGGCATCTCGTAAGATTTGGATGATGTGCGTTCGCCGGCCCCCATGCACAGAACCTCCGGTGGTTCCGTCGTAGATGCGTGGTGTCGAATGTGCAGGCATTACCCCTCCATTAGGTAATAGTAGTAACCCCTCGACGTCAATTCTATTCCCCCACAAAAGACTAGTCTAAATTAGATAGTTTATTGGCATCAATTGATACGATGATCTCACTTACCTGTTTGATTCTCAAATTTACTGTCCCATATGTGCAGTGTGGCTAGAGATCTGACGTCGATCGCCCCCTTTCACAGTCACACCAGATGAGTCTGACCGCCCCCATGTGTGGCGCGAGGGCGGCCCAGGGAGGACCGCCCTCGCGCAGAACAGGATCAGTAATCCATGCCCATGCCCTCGCCACCGGCAGGCATCGGAGCGGCTTTCTCCGGCTTGTCGGCCACGACGGCCTCAGTCGTCAGGAACAGGGCTGCGATGGAGGCCGCGTTCTGCAGTGCGGAACGGGTCACCTTCGCGGGATCGATGATCCCGGCCTTGATCATGTCGACGTACTCGCCTGTGGCCGCGTTGAGCCCTTCGCCGGACGGCAGGTTCGAGACCCTCTCGGCCACGACTCCGCCTTCGTACCCGGCGTTGACGGCGATCTGCTTCAGCGGCGCCGAGCAGGCGGTCACGACGATATTCACGCCGGTCGCCTCGTCACCGTCGAGCTGGGGCATGTCAGCCGACTTGGCAGCCTGGAGCAGGGCCACGCCGCCACCGGCGACGATCCCCTCTTCCACAGCGGCCTTGGCGTTGCGCACGGCGTCCTCGACGCGGTGCTTGCGCTCCTTGAGCTCGACCTCGGTCGCGGCGCCCACCTTGATGACCGCCACACCACCGGCCAGCTTCGCCAGACGCTCTTGGAGCTTCTCGCGGTCGTAGTCGGAATCGGTGTTCTCGATCTCCTTGCGGATCTGAGCCACGCGCCCGTCGATCTGCTCCTTCTCGCCGGCGCCATCGACGATGGTGCACTCGTCCTTGGTCACCCGCACCGCGCGGGCACGGCCCAGCAGGTCGAGGGTGACGGCGTCGAGCTTGAGGCCGACCTCTTCGGAGATGACCTGGCCGCCGGTCAGGATGGCGATGTCGGCCAGCATGGCCTTGCGACGGTCACCGAAGCCCGGCGCCTTGACGGCCACAGACTTGAAGGTGCCCTTCAGCTTGTTGACGATGAGTCCGGCCAGCGCCTCGCCCTCCACGTCCTCGGCGATCACCAGCAGGGGCTTGCCCGACTGCACAACCTTCTCCAGCACGGGCAGGAGGTCCTTCAGGGAGGAGATCTTCGAGTTGGCGATGAGGATGTACGGGTCGTCCAGGACGGCTTCCATGCGCTCGGCGTCCGTCACGAAGTAAGCCGAGACGTAGCCCTTGTCGAAGCGCATGCCCTCGGTCAGCTCCAGGTCGAGCCCGAAGGTGTTGGACTCCTCGACGGTGATGACGCCTTCCTTGCCGACCTTCTCCATGGCTTCGGCGATGATGTCGCCCACCAGGGTGTCGGACGCGGAGATCGAGGCGGTCGCGGCGATCTGCTCGCGGGTCTCGATGTCAGTCGCGGTGGCGGCCAGTTTGTCGACGATGGCGGCCACAGCCTTCTCGATGCCCTTCTTCAGGGACATCGGGTTGGCGCCAGCGGTCACGTTGCGCAGGCCCTCGCGCACGAGGGCTTGGGCCAGAACGGTCGCTGTCGTCGTACCGTCGCCAGCGACGTCGTCAGTCTTCTTGGCGACTTCCTTGACCAGTTCGGCGCCGATTTTTTCGTACGGGTCTTCGAGCTCGATCTCCTTGGCGATGGAGACGCCGTCGTTGGTGATCGTGGGGGAACCCCACTTCTTCTCCAGGACGACGTTACGGCCCTTGGGGCCCAACGTCACCTTCACGGCGTCGGCGAGGGTGTTCATACCCTTCTCCAAGCCGCGACGAGCTTCGATATCAAATTGAATGAGCTTTGCCATTTCTTCTCCGGTTGTACGGGGTCGTCCCCGTGTGATGGATAAGTGGTGCGCCCTACAGTGCCCGCGACGGACGACCAGGTGGTCTCACTGACAGACGTAGCACTCTCATGATGCGAGTGCTAATACATTCTTAGCACTCTCGGGGTCAGAGTGCAAATGGGAACCGGGGTCCGACGGGCATGACGGCACGCTGGATGGGGCTATGACGGGCCTGGGATGTGGCGCTGGACCGGGGGTCTCCCGGGCGTCGGCTCGCGCTCCGGCGACGCGTGAGCCACGACGGGGGTTGGACGTCTGGCGGACTCAGCACCCGTCAGGCGTCGACACCCCCATGGCTGCGGGGATGACCGCCCGCCAGTCCGTACGCGCTTGGTCCACATCGATGACGAACTGGTCGGCCACTGTGAGCCTGCCGTCGTCGCGTACCGTCCCCACCCGCGTCCAGGCCAGGTCGCAGGATGTCGCCAGCGCCTCGACGGCGTCCGCGCGGGAGGGATCGCACGTGACCATCACACGGCCCGCGGACTCGCTGAACAGTGCGACGAAGGGGTCGCCCGCCAGGTCGACCTGCGCCCCTGTCCCGTGCCGGAAGCAGGACTCCAGGAGGGCGACGCCCAGCCCGCCGTCCGACAGATCGTGGGCGCTGGAGAGCAGCCGCGTCTTGGACGCGGTCTGGAAGAAGTCCGTGACACGCTTCAGGCGGTCGAAGTCCACCTGCGGGGGCTGGCCGCCCAGGTGGGAGTGGATCACGCTGGCCCACGCCGACCCGTCGAGTTCCTCGGCGGTGTCGCCGAGGACGTAGATCAGATCCGAGGCGGACGTGAATCCGGAGCGGACCCTGTCGGCCACGTCGTCGATCACACCGAGCATGCCGATCGTGGGAGTGGGGAGGATGGCCGTGTCCCCGGTCTTGTTATAGAAGGAGACATTGCCGCCAGTGACTGGCGTGCCGAGCGCCTGGCACCCGTCCACCAGGCCCTTGATGGCTTCGACGAACTGCCACATGATGTCGGGGTCCTCGGGCGAGCCGAAGTTCAGGCAGTCGGTGATGGCCACCGGCTCGGCGCCGGTGATCGCGACATTGACGTACGCCTCGGCCAACGACAGCTGGGCGCCGCGATAGGGGTTCAGGTACGTGAACCTGGCGTTGCAGTCCGTGGACAGGGCCACCCCCAAGCCTGTCGCCTCGTCGATGCGGAGCATGCCGGCGTCCTCAGGTTGAGCCAAAGCGGAGTTGCCGCGTACGAAATGGTCGTACTGGCCGGTCACCCAGGACACGTCGGCCAGGCCGGGCGAGCAGATCAGGGCGAGCAGGTCTCGCTTGAGCCCCTCGCCGGTCGTCGGTCGCGGCAGAAGCGCTGCGGAATCGGCGTTGACCTGGTCGATCCACGCGGGCTTGGCCATGGGACGGTCGTACGTGGGACCTTCGTGGGCGACCGTCTTCGGGTCGACGTCCACCACGCGCTGTCCGTGCCAGTCGATCAGGAGGCGATCGCCCTCGATGACCTCGGCGACCACGGTGGCCAACACGTCCCACTTCGCGCAGATGCGCATGAACTCGTCCACGTCGTCAGGGCTCACCACCGCCATCATGCGTTCCTGGGACTCGCTCATGAGGATCTCCTCCGGCGCCAGCGAGGAGTCTCGCAGGGGCACCGCGTCCAGGTTGACATGCATGCCACCGGATCCCGCCGACGCCAGCTCCGAGGTCGCACACGACAGCCCGGCGGCGCCGAAGTCCTGGATGCCGCGGATCAGACCGGCCTGGAAGAGCTCCAGGGTGCACTCGATCAGCAGCTTCTCCATGAAAGGATCGCCCACTTGCACGCTCGGACGCTTGGTGGGACCGCCCTGCGTGAACGTCTCGGATGCGAGGATGGATGCGCCGCCGATCCCGTCCCCACCGGTGGTCGCGCCGTACAGGATGACCTTGTTGCCCACTCCCGTGGCCGCGGCGCTCTGGACGTCCTCATGCCGCAGCACGCCGACGCACAGGGCGTTGACAAGGGGGTTCCCCGCGTACGAGGGGTCGAAGACCACTTCCCCGCCGATCGTCGGCAGGCCGAGGCAGTTGCCGTACCCCCCGATGCCAGCGACGACTCCGGGGAGGACTCGCGCCGTGTCGGGCGCGTCGAGGGGGCCGAAGCGCAGGGGGTCCATGACGGCGATCGGCCTGGCGCCCATCGCGAGGATGTCGCGCACGATGCCGCCCACGCCGGTCGCCGCGCCCTGATAGGGCTCGACGTAGCTCGGGTGGTTGTGAGACTCGATCTTGAAGGTGACCGCCCAGCCGTCCCCGATGTCGACGACCCCGGCCTGTTCGCCGATCCCCGCCAGGAGTGGACCTCTCGGCGTGGTGGCTTCCAGGACGGAGAAGCGCTTGAGATGGAGCTTGGAGGACTTGTATGAACAATGCTCACTCCACATCACGGAGTACATCGCCAGTTCGCACGAGGTCGGACGCCGACCCAGGATCTGACGGATGAGCCCGTATTCGTCTTCTTTCAGACCCAGGGCAGCCCATGGTTGGGGCGTATCAGGGGTTTGTTCCGCATCGCGTACAGTATCGGCCACCCCTCTACCCTATCGCGCAGCGCCAGTGGGCGAAGATTTTCCGGGGTGTCACTCCCGTGAACCGAGGGGAGGGGACGGCGACGATTCCGTGGCGTGCCTCCCCTGAACCGAGTCGGAGGTCCCGCCTACGGCGCACCCGTAGGGACCCCGGCTCGCCAGTGAGTGTCGCGAGCGGATGTCACCCGTGAGTGCCGACGATGAGTGCCGCCCGTGGGTGCCGCCCGTGGGTGTCGACGATGGACGCCACCCGTAGATACCGACCGTGGATACCGACCGTGGATACCGACCATGGATGCCACCCGTGGATGCCGACGGTGGCTCTGCCACCGCGTCCGCAACCGCGCCCGTACCCATCTGGGCGCAACCATTGATAGTCGCCTGAAGATGGACTTCCGCCCCAGCGTCCGGGGGGCGCGAACCGTGCGTTTTTCCCTGAAAAAGCACGGTTCACGCCCCCAACAGCCATGGGAGAGGAGGCACACCCCCGAGCCACCCCCACGGTCCAAGCACCAACCCACAACCCCCAACACCACAGGGGCACGAGGGCAGATCTTGGTAACACCCGTCGACCATGGTCACAACCCCCAGCACCACGGGGGCGCGAACCGTGCAGTTATCCTCAGAAACGCACGGTTCGCGCCCCCACGAGAATCCGGGGGGCGCGAACCGTGCGTTTCGCCCTGAAAAAGCACGGTTCGCGCCCCCACGTCACCTGAGTATGAACCATGGTGAATACGCCAGACCACTACCAGTTTCCGATACCATGCATCAATACCATGCATCAACAGGATGGATGCACGGCCTCTTACCCCTTCGCGCCCGGTCCGGCCAGCACCTCGAGGCCATCCCCAAGCATCCGGGCCGTGTCACCGGGCACGGGCAGCCACGTCGAGCGCCCTGTGCACTGAGGCGATGACCCCCGCGCGGTCTCGATTCAGATCGGCCATGGTGACTGTGATGATTCTCCACCCTTGGTCCTCCAGCCAGCGCCGGCGAGTCTGATCTCGCTCCATCTGCCTCACGTCGCCCACATGGATCGCACCGTCGTACTCGACTGCCACACGCTCCTTCACGTATGCGAGATCAAGATAGTATGACCCCCAGGGAGTCCGAACCTGGTGATTGACCACAAGCCCGTCAAGGCCGGCACCAAGGAGAACAAGCCTCAGGTGCGTCTCGGGCGGCGAGTCCGTACGAGGCCGAATCAGGCCAAACGCCTGTCCGGCTCGTTCGTATCCCCTACGCCCCCTCCACGATAGGATCGTTTCCCCCAATGATTGCATGGTCATGATGGGATTCTGGCGGCGAACCAAACCGTCCCCTGCCATGACGAGATCCGTCACGGTCAGTGAACAGGCCATCTCCATCCAGGCATCACCTGGAACGACAATCGGCAGGCCGTCATGCACCTGCACGGCAGGCACGAGTCGTGGACGATGCGCCTGTATCCACGGCGGCCTCGCTCCCCGCTGCCCGCGGCCTAGTAGCACATGCACTTTGCGATCCCTGTGAGCCGCGTGCGGCAGTTCGACACCCCGGTGCAGAAGTGCGGATTGGGCGCACAACGCCGCACCTTCACCACTGGCCGCCAGGGCGGCTTCGGCTTTGACCCTGAAGTCGTCCCAAGATCCGTCACGGAGGTACACACCTCGAGTGATCCGCGCAGCTTGAGCCTTGCGAAGCTGATTCTCGGTGACTCCACCCTCCACAGCCTCGCGCGTACTGACGACACACGTGTGCTCGGACGTCACCGTCCTCATGAGGTGTTGATGCTTGGCGGAAATGAGGTCACGCGTACCAGATGCGATTGTTTTCATACCCCAACCATGGGCCGTACGCCCTCCGCAGTGCCGTTGGAGGTCGCACTTGTGTATAAGTTCTCCGCTGAAAGAGTCCCTGTGGATAACTCGGGGGGCGTGAACCGTGCATATTCCGCTGACAATGCACGGTTCGCGCCCCCCGAAAATCTGTGGGGGCACGAACCGTGCGAAAACCACGGAAAAAGCACGATTCACGCCCCCGCGGGGAGCCATAGAATCCGACATGAGCACGGGAGTCCCAAAGTTCGATGTGAGAACTGGAGTTGGCGGACCAGACCCCGTATACCGTTCGGACGGACCAGACCTGGCACACCATCCCGACGGACCAGACCTGGCACACCGTTCCGACAGGCCAGACCTGGCACACCGTTCCGACAGGGCCAGACACGGACAACCACATCCAACCAGCCCCACATGGCAAACCACTGCGTCGAGCTCGACAGCGCTGAGCTCGACACGGTCAGCGGACCCAACGGGGGCCACTAGGGTCATCAGACGTTCGTGGCGATCACCACGATGCCCGAGCGCACCCGTCCCCCTCCGTCAGAGCACTTTGGACAAGAAGGCCTGTGTACGCGGCTGCTGGGGGTTGCCGAGGACGTCCGAGGGGAGACCCTCTTCGACGATCTGGCCATCGTCCATGAAGATGACCCGCTTGCCGACCTCTCGGGCGAAGCCCATCTCGTGGGTGACCACCATCATGGTCATACCCTCGGCGGCCAGGCTCCGCATGACCTCCAAGACCTCGCCCACCAACTCGGGGTCGAGCGCGGACGTCGGCTCGTCGAAGAGCATCATGTCGGGGTTCATCGCCAGACTACGAGCGATGGCGACCCTCTGTTGCTGGCCACCCGACAACTGGGATGGATGGGCATCCGCCTTGTCCGACAGGCCCACCCTTTCCAGCATCGCCCGAGCCACCTGGCGAGCCTGCTGAGAACTGCGATGCAGCACTTTCTCCTGAGCGACGGTCACATTCCGCAGCACGGTCATATGAGGGAACAGATTGAAGGACTGGAACACCATGCCGATACGGGTACGGATCTTGTCAAGATTCACATCGGGATCGAGGATGTCGATCCCCTCAATCAGAATCTGCCCAGACGAGGGGTGCTCCAGCAAGTTCACTGACCGCAAAAGAGTGGACTTCCCTGATCCCGACGGCCCGATGACACACACGACCTCGCCTTTTTCGATCGTCAGGTCGATACCTTTGAGCACATGCAACTCACCGAAATGCTTGTTCAACTCGATGAGTTGGATGGGCGGGGCGCCCGGCACAGGCGTGTCCCGTGGATGCAGGTCACCCGAACGTGTCAGACTCATTTCTTGACCGCCAGTCTCTTCTCTAGTCGTGCTACCAAGTATGTCAAGGGGATGGTGATGATCAAATAGAACACCGCCACAACGATGTACGGAGTGCTGTTCGCGTTGCTCGAAGCATTCGTCCGCCCGAAAGTGGTCAACTCCTTGGAGAACACGGTGACACCTGCGATGTAGAGCAAGGATGTGTCTTTCAACAGTGTGACGAACTCATTGGTCAGCGGAGGAATCACGATCCGGAACGCCTGCGGCAGGATCACCGTCAAGGTCGTACGCATCTGTGACATCCCCAAGGACCGAGCCGCCTCATGTTGGCCCTTCGGGACCGCCTGGATCCCTGCTCTGACTATTTCCGCAGCGTACGCGCTGGTCACCAAAACAAGGGCGATCAGACCGGCGCCGATGGACCCTCCCGGGAATCGCACCTTGAACGCCATCGGCACGGCGAATGCCATGAGCATGATGGTCAGCAACGCGGGCATGCCACGGAACAACTCGATGTAGGCGACGGCGAACACTCGAAAGGGGCCACGCGACATCTTCATGAGCGCGAACACCACCGCCAACACCAAACCGATGACAAAGCTGACTGCTGTGTACCAGATCGTGTTGAACGCGGCTCGCAGAATACCAGGCCACAGCAGTTGCGCCACGGACATGTTGAAGAAGTTCTTACCGATCAGCTGCCAATCAGCCTGGACGGCCACCACGACAATGATCGCAGCAAAGATGACGTACGACGACACATTGGAGATGCGTCGTCGTACCGTCGGTCGTAGACCACTCAATGACATGAGGAACCTCGCCTCGCTCTACCCCGCGCCGTCAACTGAAATACTTGTCATAGATCGTCGTATAGGTACCGTTGTCACGGAGAGTCTGAAGAGCGGCATTGATGGCCTGAAGGAGCGCAGGATTCTTACCCTGGGCCATGGCAAAGCCGTACTGTTCATCCGTTTGATACTTGGCAACGATCACATACGAGGGGTCATCTTTGACGTGCTGATTGTTCACCGGATAGTCCTGCAGCAGGGCGTCGACCTGACCAGCCTGGAGGGCAGGCCATTCCTCGCCGTCGGACGGGAAGCTGACGATCGTCGCGCTCGCAGGCTTGTTTTGTGTCGCGTAGGTCTCCCCGGTGGTACCCGTCTGCACACCGATCCGCTTGCCCGCCAAATCAGCCAGGGAAGTAATACCAGAATTTACGGGAACCAGCAGTGACTGCAACGAGTCGTAATAGGGGTCGGAGAAGTCGATGTTTGCCTTGCGGGCATCCGTGATAGTGATCGCCGAAGCCCCCACATCACATTGACCCGCTGCCAGAGCAGCCCCAGACTGCAAAGCATCGAAATCCGTCGCCACGACCACGAGTTTGAGATTGAGCTGGCCGGCGATGGCTGACATGAGGTCGATGTCGAAACCTGTGTACCCCGTCGGTGTGCTCGCGTCCTCGTACTCGAAGGGCTTGAATGGTATGTCGGAGCAGATCGTCAACGACCCTGCTGTGATCGTCCCCAAGGAATTCTCCGCACTGGGGGTGTTGTTAGTACTTGAACAGCCAGCCAAAGCCAGGGCTACCCCGACCGCACCGACAATGACTTTTGGTAAGCGTGCCATTATGCTCATCCTTCCGGAATCTTTTCACAAGGGACATATTCCACACATCCAATGTTGTAGATATGTGACATGCCCACCACCGCATGATAACGCGATTCGCCACAGGTGTGTGCACCTGTCCACAGTGGGCGTCGCGCACAGGGCCTCCATAAGGTTACCCGAACGTGAACGCCTGCGCCACACGAGTCATCCATGGCGTCGAGTGCCGGCCTCGAGGACCGCACACAGCCGAAGCACCTCAGTACCGATAAGTGTCGGGTTTGTACGGCCCGTCCACGCTGACCCCGATGTACGCGGCCTGGCGCTCGGTGAGACGGGTCAACCGTACCCCGAGCGCGTCCAGGTGGAGTCGGGCCACCTCCTCGTCCAGGGCCTTGGGCAGGACGTGGACCCCCACCGGCAATTGACCGCAGAAGAGCTCGATCTGGGCGAGGACCTGATTGGTGAACGAGTTGCTCATCACGAACGAGGGATGGCCGGTGGCGTTGCCCAAGTTCAGCAGACGCCCCTGCGACAGCACGATGATCGAGCGCCCGTCCGGGAAGGTCCACAGGTCGACTTGGGGTTTCACTTCGGTACGAACCACTCCGGGCCACGCCGCCAACCCCGCCATGTCGATCTCGTCGTCGAAGTGGCCGATGTTGCCCACCACGGCCTGGTCCTTCATCCGTGACATCTGCTCGGCGGTGACCACGCCGGTGTTGCCCGTGGCGGTGATGACGAAGTCCGCCCGGTCGAGCACATCGTCGAGACGGCACACCTCGAAACCGTCCATCGCCGCCTGGAGCGCGCAGATCGGGTCGATCTCCGTGACGACGACGCGGGCGCCCTGGCCCCGGAACGACTCGGCGCATCCCTTGCCGACGTCGCCGTACCCGCACACCACGGCCACCTTGCCGCCGATGAGGATGTCGGTGGCCCGGTTGATGCCGTCGATCAGCGAATGACGGCAACCATACTTATTATCGAACTTCGACTTCGTGACCGAGTCGTTGACGTTGACAGCCGGGAAGAGCAACGTGGATTCCTTGTCCATCTCCCAGAGCCGGTGGACCCCAGTCGTGGTCTCCTCGGAGACCCCCTTGATCGACCGGGCCATCGCGGCGAAGTCGAGCTTCCCCTCGGCCAGCACGTCCGCCAGCCGGGCGAGGATCACGGTCCACTCCTCGGAGTCCGACGGATCGGGCCGCGGCACCCCGTCACGGGCGTACTCCACGCCCTTGTGGACGAACAGAGTCGCGTCCCCGCCGTCGTCGAGGATCATGGTGGGGTACGGCGCCTCGGGGCTCTCATCGGAGAAGTCGAAGATCTGCGTGGTGCACCACCAGTACTCCTCCAGGCTCTCGCCCTTCCACGCGAACACAGGCACCCCTCGGGGGTCGTCCGCGCTGCCGGTGGGGCCCACGGCGATGGCCGCTGCCGCATGGTCCTGGGTGGAGAAGATGTTGCACGACGCCCACCGCACCTGCGCCCCGAGGGCCACTAGGGTCTCGATCAGGACGGCCGTCTGCACGGTCATGTGCAGGGACCCGGCGATACGCGCCCCAGCCAGTGGCTTGTCCGCGCCGTGGCGGGCGCGCATGGCCATCAACCCCGGCATCTCATGTTCAGCCAGGGAGATCTCCCGGCGCCCGAAATCAGCCAACCCAATGTTCGCGACACGATAATCCATGTGGATCAGTGTACTTCGCCCCGCTCCTCGCGTGTACGGCGGCGGGCTAGACCGCGCCCGGCACGATCACGGCGAAGACGATGATCGCGATGCCGAGCCCGTAGTAGAAGCACAAGTCGATCCAGCGATGTCGGCGGATGGCGAGGATGCCAGGGTCTTTCATGACCGAGCGGAAGACTCCCGCCGCCACCACCCCGGCGCCGATGGCCCCGGCGCCCCACCGCCACCAACTGAGGGCTGTGAGGAGGAGCCCGGCGGCGACGAAGGCCAGGACGAGCACCCACGGCCACTGCCGACGCACTCTGCCCAGGAAACCCGGGTCATCGGCCAGGCGTGCCCACCACGATCCGCCCGCACCGCTCACTGATGCGACCGTTCCGCGGCGTCGACGATGTTGGCGAGCAGCATGGCCCGGGTCATGGGACCCACGCCGCCGGGATTGGGGGTCACCAGCGACGCGACGTCCCACACATCCTCGGCCAAGTCTCCCTGCGGCTTGCCGTCCATCCGGGTCACGCCCACGTCGATCAGGACGGCGCCCGGCTTCACCATGTCCGCCGTCACCATGGAGGGACGCCCCGCCGCCGCCACCACGATGTCGGCCTGGCGGGTGTACGACGCGAGATCGCGCGTGCCCGTGTGGCACAGGGTGACCGTGGAGTTCTCCGTACGCCGCGTCAACAGCAGGCCCAGCGGGCGCCCGACCGTGGTCCCGCGTCCGATGACGCACACATGGGCGCCGTCCAGGGTCACGTCGTAGCGGCGCAGGAGTTCGACGATGCCGCGCGGGGTGCAGGGCAGGGGGCCGTCGATCCCCAGGACCAGACGGCCCAAGTTCGTCGGATGCAGGCCGTCGGCGTCTTTGTCAGGGTCGATCAGGGACAGCGCCCAGTTGGAGTCGAGGTGCTTGGGCAGCGGCAATTGGACGATGTAGCCCGTGCAGCGGGGATCGTTGTTGAAGCCGTCGATGGCGTCGGCCACCTCGTCAGCCGTGGCCGTCTCCGGCAGTTCCACGCGCAACGACGTGATGCCCACCTGTGCGCAATCGCGGTGCTTGCCCGCCACGTACAGGGCGCTGGCCGGGTCCTGTCCGACAAGGAGAGTTCCCAGGCCCGGCTGGATTCCGCGCTGCTTGAGAGCAGTCACGCGATGCGCCAGATCCGCCTTGATGTCTTGTGCGAGGGCTTTGCCGTCCAACCTACGTGCAGTCATGCCCCCATCCTAGCGACCACATCGTGAAATTCTTACGACACACAACGAGTCCATCTCCCAGACGCAGCGTGTCAGCGTGATATGCTTCTTGACAGTCCAACAAGGATTTCCAAGATTCATGAGGGAGTATCAATGGGGGCTTCTGACATGGCGGATCCGAACCGCCGAGACACCGGCATCACGGCAGAGATGCTCGACCTCTCAGACGAAGAATTATTCGAAAACACACGAAACGGCTCGATCGCCGCTTTCGAGGAGCTCTGGCAACGCCATAGCGTTTTCGGATTGGTGGCGGCCAACGCCCTCACCGACGGCGACGGCGACGATGTCAACACCCAGGCGTGGGCCCGTATCCTCATGGACATCCGTGCTGGCGCGCACCCGCACACCGCCTTCCGCCCGTACCTGTACTCCTGCGTCCTCCAGGCCGTGACCGGGCCGCATTCTCCGAGCGACGACATCGGCTCTCGGATGGGTGAGGCCTTCTCGACGATGCCGGCGAGATGGCAAGAAGTCCTGTGGTATCTCGACGTGGAGCGCATGAACCCGGACGACGTCACCTTCCTCACGGGCCTGTCCCCCGAGATCGTCGCCTCCACCCAGAAGCGGGCTCGCATGGGCCTGTCCAACGCGTGGCTGAAGACCAACGCCGATCACGCCGACCCCGAGAGCCGCTGCCGCTGGGTACGCGAGCACGGGCGGGCCTATCTGAAGAACACCTCACCGCAGAAGGACGTGGACGCCGTCGACCTGCACCTGGCCAGTTGCGCCGAGTGCAGGGCTGTGATCGACACCGGCCGTCAGATGGGCACCCAGGCGCGCAAGCTGCTGTTCATCTCCATCGCGGGCGAGACCGCCGCCACAGCGCTTGTCAGGTACCTGAAGGTCGACGGGCCGATCGTCATCAACGAGGATCCCCTCCCTGAGTCCATCGTCGCCACGTTCGCCGCCACGGATGCCCGCGCGTCCGGTGTGACGGCGCCCGCAGTCGCGGCGCCCCAGCCCGCCAAGGCACCTGTGGCCGCGGCCCCTGTGGCCGTCGCGGCGCCTCTGGTCGCCGCAGCCGCTGTGGCCGTGCCCGCCGTGGCGGTTCCCGCCGCCGAGGAGGTCGCGTCCGCCGCCGAACCATCCCCCGCCGACATCTCGCCCGAGTCTGAGGCGTCGGCCGCTCCCGACTCGTCGGATCTGCCCGCCGAGCCACCGGTCGCCCCGACGCCCCCGGCCCCCGAGGCCGCGTCGACGACCGAACCGGACCTGCGCTCCCCCCAGACCTATGCCGATCAGGAGCAGAAGAGGAGGCGTCGCGGAGCGCTCTGGCTCGCCATCCTCGTCCTTGTCGCCATGATCGCCGCCATCATCGCCATCGCTGTCCTCGCGAGCCGGCAACCCGACACTCCCCCCGTCGTCACGCCGACCACCGCTGTCCCGAGCGACTCCAACGGGACTCCGCTGGGCAACATCACGACGCCGACCGCGCCCACCGAGACTCCCTCGGCCACCGAGACGCCTGAGGCGACGCCCACGCCCACGGACGAGCCCACGTCCACACCGACCCAAGCGCCCAGCACAGTCGCGCCGCCGCCTCGGCCTCCGGCCACCACCGTGCCTCCGACGCCGGTGTCGACCTATCCGGTCGCCTCGATCCGCAGCATCGACACCGGACCCCAGGGGACGCTCTTCCCGATCATCACGGGGACGGCGGAACCGGGCGACACGATCAGCGTGAACCTGAACGGGTCCATCGTGAATGTGACCGCGGACGCGCGTGGCAACTGGTCCTTCTCCGGCCCGTACAACTCGATCGCGGCGGGATTGCAGTCGGTGACGGCCATCGCCAGCCTCAACCAGGCGCCTGTCACCACGACGTTCACCCTGCCCGCTGGACCTCAAGCCAGCGTGTCGAAGCAAGGTGGGGTCGTCCTGAGCATCCACGGAGCGCCGAACGCTCCTGTCCAGGTCTTGGTGGACGGGACGGCGCGACCTCTGATCACTCTGAATTCCTCAGGGGACTATCTCAGTGAGATGAACATCACCCCGAACGGACACTCCATCCTGGTGCGGTACTACAGTTCGGGCCGGGTCGGCCCGTCCACAGGTCCCATCACCATCTGAGCGGCCCGCCTGAGCGGCCCATCCGGGCGGCCCAGCCGGCTCAGGAGGACTTGTTCTCGGTCTCCCATGCGGAGAGCTGCTGCTCCAGGGCCTTCATCAGCTCGAAGACCTGGGCAGGTGGGATGCGTACCCGCGACACCACAGCGGATTGCTGGACGATGTCGTCAGTGTTCTCGTCACGCACAGCGGGATCTGTGTACGCGGCGAAGTCGAGAATGAAGCTGTCCTTGGTGTGCCAGGCGCGCACGAAATCGGCGAACACCCCCGGAGCCTTGTCTGTGGGAAGTGCGAGTTGAATACGTGGCATGATTCCTCCTTCGCTGACAAGCATAAACCTTTCCGAGCACTTCTGAGGCCATCGATCGCCATGCCGGAGGATGCGAACACTGGCATATGTGCGACTAAGATACGTACTGACCGACAATGCCCACCGTTGGGTACATCAACACTAGGAGTCACACATGAGCACAACCCCCGTTAAAGTAGCCGTCACCGGAGCGGCCGGACAGATCTGTTACAGCCTTCTCTTCCGCATCGCCAGCGGGTCACTGCTCGGACCGGATCAGCCTGTGGAACTGCGCCTGCTGGAAATCACGCCTGCCCTCAAGGCCCTGGAAGGAGTGGTCATGGAACTCGACGACTGCGCTTTCCCTCTGTTGAGCAAGGTTGAGATCGGCGACGACGCCCGCAAGGTTTTCGATGGAATCAACGTCGCCTGCCTGGTGGGGGCGCGCCCCCGTACCGCCGGCATGGAGCGCGGCGACTTGCTCAGCGCCAACGGCGCCATCTTCACCGCTCAGGGCAAGGCCCTCAACGAGGTGGCCGCATCCGACGTGCGCATCTGCGTGACCGGCAACCCCGCCAACACCAATGCCCTGATCTGCATGAACAACGCCCCCGACATCCCCCGCTCGCAGTTCTCCGCGCTCACCCGTCTCGACCACAACCGCGCGATCTCGCAGTTGGCGGCGAAGCTGGGCGCGCCCGTGGCCGACATCCGCAAGATGACCATCTGGGGCAACCATTCCTCCACCCAGTTCCCCGACATCTACCACGCCGAGGTCAACGGCCGTAACGCCGCCGAGATGGTCGGCGACCAGGAGTGGATCGCGGACACCTTCATCCCCACCGTCGCCAAGCGTGGCGCGGCTGTGATCGAAGCCCGTGGCGCCTCCTCCGCCGCGTCGGCCGCCAACGCGACCGTCGAGCACATGCACGACTGGCTGCTCGGCTCCCCGTCCGACGACTGGGTGTCCATGTCTGTGGTCTCCGACGGGTCGTACGGCGTGCCCGAGGGTCTGATCTCCTCCTTCCCCGTGACCACCAGCAATGGCGAGTACTCCATCGTCCAGGGGCTCGAACTCGACGAGTTCTCCCGGGCGAAGATCGACGCGTCCGTGGCCGAGTTGGTCGACGAGCGCGATGCGGTGACCGCACTGGGCCTGATCTGATCCAGAGCCTAGGAATCCCGTGTGATGGCCGGGGTCGCGCTGACGCGGCCCCGGCCATCACATCATTGTCACCACCACGGGGCGTACGTCCCAGCGCCTGCGACCGCGTAGGGTATCCTATTCGAGTGACTACTGCCGCACTCCTCCCGCTCCTCATGCCCAGCTGGCTCAACCCGGAAGTGATCATCACCTCCCTGGGAAACTGGGCCCTCTGGGGCGTCGCCCTCATCATCTTCATCGAATGCGCGATCTTCCCGATCCTGCCCGGTGACTCCCTCTTGTTCGCGGTGGGGATGTTCACCGCCATGGGCACGATCGCGTACGGCGGCACCTGGTCGACGGTGATCTTCGTGTACATCGTGCTGATGATCGCAGCCGTCGGCGGCAACCTGGCGGGGTACTGGGTCGGCCGCCTCATCGGCCCTCCCCTCTTCAAGCCACGCACGGGTTTCATGGGCAAGGTCTTCAACCCCGTCTACATCGACAAGACTCACGAGTTCTTCGCGAAGTACGGCGCACGGGCGCTCATCCTCGCACGTTTCGTCCCCCTGGTGCGCACGTTCGTCACACTGATCGCCGGCATCTCCACGATGAAGCTGAAGACCTTCATCGGCTTCACAGCCATCGGCGGCGTCGCGTGGGTGCTGATCGTCACCACGGCGGGTTACTTCCTCGGAGGGGTCCCCCTCATCAAGGACAACTTCGAGCTGGCCTGTGTCATCATCGTGCTCGTCTCCGTCCTCCCCATGGTCTGGGAGTGGTTCAAAGCCCGTCGGCAGTCCAAGAAGTCAGCCGTCGCGTCGCCCCAGTGAGCTGACGCGTCGACGGATGATTCCGGCCTCAGCCCTCGTCGGGGATCCCCCCGAGTTTCGCGTTCTTGCGTTCGAGACGGGCACGGTGCACGGCGCCGTCCACGGCTGCCCCGCCTCCGCCGATACCGGCGAAGACCAGGCCGATGATCACCATGAGGACTTCACGCTCGCCGTAGAAGCCGTCCATACCGGAGACGAAGGGATTCGACGCGCCCCACACGAGGAAGCTCAAGACGACGATGTACACGATCATGAGCAAAACGCCGGCGACGCGAGACGCCAACCCCAGCAGCAGCATGAGGGCGATCAGGAACTCCAGCCCGATCTGGGCGATCGCCATGATCTCGGGATCAGGGAGGACGGACGTGGCCCACAACTGCTTGGTGGCCGTGAAGTGCATCAACTCCTGCGTCCCACGGATGCTCAGCAGCGTCGCCACGACGAGCCTGAGGACGAACAGGGTGAAGCTCGGCCAGCCCTTGTACACCGAGGGCGGCAGGTACTGCCGAGGAGCGGTGACCACATCGGCGCCGGGGTCCACCTCGCCGAGCGCACGGGCACGCGCGGCACGATGGTCGTCCAACGCGGACTCGACGGGCATGATGACGGTTGCGCCAGGCTGCTCCACGGTGTGATCTACCTCCACGGTTCCATGTACGGGTTCTTGTGCGATCTGGCCGGCGTAGGCCGACGCGGGGATACGGAAGGACTCCTCTAAGTCGCCCTGGCTCCCGCTGGGAGCCTCCTCCGTCAGGTCGATGGTCCCCTCGGGGAAGACAGGGGCAGGGACGGCGACGGGCTCAGCGGCCTGGGCGGCCTCGACGGGCTCAGTGGCCTCGACGGGCTCCACGAGCTCGACGACGTCGGCAGGGGCCGCGTCCTCGACCGGAGCCGGCACGGGCGCCGCAGCGGGTTCCGAGAGCCGGTAGCCCGACCATGGCGTCGCCAGTTCCGCGGCCGTCTGCCAGTCACGGGGGTGTTGGAGGTCATAGGGCGGTTGCGTCTCAGTCGCGAGAGCATCCGCGGGCGCGGTCCCCAGTGCGTCAGACTGGGGGTCGACGGTCGGCATCGCGCCATCAGCAGGGTCGGCGCCGCCTGGGCCGTCCTCGCGACGCTCGGGCGAAGTGCTGTGCATCTCGTCGCTCATCGTTCATCCCTTCGTGTCGAGCGGGGGAACCACTCCCCTCGCCTTCGTGAGAGCAGGAATCACAGACGGACACATCGGTTCGCCGACATGTGCTGCATCTGGATCCCGTTCAATTCTCATGGGACAGTCACGGTTCCCGCTGGGGACTCACCGACGAATACTGCTGCCGCCTCACGCATCAGGCTCAGGCGTAGTGACACTCACTCGCTCGCCCTGGCGATCCGATGGCAATGCATGCTCCACCAGCGATTCCCTAGGTCCATGGTGTCATGGCTGCGGCGGTTGTCCGTACACGACACGCCCGAATCAGCCGGGTTGGCCAGGGGGCGCGCGCACGCGCGGCAGACTACGCCAGGGAGACCATGAGGGCTTCGAACGCCAATTGCGGGGTGACGTTGCTGGCCAACGCGAGACGGCACTCCTGGATCGCGTCCAGGCGGCGCAGGGTCGACTCTGGGGTGGAGGACGCGGCCAGCACCTCGATGGGCGCCACGAAGTCGGCGTTGATCAGGTCGGATCCCGCGTCGGTCTGGCAGACCAGGACGTCGCGGTAGTACGCCGTCAACTCCACCAGGATGAGATCCAAGCGGTCACGCACGAACCTCTTCGCCCTCATCGCCTGTTGTTCTTCGAGCTCCTTCATCATCCCCGTGGCGCCGCGACGGGCCCGGCCGCCGTCCATCCCCAAGACGATGGCCAGTTTCTTCCTCTCCTCCTCGTCGAGGCGCGCGGTCGCCGCCGACGCCTCGTCCTGAGCCGTGGTCACCGCCCAGGACGCCGCCTCCAGGCAACCGCCCAGACTGCCCACCTTGGAGGGGATCGCGAGGACCTCCTCCCGGTGTCGCGCGACCTCCGGGTCGGTCGCCATCGCGCGAGCGCGGCCGATGTGGCCTTGGGACACCCTCGCGGCGAAACTCGCCTGGTCCCGGGGCACCCCTTCAGACTCCAGCAGGGTCGTCACGGCGGTGGCGCTGGGAGTCACCAGGGCGACTTGGCGGCAGCGGGAGCGCACAGTGGGCACGATGTCGTCGACGGTGGGAGCGCACAACAACCACACCGTCTTCTCTGGTGGCTCCTCGATCCCCTTGAGGAGGGCGTTGAAACCGCTCTCGGTCACACGGTCGGCATCCTCGACGATGATCGTCTGCCACCGTCCCAAGGTCGGCGTCATCGCCGAGTGCATGATGAGCTGGCGCACCTCTCTCACGCCGATACTAAGGAGTTCCGTACGGACGAGCGTCACGTCCGGGTGAGTGCCGGCCAACGCCGTGGAGCATGAGTGGCAGACCCCGCACCCTCCCTGCGGGCATTGCAGCGCGGCGGCGAAGGCACGCGCCGCCACCGACCTGCCCGACCCCGCCGGGCCTGTGAACAGCCACGCGTGCGTCATGGCATGGGACGCGCCGTCGACGGCCCGCCTCAGCGTCGCCACAGCGTTCGGCTGCCCCACCAGGGAATCCCACACGCTCATCGGTCCATCCTCATCCGCCGTTCTCGTACACGCACTAGTGTGTCACATATCCCCCAGCCAGAGGCGGGCCCAGGGCCGCTCACGGCGAGTCGGGACGAGCCCGATGAATCTGTTATTCCCTTGAGACGGCCGGAGCGGGTAAACTCGTGGGGCCATTAGAAGTGAAAGCGAGCCCATGCCTATTCGTTCGGACCTGAGAAACGTCGCCATCATCGCCCACGTCGACCACGGGAAGACCACCCTCGTCGATGCCATGCTCTGGCAGTCTGGCGCCTTCCGGGCCAACCAGGACGTCGAGGCCCGCGTCATGGACTCCATGGATCTGGAGCGTGAGAAGGGGATCACCATCCTCGCCAAGAACACCTCCATCGCCCACCGCGACTCCGAGGGCAACCCCATCACGATCAACATCATCGACACCCCCGGGCACGCCGACTTCGGCGGCGAGGTCGAGCGCGGGCTGGAGATGGTCGACGGCGTCGTGCTCCTGGTGGACGCCTCCGAGGGTCCGCTGCCCCAGACCCGTTTCGTGCTGCGCAAGGCCCTGGCCAAAAACCTCCCCATCGTCGTGGTGATCAACAAGGTCGACCGTGCCGACGCCCGCATCGCGGAGGTCGTGGACGAGACGTACTCCCTGTTCATGGACCTCCTCGACGACGACCAGGCCCATGTGCTCGACTTCCCCATCGTCTACTGCGCCGCGAAGGCCGGACGGGCGTCCCTGACCCGGCCCGAGGACGGCACCCTGCCCGACTCCCCCGATCTGACGCCGCTGTTCGAGACGATCTTCTCCTCGATCCCGGCGCCGACCTACGAGGAGGGCCATCCCCTCCAGGCGCTTGTCACCAACCTGGACGCGTCCCCGTACCTCGGACGCCTGGCGCTGTGCCGCGTCGTCAACGGGACCCTGACGAAGGGCCAGACGGTGGCCTGGTGCAAGCGCGACGGGTCGATCACCAACGTCCGCCTGTCGGAACTGCTCAAGACCGAAGCCCTCGACCGGGTGCCCGCCGAGTCGGCCGGCCCCGGCGACATCGTCGCCATCGCCGGCATCCCTGAGATCACCATCGGCGAGACCCTCTCCGACCCGAACGATCCTCGCCCCCTGCCCCTGATCCACGTGGACGAGCCGTCCATCTCGGTCACCGTCGGCATCAACACGTCCCCCCTGGCCGGGCGCTCGGGCAAGAACCTGACCGCGCGCCTGTTGAAGAACCGCCTCGACCAGGAGCTGATCGGCAACGTGTCCATCCGCGTCCTGCCGACCGAACGCCCCGACTCCTGGGAGGTCCAAGGCCGAGGCGAGCTCCAGTTGGCGATCCTGGTCGAGATCATGCGCCGGGAGTCCTTCGAACTGACCGTGGGCAAGCCCCAGGTCGTGACCAAGGTGGTCGACGGCAAGCTCTACGAGCCCACCGAGCGGATGACCATCGACGCCCCCGAGGAGTTCGTCGGCACCGTCACCCAGTTGTTGGGCTTGCGTAAGGGCCGCCTGGAACAGATGGTGAACCACGGCACCGGCTGGGTGCGCGTGGAGTACGTCGTCCCCGCCCGCGCCCTGATCGGCTTCCGCACCGAATTCCTCACCGAGACCCGTGGCACGGGCATCATGAACCACGTGTTCGAGGGGTACGAGCCCTGGGCCGGGGAGATGCGCCTGCGTCCGACAGGGTCCCTCGTGGCCGACCGGCAGGGCAGCGTCACCTCGTACGCCCTGTTCAACCTCCAAGAACGCGGTTCCCTGTTCGTCGGACCGGGCATGGAGGTCTACGAAGGCATGATCGTGGGCGAGAACCCCCGCGCCGAGGACATGGACGTGAACCCCACCAAGGAGAAGAAGCTCACCAACGTGCGCTCCTCCACCGGTGATGAGCTGGAGCGGCTCGTGCCGCCCAGGATCATGAGCCTGGAGGCCGCGCTGGAGTTCTGCCGCGAGGACGAGTGCCTGGAGGTCACCCCCGCCGACATCCGCATCCGCAAGGTCGACCTGGACGCGCGTGATCGCGCCCGGGCACGGTCCAAAGCCAAGAATGGCTGATAGCGGTTCCGCCGGGGACCGTTCGTCCCCGGACTCGAACCCGATGGCCGCCCGTCTCGGGCGGCGTGTGGCGCCGTGGTCGCTGATGGTCTTGGCGATCCTGTGGGGATCGACCTTCTTCTCCATCAAACGCATGGTCGACCATATCCCCGTGACGGATTTCCTGGCCGTGCGTTTCTTCATCTCCACCGTCGTCCTGGCGGTGGTCTTCCATCGCTCGTTCCGCATGAGCCGACGCACCTGGATCCATGGGACGATCCTCGGTGTGCTGTGGGCCGTCGCCCAGTTGTTGCAGACCGCCGGTCTGGCGCACACCTCCGCCTCCATCTCCGGCTTCGTCACGGGGTTGTACGTGGTGTTCACCCCGGTTCTCGGGTTGGTGGTCTTGCGGTTGAGAGTCACCCGGTGGGTGTGGGTCGCGGTGGGCCTGGCCACGGTCGGACTGGCCGCCCTGACCATCCGTCCCCAAGCCGGGATCATCGGGTACGGCGAGTTGCTCACCATCGCCTGCGCGGTGGTGTACGCCCTGCACATCACCATGCTCGGCCACTGGTCGACCCCCCGCGAGGCGGCGGGGCTGACCCTCTCGCAGTCCCTGTCGATGACGGTCGTCTTCATCATCTTCGCTGTGCCGGGTGGTGTCCAGCTACCGTCCACCACCGTCGACTGGGCGTGGATGATCTACCTCGCCGTGATGTGCGGCGCCGTCGCGCTCCTCGTCCAAACCTGGGCCCAGGGACACCTGGACGCCAGCAAAGCCGCCGTCATCATGTGCTCGGAACCCCTCTGGGCCACCTTCTTCGCCATCCTCTTCGGCGGCGAGCACCCCAGTTGGCTGTTCGCCCTCGGCGCCTGCGCCATCCTGGGCGCGATGTACTTGGTGATCAGGACACCCGGAGCGAGGCGAGTAGATCCGTCACCATCCACCTGACATCAGCCCTGAGAGGACACCACCAGGGCTCAGGGCAATGATGCCTGCTCCACTCACTCTCCTTCGGTCTCCCCACCCACTCCGGCGGCCAACTCCATGAACTTCGTGGCCATGGTGGGGTTGCCTTTGGTGAGTTTCTTGATCGTGACGTCTTGGGCCTTGTCGTTGGCCAGGCGGAGATTGCGGTCGGCGCCGATGAGGGCGTCTCTGGTCTTCTGGAGGTGGTCGATGGACTTGTCGATCTCGTCGATGGCGGTCTTGAAACGGCGTGACGCCAGGTCGTAGTTGCGGCCGAAGGCCGTCTTGAAGGTGTCGAGCTCTTCCTCGAACTTCGTGATGTCGATGTTCTGGGCCTTCACCAGAGCCAGCTCGGTCTTGTAGGCCAGCGCGTTCATGGCGGCGTTGCGCAGCACGGTGATCATCTGGATGAAGAACTGCGGGCGGATGACGTACATCTTCGGGTAGCGATGGGACACGTCGACGATCCCGATGTTGTACAACTCGGAGTCGGGCTCCAGGAGAGAGACCAGGACCGCGTACTCGCACCCCTTCTCGTGTCGATCCTTGTCCAGCTTGGCGAGGAAATCCTCGTTCTTGTGCTTGACGGCGGTGGCGTCCATCTCGTTCTTCATCTCGAACATGATCGACACGATCTCCACTCCCGCGTCGTCCGCGTCACGGAAGACGTAGTCCCCCTTGCTCCCGCTGCTGGCGTCGTTGTCCTTCTCGAAGTACGCGCGTGGGAACGCCGTGGCCCGGATCCGGTTGAACTCGATCTCGCAGTGTTGCTCCAACGATTCGCCGACCATCTTGGTCGACATCCGCGTCTTCATGTCGCGCAGCCGCTCGATGGCGTCGTCGCGATCCTTGATCTGCACCTCGTACTTGTCGCTCAGCGCCTTCTCGGCCAACTGCTTTTCCAACCCCAGCCGTTCGAGGGCGCCGCGCAGGTCGTCGCGCTCCTTTTCCACGGCGCCGACGGACTCCATGACCGCGAGCCTGGAGGCCGCCTCGGCCGCGTCGAGCTTGGATCTCAGCTGGAGGATCTCGGCGGCGCTGGCAGCGGCCTGCTTCTGCAACTCGGACGCTAGTCTCGCCTCGGCGAGTTCCTCGACGCCCTGTCTCTCCTGCTTCACCTGCGCGAGCTGGGCGACCAGACCGGCACGCTCCTCCTGGGTCGCGCTGACCGCCTGGGCCACCGCCATCTGTTGGGCCACCTCGCTGGCGTCGAGCCTGGCCTGCAGCCCTTGGATCTCGGCGTCCTTCTTGGCCGCCTCCTTCTCGAAGCCCTGGACCGCCTTCGCCTCCACGAGCTTGATCTCGGCTTTCTTGGCCTGCTCCGCCAGGTCGAGACGTTCATGGACCGTCCGCTCGAACTCGTCGTCACGGACCTGCCGGACGATGTCGGCGTACCCGGCCTCGTCGATGGTGAACGCCTTGCCGCAGTTCGGACATGTGATCTCGCGCATCTCGTGGAGTCCTCTCACTCGTCGTCGGCGACCCCTTCCCTTGGGGTCGCCGTCCTGTCCTGGCGGCGCCGGTCACGCCGTCATGGATAGCTTAGCCGCCCCCTCCGACACGCCGGGTGTAGCCGCCTGCCCGGGCGCCGCCAGCCCGGTCGCCATCGCCAGTCCAGGCCCCGCCGACGGCATGGGCGCCATCGGGTCGACCGCGAGATCCTTGTCGAAGTGACGGGCCGTGTAGCTGTACAGGGCCGAGATGCCGAAGCACACGGCCGCGCCGCCCAGGAAGGCGACGACGCGCGTGACGGGAGTGACCGATCCGAGGTCGATGGTCACCAACTTGAGCACGCAGACGATGACCTGGACCAAGCCGTACAGCCTCAGGGCCTTCACACGCGACCACAGCCCGAGCCCGACGACGACCAGCGCCACCACCATGCAGGCCAGGGAGAAGGGGTATCCCCACGACCACATCGAGGAGTGGTCGACGAACCAGTCGTACGGGGACAGCAGGCCGACCACCCCGATGGTCATGCCGACGCCGCTGAGGACCTCCAGCGCCGTGGCGGGACGCGGCTGGCCGGTGCGCAGCGCCGCAGACGTCGCCTGCGCGGCCAGACGGACGCGGTCGGCGAGGACCACGAGAAGGATCACCGTGCCCACGACGTCCAGGACGAGGGTCACGGTCAGCGGCCACAGGGGTCCCGGGTACGGCGTCCTCGCGTTCCAGTACACGTCCCACCCGACTGTGTACAAGGACCCTGCCCCTATGAGAAGGGTCACCAGTTCCGCCACGCGGAAGACGGTCGTCGCCGCCCCAGGGTTGACCAGATGGACGACGGCCAGCGCCGCTGCGGTGGTCACGACCAGCAACCCCAGCGAGTAGGTCAGGTTGGCGGTGGCGACGATGGCGATCAGGGACACCTCGGCGAAGCCGAAGGCGGCCACGAGCATGTGCGTGTCGTACCGAGCACGCAGTGTTGGCGTGACCAGGCGCCACTGGAGATAGGCCGCCACGATCAGGACGCCCAAGTACCCCAAGGAAGCCCACACCGTCCAACTGCCCGTCATGGACGCATAGCCGTCAGGGGCGGCCAGCATGAGGACCGCGTCGAACAGGAGGAGGGCTCGGCTGATCCACGCGCTCACCATCGACCTGGTCACGAGGGCGAGCACGAGGTACGCCAGCCCCACGGTGATCAGCCAGGAGCACAGGGGGGTCGCGTGGGAGGACCGTCCGCTCTGCACCAGGAAATTGGCCATCAGGAGTGCCATGGACGATGCCCCCAGCGTGATCATCGTGACGTGCTCCAGGGCAGGTTTCAGACCCAGCCGCGACGCCCCGAGCGTCACGAGGAGGGCGGGGAGGAACGTCCATACGACGCTGACGGCCAGCGACAGCCCGACGGTACGGGGATCCCGCCAGACGTACAGGGACGACAGGCCCAGCGAATCGGCGACCAGCTTGGAGATCAGGACGGTGACCGACAAGACGACCACGACGACCCACATACCCGTGTTGACCATACCGAGCAGGCCCATGGCCGTCGGATCCTTGACCCTCGCGCAGGAGACGAAGAGGAGGTACGCGATGGCGCTGGCGCCGACGAACTGGACGAGGAAGGCGGCGACGATGATCGCGGGAGGCAGCCCGGAGTCGAAGCCGGGGCCCGTGCCCATGAAACGGCTCCACATGACGGCCAAGGAGACGATGACCATGATCTGGGAGGCGAACAGGCCGAACCTGTACATCGAGCGCACCCACACCATGTTGCCCACGATCACCGTGGCCGTGGCGACGAACTGGTAGACCAGCAGGAGGATGAGCTTGTCGTCGGACATCCCTCCCAGCAATCCGGCCGCGATGGACGCGACCATGCCGGCGTGGGCGAGACTGGCGATCAGCAGGGACCCCACGTGCTTGGCCAGCCACATGCTCACGAGGATCCACACGGCCAGCAGGGCGAAGGCGGCGATGTCGTTGAGCAGGTGGAAGTACAGATGCGTGACCAGGATCGAGATGAAGATCCCGCCCAGCCCGGTCCCGATCAGGGCGCGGGTCAGCACGGTCGAGTGGCGACGCCCGAGGAGGTAGCCGAGCCCGCCCACCCCGATGCTGATCAGGAACATGAGCACTATCTTGATCGCGTCGGTCAGATGGGGGACCACGAGGATGCCGAGGAAGATCAGGCCGATCAGGCCCAGGCCGGCGGCGACGACGGGGAGGATGTTGCGGCCCAAGAAATTCTCGTTCATGACGAGAGAGGGACGTGGAGGCGCCGCCGGTCCCGTGGGCAGACCTGTCAGGGGGCGGTACGCCGTCCCCGGCGCGGGGGACGGGGGCCGTGTCGTGACAGGCCTGATCTGCTGGGCGGGGGCGGGACGGACGACCGGCACGGGGATCCTGGGCGCCGCTGGCACGGGCACCGGGGGTTGCTGGGGCGGGGTCGGCGTCATCGCGGGGTGCGCCTGCGGAGTGGGCTCCATCGCGGGGTGCGCCTGCGGAGTCGGGACCATCGAGGGACCCACCGGTGGAGTCGCCGCCGTCGGAGTGGCCGCCTGCTGGGTCCGTAGATACGTCCGTACGAGGTTCTGGAGGTCACGGACTTGCGCACGCAGCAGGGGAAGCTCCCTGACCATCGCGGCGACCATCACCACGCAGACGATCATCAAAATGAGGACGAAGACGACGAGCACTGTTTCCATCATGACTCCTGTGTCTGACTGTTGAACTGGGCGAGGAGATCGTCGATGTCGAAGGACGCGGCGATCTTGGTACGGTCTTGGGCGAGGAGGCGGTAGTGCTGCGAGATCACATTCTGTTCGATCACGAACCGGCCGTTATCGGCGACGACCTCCCACCACGGGTTGCCCCCAGGCGGCACGGGGGCTGAAGGCCGATCCGTGTGCGCCATGACGGGGATCATCGCCGCTGGAGGCCCCCCGAAGGTCGACGAGATCACCTCCGACGCAGGGAAGACCGAGCACAGGGCCACCGCGCCCGTCCATCCCAAGGTGCGTCGGCCCTTCTCGATGTCCACCAAGGTCTTCTTGGATATCCCCAAGGCGTACGCCATCTCCTCCTGGGTCAGGTCGGCTTCCGCGCGGACCAGGCGCAGCTTCGCATCGCACCCCGCGATGAACTGACTGCGTGAATCCGACATGGCTGTCCTTTCCAGATAGTGTAAATTTACACCTTCTGGACGAAATTCCACTCCAGCTCACAATGTGGACATCAGGGTCCCTCACCGTCGGCCTCAGTGACGATAGACATCCATCACAGAGAAATTGGAGTACGCGCGCGACGGCGTCGGCCCCCGCTGCCCCTGATAATGCGATCCCGCCTGGTTGGACCCGTACGGGTGGGCCACCGGGCTCGACATCTCGAAGAAGCACAACTGACCGATCCTCATACCCGGCCACAGGGTGACGGGCAGGGTCGCGACGTTGGACAGCTCCAACGTGATGTGACCGGAGAATCCCGGGTCGATGAACCCGGCGGTGGCATGGGTCAACAGGCCCAAGCGGCCCAGGGAGGATTTCCCTTCCACCCGTGCCGCGATGGTCTCCCCCACGTCGACGACCTCGTACGTCGAACCCAGGACGAAGGCGCCCGGGTGCAGCATGAACGGCTCCCCGGCGGGGACCTCGACCATGTGGGTCAGCTCCGCCTGCTCCTCACTCGGATCGATGCAGGGGTACTTGTGATTGTCGAAGACGCGGAAGAAGCGGTCCAGGCGCACGTCGACGCTGGCCGGTTGGACCATCGTGGGATCCCACGGATCGAGGCGCACGGAACCGTCCTCGACGGCTCGTAGAATGTCGCGGTCTGACAGCACGGTCACTCCCCCTGCTCGCACGGGTAGACCACGCCGAGTTGCCGGCGCACCTCGTCCATGGTGGCCAAGACGTCGAGGGTGGCCGTCCACGGCATGACCCAGGACTCGGTGACTCCGGCGTCCAGGCATCGCGCCACTTCGGCGGCCTGGTACTGGAACCCTCCCGGCACCTTGGTGTACAGCGTGCGCGGCTCCCCGTCGACCGGGGTCAGGACGATGTCTTGGGGGGTGTAGAACCAGTCGGCGATCTCCAATCGCCCCTGTGTGCCCTGGATCTCCAGGGAACTGGCCCCCGCGTCGCCCATGTCGGCGTAGGCCATGGCGATCCTGTCCCCGTACCACAAGGAGATGGACTCGCGTTGGTCCACGCCAGTGCTCGTGAGCACGCCGGTGGCTTTGATCCGATCGGGGACCCCCCACAGCCAGTGGATGAGCGACAGGGGGTAGACCCCCAGATCCAACAGGGCGCCCCCGCCCAGGGCGGGGTTCATCATCCGCCACGCCGGGTCGAGGTCCAGGGACTGTGTGTGCACCCCCTGGATCGAGCTCACATCTCCCAGCTCCCCCGACTCCACGATCTTGCGGATGGCGTCATAGTGCGGCAGGAAGCGGCTCCACATGGCTTCCATGACGAACAGGTGGCGGGAACGCGCCTCGGCGAAGACCTCGCGCGCCTGCGCCTGGTTGAGCGTGAACGCCTTCTCGACGAGGACGGGCTTGTCCGCCCTCAGCGCCAGCAAGGCGTGGTCGCGATGTTCGGAATGAGGGCTGGCGATGTACACCGCGTCGATCTGGTCGTCCTCGACGAGTTCCTCATAGGACCCGTACGCCCGTACCTCCCTGTCCGAGGTCACGTGCTCGTGGACGAACGTGCGCGCCCGGTCGATGTCCCGCGAGCCGACGGCACGAATGCTGCTCCGGGTGTACAGGGGCACGTCACGGGCGAAGCGCCGGGCGATCCCTCCCGGACCGAGGATCCCCCACCGAATCGGTGGCGCCTGCAGAGGATCGAACACAGCCATCATGTCTCCTTCGGGTGATCACCGGGCTGCGCACCCATCTCGGCGGCCACGGCTTCATCGGCTTCCTCGGTCAACTGGCCCCGTCCCCGCAGATCGGAGAGGATCTGAGCATGAAAGGTCTCGTCGATCGTGTACTTCCAACGGTACAGCAGATATCCGATTAGTGTCAGAATGAGCGGCAGGACGAGCATGATCATCTTCATCTTGGTCAGACCGGCGTCGGTGACCAGGTCCACGTCGTCCCCGGCTTGTTTGATACCGGCCCAGATGATGGTCAGGGCCACGATCTCGGCGGACAACGCCGCCCCGACCTTGTTGATGAAGGGCTGGAGGGCGAAGGTGATGGCCGTGTTGCGCCGTCCGAGCTTCCAGTGGCCGTAGTCGATGGTGTCGGCGATGAACATCAGCATCAGGATGGTCACGAAGGTGTCCCCGACGAACAGGAGGAGGCCGGCGATCGCGATGACGATGAAGCGCGCCGGTGACGTCGAGTTCAGGGGGGCGAAATAGAAGACGACGTACCCCGCCACGATCAGACCTGTGGCCAGGGTGTACAGAGTCTTGCGGTTGAACCGTCGACGCAGGACCGGGAAGACGAGGTAGCCCCCCACGGACGCCACTCCGAGGATCAGCCCGAACGGGGTGTACATGGACAGATCCTTGTAGGCGTACTGGAAGAAGTAGGTGCCGAAGGACGTGGTCGTGACGTACCCCGTCATGAACAGGATCATGGCGATGGCCACCCACAACAACTGGTCGTTCTTCACGACGACGGAGAAGATGTCGCGTACCCGTACCCGCTCCTGCTCCACCACGAGGTCCGGCGCCTTGACGCCGATCAGGGTGACGCTCTGTCCGGCGATCATGATGACGATGATGATCACGGTGTAGACCAACCACGCGTTCCGCGCGCCCACGAGGTTGGTGAACAGGCCTGTGACCGGGATGATGGTCCCCACGACGGCGAACTGTCCGATGGTCGCGAAGATCTTGGCCAGCGAGCCGAACCGCTCCCTCTCCTTCTGGTCCAGCGACAGAGTCGGCATCAGCGACCAGTACGGGATGTCGTTCATGGTCCAGCTCAGGCTCCACGCCAGGTAGAGCAGGAAGAAGACGATCACGAACCCGGCGGCGCCCAGACTCATCGGCGTGAACAGCAGGATCGTGAACAGGCCCGACAGGATCATCCCGCCCAGGATCCAGGGCTTGTAGTGGCCCCACCGGCTGCGGGTGTTGTCCACCACCGACCCCATCACGATGTCCATGACGACGTCGAACAACCTGGCCCCCAGAATGAGGCTGGACACGAGCGCGAACACCCCGGTGGAGGGCTTCACGATGTTGGACAGGTAGTAGATGAAGTACATGCTGATCAGGGTGTACGTCATGTCGCGCCCGATGGTGCCCACTGCGAAGGTCCATTTATTGCGGCGGAGGTTGCTCGAAGTCATGGTGGCTACTCTAGTGCAGCCGTCGAGACCAGGACCAAGGACGCGACGACACGAGATTCCCCCTGAAAAAGCAGTGGGCCCCGTACCTCAAGGTACGGGGCCCACGTAGGAGATCAGATGATCACTTGTTGATCTTGGTCACACGACCGGCGCCGACGGTACGACCACCCTCGCGGATGGCGAACTTCAGGCCTTCCTCCATGGCGATCGGCTTGTTCAGCACGACCGACATGTCGGTGGTGTCACCAGGCATGACCATTTCGGTGCCCTCAGGCAACTGGACCATGCCAGTCACGTCCGTGGTACGGAAGTAGAACTGAGGCGAGTAGTGGGAGAAGAACGGCTTGTGACGACCGCCCTCTTCCTTGGTCAGCACGTAGACGTTGCCTTCGAACTCGGTGTGAGGGGTGACAGAGCCGGGCTTGCACACGACCATGCCGCGCTCCACGTCGTCCTTCTTCGTGCCACGCAGCAACAGGCCCACGTTCTCGCCAGCGCGACCCTCGTCGAGGATCTTGCGGAACATTTCCACACCGGTGATGGTGCTGGACTGCTTCTGGGGACGGATGCCGATGATGTCGACGGTCTCACCGGTGCGGACGATGCCGCGCTCGATACGACCGGTGACGACGGTGCCACGACCGGTGATCGTGAAGACGTCCTCGATGGGCATCAGGAAGGGCTTCTCGGTCTCACGAAGAGGCTGAGGAATGTACTCGTCCACGGCGTCCATGAGCTCGAGGATGGAGTTGCACCACTTCTCGTCGCCGTTCATGGCGGGGAAGGCGGCGGTGCGGATGACGGGGCAGTTGTCGCCGTCGAACTCCTGAGAGGAGAGCAGGTCACGGACCTCCATCTCGACGAGTTCGATGAGCTCTTCGTCGTCGACCATGTCGCACTTGTTCAGGGCGACGACCATGGCGGGCACGCCCACCTGGCGAGCCAAGAGCACGTGCTCACGGGTCTGAGGCATCGGGCCGTCCGTGGCAGCGACCACAAGGATGGCGCCGTCCATCTGCGCAGCACCGGTGATCATGTTCTTGACGTAGTCGGCGTGGCCGGGGCAGTCAACGTGAGCATAGTGACGCTTCTCGGTCTGATACTCAACGTGAGCGATCGAGATCGTGATACCGCGCTGACGCTCTTCAGGCGCCTTGTCGATCTGGTCGAACGCGGAGACAGCGTTCAGCTCGGGATACTTGTCGTGAAGCACCCGGGTAATCGCCGCGGTGAGCGTGGTCTTGCCGTGGTCGATGTGCCCGATGGTGCCGATATTGCAGTGCGGCTTAGTCCGCTCGAACTTGGCCTTTGCCACTTGGGCTCCTTCTTCGGATATTGCCACGCGTGTGCGGGGCTAACTGGGTTGCGTACACGAGGGTTCTCGTGCCCGTTTGTCTAGAGATGCCTTCCGGCGGGAAGACAGACCTCTCTAGTGTTTCCCACTTACGGTTTCTAGTCAAATGCGCCGAAGCGGGTTGACGCGGATCTCACCGTGTCAAAGCCGATGGACGGCTCCCGGACGTGACCGCCCGGGCGTCGTCAGACTCACTGGCCTCCGCGAGTCTTGGCGATGACCTCTTCGGCCACCGTCTTCGGGGTTTCGGCGTAGGAGTCGAACTCCATGGAGTAGGACGCCTGGCCCGAGGTCTTGCTCCTCAGGTCGCCGACATATCCAAACATCTCCGACAGGGGCACGAGAGCCCGTACAACCCTGTTTCCGTGCAACTCATCCATGGCCTGGATGTGCCCGCGGCGGGAGTTGATGTCGCCGATCAC
The DNA here is from genome assembly GCA_009780915.1 of Propionibacteriaceae bacterium. Classification (GTDB taxonomy): domain Bacteria; phylum Actinomycetota; class Actinomycetes; order Propionibacteriales; family Propionibacteriaceae; genus WQYJ01. The sequence goes on from WQZD01000015.1 coordinate 42,881, forward strand.
CGTGCCCAAGTAATCCTCGGGAGTGGTGACCTCGACGCGCATCATGGGCTCCAGCAGTGCGGGATCCGCGCGACGCGCAGCTTCTTTGAACGCCATCGAACCGGCGATCTTGAAGGCCAGTTCGCTGGAGTCGACGTCGTGGTAGGCGCCGTCGGTCAGGGTGACCTTGACATCCTCCACCGGGTAGCCGGCGAGCACGCCGAACTGCATGGCGTCCTGGATGCCCTGGTCCACGGCCGGGATGTACTCGCGGGGGATGCGCCCGCCGGTGACGGCGTTGACGAACTCGTACCCCGAACCCGGCTCTGTGGGCTCCAGGTCGATGATGACGCGACCGAACTGGCCGGAGCCGCCGGTCTGCTTCTTGTGCGTGTACTCGACCTTCTCGACCTTCTTGCGCAGGGTCTCGCGGTAGGCCACCTGGGGCTTGCCCACGTTGGCCTCGACCTTGAACTCGCGCTTCATACGGTCGATGAGGATCTCCAAGTGGAGCTCGCCCATGCCGGCGATGATGGTCTGACCGGTCTCCTCGTCGGTGTGGACGCGGAAGGTCGGGTCCTCTTCGGCCAGCTTCTGGATGGCCGTCATCAGGCGCTCCTGGTCGGACTTCGTCTTCGGCTCGATGGCCTGCTCGATGACCGGGGACGGGAAGTCGAGGGACTCCAGCGTGATCGGGTGGGCCGGATCGCACAGCGTCTCGCCCGTGGTGGTGTCTTTCAGACCCATGACCGCGCAGATCATGCCGGTGCCCATGGCCTCGACCTCTTCACGCTTGTTGGCGTGCATCTGGTAGATCTTGCCGATGCGCTCCTTGCGGCCCTTGGACGCGTTCAGCACCTGCGAGCCGGAGTGCAGCACGCCGGAGTAGATGCGGATGAAGGTCAGTCGGCCCAGGTGCGGGTCGGCGGCGATCTTGAAGGCCAGGACGGACAGCGGCTCGTCGTTGCTGGGGTGACGCTCCAGGATGACCGACTCGTCGCCAGGCTTGAAGCCCTTGATGGCGGGGATGTCGGCCGGGGACGGGAGGTAGTCGTTGACCGCGTCGAGCAGGGGCTGGACGCCCTTGTTCTTGAAGGAGGTCCCGCACACGACCACGTTGCCCTTGTTGGCGAGCACGGCGCGACGCAGAGCGGACTTGAGCTCCTCGACGGTGAACTCCTCACCGGTGTCTTCGCGCTCCAGCCACAGTTCGGCGAAGTCGTCGTCCACGTCCGCAAGCGTGTGGATCAGTTCGGTACGAGCGGCGGCAGCCTTCTCCGCCAGGTCGGCGGGGATGTCCTCGACGGTGTAGTCCTCGCCCATCTTGGTCTCGCCGTGCCACATCAGCGCGCGCATGCCGAGCAAGTCGACCACGCCGGTGAAGGTGGATTCGGCGCCGATGGGCATCTGGATGACCAGAGGATTGGCGTTCAGACGCTCGCGGATGGTCTTGACGCAGTGCTCGAAGCTGGCGCCTGTGCGGTCAAGCTTGTTGACGTAGCAGATACGGGGGACCTCGTAGCGGCTGGCCTGACGCCACACGGTCTGGGACTGGGGCTCCACGCCGGCCACACCGTCGAACACCGCGACGGCGCCGTCGAGGACGCGCAGGCTTCGCTCGACCTCCATGGTGAAGTCCACGTGGCCGGGGGTGTCGATGATGTTGATCTGGTGGTCTTTCCAGAAGCACGTGGTGGCGGCGGACGTGATCGTGATGCCGCGCTCCTGCTCCTGCTCCATCCAGTCCATCGTCGCGGCCCCGTCATGGACCTCGCCGATCTTGTAGGTGATGCCTGTGTAGAACAGAATGCGCTCCGTGGTCGTCGTCTTTCCGGCATCGATGTGCGCCATGATGCCGATGTTGCGTACCTTGCTCAGGTCCGTCTTGATATCTACTGCCACGGTTTTTCCTCTACTGTTCTTCCCATGTGGTCATGTCATGTCATCTTCACAAGTGTCTCTTGTGTTCAGTCGTCTTTCACACAGATACCTCGGATGACACGCATCCGAGGTATCGTCCCTGATATCCCTTGGGCGAGACGCCCATATTCAGTTTGGAATCCAGGTCACCAACGGTAGTGGGCGAAGGCGCGGTTGGCCTCTGCCATCTTGTGGGTGTCCTCACGGCGCTTGACCGAGGCTCCCAGGCCGTTGGCGGCGTCGAGGATCTCGTTGCGCAACCTCTCAGCCATGGTCTTCTCGCGACGGGCGCGAGAGAAGCTCACCAGCCAGCGCATCGCCAACGTGTTGGCGCGGGCGGGCTTGACCTCGACGGGCACCTGGTAGGTGGCGCCACCGACGCGGCGGGACTTCACCTCGATGCCGGGGCGGACGTTGTCCAGAGCGCGCTTGAGCGTCTGCACCGGATCAGCGCCACCCATCTTCTCACGGGTGCCTTCCAGGGCCGTGTACACGATGTGCTGCGCGACGGTCTTCTTGCCGGAGAGCAGGATCTTGCTCACCAACTGGGACACGAGCGCGGACCCGTACACGGGATCGACGACGACAGGACGCTTGGGCGCCGGGCCTTTGCGGGGCATTTACTTCTCCTTCTTCGCACCGTAGCGGCTACGGGCCTGCTTACGATTCTTGACGGCTTGGGTGTCCAGGGCGCCACGAATGATCTTGTAGCGCACGCCGGGCAGGTCTTTCACACGACCGCCACGCACGAGGACCATCGAGTGCTCCTGCAGGTTGTGGCCCACGCCTGGGATGTACGCGGTGACCTCCACGCCGCTGGACAATCGCACACGAGCGACCTTCCGCAGGGCCGAGTTCGGCTTCTTAGGCGTGGTCGTGTACACGCGCGTGCACACTCCGCGGCGCTGAGGCGAGCCCTTGAGGGCAGGCGTCTTCGTCTTGCTGACCTTGTCAGCCCGCCCTTTGCGGACCAACTGTTGAATAGTAGGCACCTACAGATTCCCTTTTCTGTGCGATCGTGGCTTCCCCTTGCGAGAAGGGGTGTGAGGCGAAAAGCCTCTCAGTCTTGGCTTGTGAGCGTGCGGGTTCGCCGAATACACTCACGGGGCCGGGCGTACTAAACCCAAGGGGTGAGTCTAGTGGGTGGAGGCTCTCGCGGTCAACTGTGAGTATACGGGGAGGCTTCAAGGACGGACGGTCCGTCACCCGTGGCGACGCTCGAAATCGGCCATGAAAGCGGTCAGGGCGAGCACCCCGTCCATGGGCATGCCGTTGTAGATGGACGCGCGCATGCCGCCCACCGTACGGTGCCCTTCCAGGAAGGCCAGGCCGGCGTGTTCCGCCTCGGACAGGAAGACGCCGTCCAGGGACGTGTCCGCCAGGGTGAAGGGGATGTTCTTCGTCGAGCGCGCGTTCGTCGCGACGGGGTTGAGGTAGAAGTCGCTCGCGTCGATCGCCGTGTACAGCGCCTGGGACTTCGCCAGCGACGCGACGAGCATCGCCTCGACGCCGCCCTGCTCGTCGACCCAGTCGAGGACGAGGTCCAGGACATAGATGGCGAACGTGGTGGGGGTGTTCAGCAGGGACCGCGACGCCGCCATCTTGGTGTAGTCGAACACCGAGGGGCACATGGGGCGCGCGTGCCCGAGCAGGGCCTTGTCGATCAGGACGACCACCGCGCCCGCCACGCCCAGGTTCTTCTGGGTCCCCGCGAAGACCAGCCCGTGGGCCCCCACGTCCATGGGACGGGAGAGGATCTGCGAGGAGGCGTCGGCGACCAGCGGCACAGGCGCCGTGGGCTGGTACGGGAATTCCACCCCGCCGATGGTCTCGTTGGGCACGTAGTAGAGGTACTTCGCCGAGGAGGGGACCTCGTACGACCCGGGCTGCGGAATCGTCGTGTACCGGCTGGCGGACTCGTCGGCGACCTTGACCACCTTGAGCCCCATCTGCTCCGCCTCCTTGGCTGCCGTCGTGCCCCAGGACCCGGTGACCAGCGCGGCGATCTCGTCCCCGGGCTGGGTCAGGTTCAGGGGCACTGCGGCGAACTGTCCGACTCCCCCGCCTTGCATGAAGAGGACGTCATGGGTGTCGGGCACGGCGAGGGCCGCCCGTAACTTCGACTCCACGCGCTCCACCAGGGCCACGATGTCCTTGCCGCGATGGGACAGGGTCATCACGGGCATGCCCGTGCCCCGCCAGTCGGGCAGTTCTCGTTGGATGCGGTCCACGACCTCAGCGGGGATGACCGCCGGTCCGGAAGAGAAGTTATATGTCACGGCCATGATTCTGCCACGTCGCTGGCAAGGGCGCCTTCACCCGTCACTGGGTGGGACTCGCGATGTGGGTCCGCTCGTGGATCCGCTCGTGGATCCGCCTGGGCAGACCAAGGGGCCCTGGAAAACTCCTGAGTCGAGCCATCCGCTCGATCCCGAGTGATCCAGGGCCTCCTGTGGACCTACCGGTCGCCACGTTCATCACTCTCCCCCCGGAAAGCGGTGGACGTCTGTCATCGTTCACTAGCCCCAATGAGTTTCCTCATAGATCCCTTTGACAAGAGTAAGCTTACATCCAGATTCTCAGCAAATGAAGACCCTAAGGTCTTGACATATCACTCTCTTAGGTGTATTTAGGAGATGCCTCCTATTTTCCTCATTTCACAAGGTTATATAAGGAATTCTCAGACATCTGACCTTGGTATGATTTCAGAAAATTCTTAGGTGAATTTCGGGTGCTTAGTCATTTCATACCACGACAAGAGTTGACAACAAGCTCTCAGGGGCTCAAACGGGGTCGAAAAGCGCCAGATTTCACGTGATGTCGAGGGTGAGGACTCCGATAGCTCGGAGTTTTTCTTTACTATGTCAAGGATTTAGCCCCGGGACCATCCTAGGTCCGAGAAGAGGGCGCCGTCCTCGACGGATCCGCCCAGATGCTGGCCATCGTGTCCTGTGGTGTGACAAGCTTATTCAGTGCGTGACTATGTGACGATCCTGAGGATGCCGGGGGCTCTCGCCTTCTGCTCCGCCGGGTTGCTCGCTCGTTTCGGCGGGTCCATGGTGGGCCTGGCCACCGTCCTCATGGCGGCGCGTCTGTACGGGAGCTACGGAGTGGCCGGCGCCCTGTCCGCGGCGAACGCCGTCGCCTGGGCGATCGGCACGGCCTTCCTCGCCCACCTGGTCGACCGCCACGGCCAACGTCGCATCATGTTGCCAACGGCGATGCTGTCCGCCGCCTCCCTGGCGGGGATGCTCGTCCTCGCGCTCGTCCACGCCCCCCTCGCGACCCTGTTCGCGTGCACGATCGTCTCCGGCTTCACCAGCGGGTCTCCCGGGGCGATGGTGCGGGCCCGGTGGAACTCCATACTGCCCTCCTCGTCGAAGCTGCACACCGCCTACGCCCTGGAGTCCACCCTCGACGAGGTCTGTTTCGTGGTCGGTCCCGTCCTGGCGACCTGGCTGGCCACGAGCGTCCACCCGGTGGCCGGCCTGGTCGGTCCGATCGTCTTCGGCGCCGGTGGCGCCATGATCTTCTACTCGCTGAGAGCCACAGAGCCCCCGGTCATCCACCGCGAGGTCACGCGGCGGGAGCACAACCGCTTCCTTCTGCTCTATCCGGGGCTGGCGACCGTGGTGGGGGTCGGCATGCTCACCGGCTGCCTGTTCGGAAGCATCGACATCGCGACCGTGGCGGCCACGACGGCATGGGACCTGGTCAGCACCGCGGGGCTCATCTTGGCGGCGATGTCCCTCGGCTCGGGGATCGGCGGGTTGCTGTACGGCTCCCGTGGCTGGACGAGCCCGCTGTGGAAGCGTTTCATCCTCGGCGTGTGCCTGCTCGGGGTCCTCGTGTGCTCTCTCTTCTTAGCCACCGGCGCGCTGATCCTGGGGATCTGCGGCTTCGTCGCCGGGTTCTTCGTCGCCCCCACCTTCATCAACGCCAACGCCCTGATCAGCCACCTGGTCCCTCAGGACCGTCTCACCGAGGGACTGGCGTGGCTCGGGACGTCCATCGGCATCGGGGTGTCCATCGGCGCGACGGTCTCCGGGCACATCATCGACCTGGTCAGCTACCACGGCGGGTTCGCCTTCACCGCGGGCTGCGGGCTCTTGGCCGCCGTGCTGGCACTGGGCTCATGGGGGATGCTGAAGCGGATCACGAGCGCCACGACGGACTCGTCGGCGGCGCCGGCGTCCATGCCACCGTCCGCCTGATCGTGTGGGCGGGAAGGCGCGTCGTCCCTGGGTGCGCCTCGGGGCTGCGCCTCGGAGCGCCGCGCGTCCTGCGCGGGGGAAGTTTGCCGCTGCTTGGATGATGAGTAGACTTAGCAGTCGCGGCGCTTGAGTGCTAACTCGTCGCGAGTGTCAACGACTCACATCAGGGAGGCCGAATGCCGATTTACGAGTATCACTGCACATCGTGCGGGGCCGATCTCGAGATCTTCCAACGCATGACGGAACCGACCTTGACGGTCTGCCCGCAATGCCAGGGGGACCTCCGCAAGGTCTTCTCTGCGGTCGGCATCGTCTTCAAGGGGTCGGGCTTCTACGCCACCGACAACAAGAAGGGCTCATCCGCCTCGAAGGCCGCCTCCCCCTCGGCCGCGTCGGCCGCGTCGTCCGCGAACGGCGGCGCCTCGTCGGCCCCGTCGAGCACCGACTCCACCGCGACCACCGCGTCCTCAGGGTCGGGAGCGTCGAACTCGACGAGCGGGTCCTCCGGCTCTTCCACGTCAGGCTCCTCCTCGTCCGCTTCCGGATCAGCGTCCAGCGCCAGCAGCCCTGCGGCCTGACACCCAGCACCCCTGCGGCCTGACGGTCGCGCTGGGGGCGCGAATCGTCAGCCGCAACACCACCCCCAGTGTCGTCCCAGCACCTGTGGATAACTTCGCACACTCATGTCTGCCTGTGGATAGCCGACACATCGTCGGCTGAGACGGCAATAGTCCAGGTGTGACTCATCTTGCAACATTCATACGAAGGCTTCTCGCCCATCGGCGCATCGTCGCGACCTTGTCGGCCATGGTGTGCGTGCTGGCCATCTGCAGCCTCATCACCCATCGCGACGGTCCCACCACGAGCGTCTATGTCGCGGTCAGCCGTATCAGCCCCGGTGTGGGCGTGACCGAAGTACAGGTACGGAAGACGCCCGTCCCGTCTGCTCTGGTGCCTGTCGGCGCGATCACGTCCTTGGAGGGCCTGAGCGACCAGATGACGACCGGACCAGTGGCCGCCGGCGCGATCCTCACAGAGGACGACTTCGTGGCCTCCGCCCAGGCGGACGCGGGATTCGTGATCCTTCCCCTGACCGTCTCCACGCAGATGTTGACGGTCCTGCGACCCGGGGACCACGTCTCGATCTACATGTCCAACCCCGCCACAGGCGAGGTCGGCGTCGCCCGGGGCGTCCGAGTCGTCACGATGCCCACGAACTCCTCGTCGGGGCTGTTCACGAGCAGCGGTGGCGACAACTTCATCCTCGTCGAGGTTCCCGACGACGTCGCCGCGACCATGAACGCCGCAGGCGGCATGGGATCGACGACGGTGGCCATCGAATAGGCCACCGTCCCGTCTGTCAGGCACGCCATCAGGCGCACCGGCCCGGAGCCATGGACGGCCACGGGGCCGCTCGGCGCCAGGTCCGAAGGACTAGGCCGTTGTCGCCACAGCGGGCAGCTTCGCCGCGCGAACCGAGGGGAGGATGGCCCCGAGGACCGCCACGACGATGGACGCCACGAAGATGACGACCAGCCACAGCCATGGGATCGACCACCCCGTCATGCCGACGCCAGACAAGGCTCGCTGGCCGACGAAGGACAGGCCCACACCGACCACCAGGCCGAAGAAAGCCCCTGACGCGGCGATCAAGACGGCCTCGAAGCTGATCATCCGTCGGATCTGGCCCCCGGTCGCCCCCATGGCCTTCAGGACGGAGATCTCACGGCCACGCTCGGCCACGGCGAGTCCCAAGATGGAGACCAGCGCCACGATGGCGATGATGGCACTGAGAGCCAGGAGGGCGTAGATGGCGATCTTCGCTTGGTTCACGCCCTGGTTCCCGCCTGCCACATAGTCGTCATGGGACATCACCGAGATGGTGTGGAAGGGTTCCACAGCCGTCACGAGCTGATCCTGGACCGATGCCGCGTCGCCGGGAGTCATGGCGGTGATCAACAGAGTCGTCACAGGCATGAACTGCGATCTGGTATGGCCCGGCACCTGCTGGATCAACCACGACGAGGACACCATGATGTCCGTGAACATCACCGAATCGACGATCAGTGCCACGGGCAGCGAGGACTGGACCTCATAGGGGCTGTTCCGCGCGGTCACGAGATCCACCATGTCCCCGACATGCAGGTCGTGGGCGGTGGCGAAGGTCTGCGTCACCGCCATGCCCGAGGGGAAGTCGTCCGCATTCCCTGCGACGACTGTGGAGTCGACGACACTGACGAAGGTCTCCGGCGGACCGAACATGATGTTCCCATCGACCACGGTCAGCTGGGAGGGATCCGACGGATCTGGCTGTTCCATCTTCACCGGGGCTTGGCCGTAGGCCGACACCTGTATCCCCGCCAACTGGCGCACTTTGGCGACCACCGCGTCGGCGATCACACCATTGACGTCGGTGGACTGCAGGATGACATCGGAGCGCGTCTCGTGGCTCAACGTCGCGCTCGTCGACGCCTGAGCCGAGTCTGCGAGGATCAGCACCCCGGCGGCGAGAGCCACCGACACGACGAAGACGCCCGCGACGTTGCTAGCCCGGCGCGGTTGACGAAGGATATGGCTCTTGGCCAGTTGAGCGGACAAGGAGGAGAACAGGCGAAGCGGTTGTGCGAACACCCTCGACAGGACAGCGACGACGACGGGTGCGACGAGCACCGCGCCGACGAGCGTCACGACGACGCCACAGCCGGCCAACCACAGATTGGCCGTGCCACTCACACCCACGATGGCGATGACGACACCGGCGACGAGGAGCAGGACTCCCACGACGAGCCGAACCACGCCGAAACCAGTCTTCCCGGTCGGGGCGGAGTTCTCAGCCATCTGACGGTGGTCCACCGACGAGGCCCGCGCAGATCCCACCCAGGCGCCCAGAACGGCGATGACGACGCCGACGAGCAGGCACACGACGAGCCAGAGCCACGGCAGAGACACCGCCAGGCTCAGTCCCGTCCGGGCCGTGACCGACCCGACGATGCCCGTCAGACCGAGGCCCGCCACGATGCCGAGCACGGCGCCGATGAGGCCGACGATGACGGCTTGGCCGAGCAGGGGTCCCAACAATTCCTTCGAGGTCCCGCCCATGGTCTTGGCCACAGCGATCTGTGCGTACCGGGACCGCTGCATACCCGCCACGACCGTGACGACCACGTAGAAGCCCACGAGCACGGCGACGATCGCCAGGACGAGCAAAGCCGTATTGACGAGGCTCCAGGAGGCATGGATCTGGGCCATCGCCTGGGCGCGCGCATCCGTGCCGAGTGTGACATCGGCGTTGACGGAGGCGGGCAGCGACGACGACAGTGCTGTCACCAGTTGCTGCGGGCTGACACCGTCCTGGGCCTTCACGGCGATGAAGGGGATCATCCCGGAAGGAGAGAAGATCGCACGAGCCACGATCCCGTTGAGGACCACGACGACCGCGCCGCCCAGGGACGAGTCATAGGAGACGATGCCCGTGACGGTCATGTCGAGGATGGTGCCGTTGGCGATCAGGGTTCCCGTGTCCCCGATGGACAGCCCCGCCTTGGTGGCGGTGTTCTGTTCCAGAGCCATCTCGGATGGCCCTGACGGCCACACCCCGTCGACGAGTCGCCCGCTTTGCACCTGATTGGTGTCAGCCCCGACGCCGATCGAGGGCGCGGCCCCCGACGGCACAGGGTTGCCGTCTGCGCCCGTGAGGACGACAGGTCCGGCGAAGACCGCCATCGCGCCTTGGACCTCTTGGACGCTCAACACCTCGCCCGTGGCAGAGGAGTCGAGGAACTCTTGGTCGGCGCTCGGCTTCATGAGCAGGTCCGAGACCATCGCCCCGTGCGGGAGGACGTACGCGTCGGCGCTCACCATCGAGTCCAGCAGGGTGCCCGCCGTCGAGGTCATCGACGCACGTACGATGACGGTCCCCGACATGAAGGCGACACCTAAAAGGACGGCCAGCACCGACGCCACGAATCTGGCAGGCCGTCCGTTGAATCCGGTCAGGCCCTTCATGAGCGATCCTTGCTGCCCGACACGGCCCGCAGGGCGTCCATCAGGCGGGCGAAGGTCGGGTTGGCGATCTCATCAGCGACCACGCCGTCGGCCAGGACGCAGACCTGGTCGGCGATCGCTGCGACGACAGGGTCATGGGTCGCCACGACGACAGTCAGACCCAAGGAGTCCACACAACTACGCAGTGTGGCGAGCACCTGACGTGTCGCCTCGGAGTCGAGTCCGCTCGTCGGCTCGTCGGCGACCACCAGGACGGGGCGAGTGATGACGGCGCGGGCGCAGGCCACTTGCTGTTGCTGGGCAGCGGACAACTGGTGAGGCTTGCGCGTCAGGAGCTCGCTCACATGCAAGGTGCTGACCACGTGGTCGAACCACGGCTCGTCCGCGGCCACCTTCTTGACCATGTACGGCAGACGGATGTTGTCGGCCACGCTCAACGACCCGACGAGGTTGTGAACGGGGAAAATGAAGCCGATGTTGTCACGCCGGAATTTCACCAGGTCGGACTCTTTCATCGCGGACACGGCCTGCCCGGCGACGGTGACAGTGCCCGAGGTCACAGGCTCCATCCCGGCGAGGCAGTGCAACAGGCTCGACTTGCCCGATCCCGAGCGTCCCATGATCGCGGTCAGACGACCCGCCTTGACGACGAGACTGACCCCTCTGAGGGCCTCGGCGTTGACAGCCTTGTCCTGGTACCCCTTGGTCACACCGCTGACGACGACCACCTCGGAGTCGGGAGCGATGGCAGGCGCCACAGGCTTCACGGGACGCGGCGGCGCCTCGGGTTCGGCCACGGGCGCGGGCTTGGCGGCGGCGAGCCTCTCCTTCCTCGCCTCGGCCGTGACGACCGACGGTCGAGGGGACGAGGGTGGCATGGCCGGGGCTGTGAAGCTCGGACCGACGTCTCCGCCGTCAGCAGCGGGTGCGGCGGGCGCAGGTGATCTGCGCTCACGGATCGGGGCGGAATCGAAGGACTCGCCGGGACGACGCCTGACCGGGGACACCGGCTCGACCACCGTCGCGTCGGTCGCCTCCGTCACGGGCGGCGTCAGGCTGCTCGCCGGACTCGTGTCGCGCACAGGGGCGGCCGGGAATGCCTCGGCCGCCGCCTCGGTCATGACGCGCGGGCTGCGCGGCCTGATCGGCGGCGCGGGCGGCGCGGGCGGGGCGGGGGGCGCGGGCGGCGTCGGGGCTGAGACCTCGGCTTCGACGGGCGCTTCCGGAGCAGGCGTGGGCGCCGACGGCGCCTCGGCGGTGATCCCCGCACGACGATTGGCGAGATCACGACGCAGGGCGGCGATCCTGTCGTCCGTGGCACTGGCAGGTCGGGGCACTCTCGGTCGTGGCGTCTCCGACCCGGACGACGTGGCGCCTGCCCCAGGCCCGTCATGGAAGAACCGCGACCGGGACGCCTCAGGCGACTCGGCCGTGGCCCCAGCCACGGTCGCTTGCAAGCGGGCGCTCGTCCCGGTGGCCAGGTTGCGCCTCAACTCGGCGATCCTGCTCTGGGACTCGCTGATGGCGGGCTGGGCGGGTTCCTCAGGCTGAGGCTCGTCCGCAACCGGCGCGGCCGCGACAGGAGTGCGCGGCACCCGCGGCACGGGCCTGCGCAATGGGGGCCTGGGGGCGGGTTCGACCGACTCGACAGACGCGACAGGTTCGGCCGCCTCGGCCGCCTCGGCAGGAGCAGCGGGCTCGCCTTGCGCCTCTTGGGCCAGTTGGTCCCGCAGATCTGTGAAACTGTTCCGTCCGGTCAGGATCTTCTCTTCGAACGGGTCCGGCGGATGACGCAAGAGTTCGTCTTCTCCGAAGATCGCAGCCAACTCTGCTTCGACCCCGGTGGGTGACGTGGACGCGGGACGCCTCACACGAGGCGGTGTCCCCCCAGTGGCCGAAGCGTCTTCTGCAGCGCTTCGCTGGCCCCCGCGATCATCAAAAGAAAAATGTTGAGATTGTTCGCTCACACGCCCTATTCTTCCATGACATGGGGCCGGATCGAAATCTGAAACGCGTTGTGAGATCGCAGGTCCCACACTGGCGCGGAAGGGGCGGGCAACCGCCCCCCGACTAGCGGCGACGGGTCAGGGGCCGGTCGGGACCGATCAGGGCTCGCGAGGGATGGGCACTTCGACGTCGAAATCGTCGTACGCGCGGGGGTCCTCTTTGGGCTCGAGGTGGACCTGCATCTCGATCCCCGGGAAGCTGGCGTCGACGGCCTTCTCCACGTCTTCGATCAGGTCATGGCTGTGTTGCACCGTCCATTTACCGGGCACGAGGATGTCGACGTTGGCAAACCGCTGGCTGCCTGACAGGCGGGTCCGCAACCCATGGAAGAGGACGTCGTCGTTGGAGAATCCAGCCAGGATCGCCGCGATCTTGGCGTTCTCCTCCTCGGGCAGCGTCACGTCCATCAAGCCCTGCGTGGAGTCTCGCACCAGCTTCACACCCGTGACGATGATGTTGAGACCGACGAGGATGGCCACGATGGGGTCGAGGATCACCCACCCCGTGATCGCCACCAGGCCGATGCCGACCACCACGCCGACGCTGGTGACCACATCGGTCCACAAGTGCTTGCCGTCGGCGATGAGCGTGGGTGATCGGTGGCGGCGTCCAGCCCGCATGAGGATCATCCCCACCACTCCGTTGACGCCGGCCGCCAGGGCGGCGATGAGCACGCCGATCGACAAGGACTCCAGCTCAACCGGATGGAGCAGGCGGTCGACCGCGGAGACGATGATGATGACCGCAGCGACGAAAATCAGCACCCCCTCGACAGCAGCCGAGAAATATTCAGCCTTGTCATGGCCGAAATGGTGATTGTCATCCGGCGGACGGGCCGCGACCGAGAGCATGAGCAGGGCCAGGACGGCCGCCGCCAAGTTGACCACCGATTCGGCGGCGTCGGAGAGCAGTCCCACAGACCCGGTGATCCGCCACGCGATCATCTTCATGGTGATGGTCACCACAGCCGCCGCGATCGACAACCAGGCGAACCGCGTCAAACTCGATCTATCCTTAGCCACGCCCTCCAGTATCCACCAGGGGCAACCCGTAGGCCAGTAGCCAAGCCTTGCCTTACCCGATCAGGCTCACACGTCGCGCCGCTTGGTGATGATCCCGGCGATGATCAGAACCACGACCGTCCACACGGCCAGGACGACCAGCCCTTGCCACGGCTGCAGGATCGCGGTGTCCGAGACGGGGTCCGCCGTCACCGCGTTGCCAGCGTTGGTGGGGAGGTACGCCGAGCCGTCGACCAGCCATTTTCGCCACCCGGAGAGCGTGCCCGCGTTCGCGAACGTGTTCGTGAAGATCGTGATGATCATCGGCAGGACGAGGAGGAGCCCGACGGCCACGCCGATGCTGGCCGCCGTCGAGCGGATCCACGCGCCCAGCCCGAAGCACATCCATGCGATCAACACCATCTCGGCGATGAATCCGCCGAGGACCCGCATGCTCGTGGTCGATGTGAGAACGACATCGAGGCCCACCATGCCATGGGCGATCTGGTACCCGCCCCACCAGCCGATGGCCATCGAAACGCTGAAGACGAGCACGCACAGAATCGCGATGACGAGCAGCTTGGCCACCAGGACGCGCCCACGCCTGGGCGCCACGGTGAGGGTCGACCGGATCATCCCCGACGAGTACTCATTCGTGATGACCAGGATGGACAAGATGATGAAGACGAGTTGGCCGACGAACCCACAGGATTGGACCACCAATCCCGACAGGGTGCCCAAGTCCCCCGGCCCGATGGTCACGGGGGCGCCCCCCGGTCTCGTCCCCACGCCGGCATGAGCCGCCGCTTCCGACTCCACCCACTTGAGGATCGAAGCCAAGGCGATGGAGATGCCGATGTTGGCCACCACGGTCAGCGCCAGGATCCACCAGGTCGATCTCAGTGTGAACAGCTTGATCCACTCCGAGCGGAAGATCCGGAAGAAGGTGAGCTTGTACGTGCGTGTCGGAGTCGTCTCGATCGTCGCCATCACTGTCCTCCCCACGCTCGACGCGCCCGACGTGGCTCCAGCGGCTGCTCGCCATGGAAGGGGCTGTCCAGCAACCCGGTCGGCGGTCGCATCGCGTGCTCCGTCCCCAGAATCGGAGGGGGCATGTTCGCGGGCACGACCATGGACGCCGGCGTCATGACGGGGTCCGTCCTCACCGGGGGATCCGCCGCCTCGGAGTCCTCGGGTCGTGGGCCCAGGGCACGGGCCTGGGCGCCGGCATGGAACTCCTGCACCGAGTCGGTCAACTCCATGTAAATCTCTTCCAGGGAGCGCTGCACGGGGGTGAGCTCGTACAACACCCACCCGCGTCGGGCGGCTTCCTTCCCCAAGGCCTCGGACGTCAACCCCGAGATGAGGAGGCACCGGTCGTCCGTCCACGTCACAGACCTGCCGGAATGCGAGACCGCGTCGGCGATGTCCGTGGCGTCGGGAGACCGTACTTTGACCACTTGGCCCGAGGCCTGGTTGATCAGGTCGCTCATCGCCGCGTCCACGATCAGGCGTCCGCGTCCGATGATAATCACGTAGTCTGCCGTGAGCGCCATCTCGCTCATCAGATGGCTGGAGATGAAGATCGTCCTGCCCTCGGACGCCAAGTGTTTGACCAGGCTGCGCACCCACGCCACGCCTTCGGGGTCCAGGCCGTTGATCGGCTCGTCCAGGATCAGGGTCTCGGGGTCCCCCAAGAGGGCTGCGGCCAGCCCGAGTCGCTGGCTCATGCCGAGGGAGAAGGCGCCGGTCCGCTTGGTGGCGACGTCGGACAGGCCCACGAGGCCGATGACCTCGTCGACGCGCTTGGGGGAGATGCCATGGGTGGCGGCCAGGGCGCGCAAGTGATTGCGGGCCGTACGACCCGGATGGACGGACTTGGCCTCCAGGAGGGCGCCGACCTCGTGCATGGGCGCCTTGGTCGACAGGTACGAGCGGCCGTTGACCATGGTCCGCCCGGATGTGGGATGGTCCAGGCCGAGGATCAACCGCATGGTCGTGGACTTTCCGGCGCCATTGGGGCCGAGGAATCCTGTGACAGTCCCGGAGCGCACAGAGAAACTCAGGCCCTCGACAGCGACCTTGTCACCGAATTTCTTGGTCAGTTCCGTGGCGTCAATCATTCTTCACCGCCTAGGGGTATGGGCTGCCTTACATGCTACATCACATGTGGGGTCGTCTGGCTGGATGTCTCAGACGACACGGCGACCGCCGACGAGGAGAACTGTTCGTCGTTTGCCCATATCACTTATAGATTCGTGCGGCACTCAGGGGCGAGCAAAGGCACGAGGTGCCTTCTTCCTCGGCGCTGGTTGGACCACCCCGTCAGCCCGCTGACGGGGTGAGGACCTCGCGGCCGAGGAAGGGGCGCAGGGGCTCTGGAACTGTCACCGATCCGTCCGGGTTCTGATTGTTCTCGAGGATCATGATGATCATCCGCGTCATGGCGCACAGGGTCCCGTTCAGGGTCGCCACCGGGCCGACGCCGTCCTCGTACCGCGCCCGGATGTTCAAGCGACGCGCCTGGAACTGCGTGCAGTTCGATGTGGACGTGATCTCCCGGTACCGCTGCTGGCTCGGCACCCAGCCATAGCAGTCGTACTTCCTGGCGGCGGACATGCCCAGGTCTCCGGACGCGACCTCCAGGACCTGGAAGGGGATGCCCAGGGACTCGATGAACGATTTCTCGAAGTCGAGGATCTTCGCGTGCTCCGCCTCGGAGTCCTCCGGGCGGCAGTAGACGAACATTTCCACCTTGTCGAACCAGTGGACGCGGAAGATGCCCCGCGTGTCCTTGCCATACGACCCGGCCTCCCGGCGGAAGCAGGGGCTGTACCCCATGTACCGCAGCGGCAGTTTCTCCGCGTCCAGGATCTCGTCGGAATGGTACGCCGCCAGCGCGACCTCGGAGGTCCCCACGAGATAGAGATCGTCGGCGGGCAGGTAGTACACGTCCTGGGCGGACTGCCCGAGGAAGCCCGTCCCGTCCATCGCGGACGGCTTGACCAGCGAGGGCACGATCATCGGGTTGAACCCCCACTCCACCGCACGCGACACCGCGTACTGAGTCAGAGCCAGTTCCAGCAACGCGCCCACCCCGGTCAGGAAGTAGAAGCGCGAGCCCGACACCTTGGCCCCGCGGTCCATGTCGATGGCGCCCAGCAACTCCCCCAGCTCCAGATGGTCCCGGGCCTCGAACCCCTCCGCCGCGAAGTCCCGCGGCGTCCCGACCGTCTGCAGCACGTGGAAATCGTCCTCCCCACCCTGCGGCACGTCGTCGAACACGGGATTGGGCAGCGTCATCAGCAACTCGGTGAAACGAGCCTCGGCCTGGGAGGTCTCCTGCTCGGCCGCCTTCACCGTTTCCGCGAGGTCCTTGGCCTGGGCCAGCAAGCCGGGCCGCGACTCCGCCGACGCGCGAGCCACCTGACGCCCCATGTCCTTCTGCTGCGCGCGCAGCGCCTCGAAGCGGGCGATGGCCCCCCGGCGCGCCTCGTCCGCCGTGATCAACTCGTCCACGAGCCCCTCCGACTCCCCACGAGCCCGTTGTGCGGCTCTCAAAGAATCAGGGTCGGTGCGGATGAGTTTCGGATCAATCATGGAGAAGAGTTTAGTACGAGTCCCGCCCCGCCCGGACCCGCGACCAGTCCAGTTGCTCGTGCGAGGGGATCCCACGAGAAAACACACACGTACGGCACCCCGTGATGGAGTGCCGTACGTGTGTGTGGTGCTTGTGCGCTCACCGTGCCCCGGAGGAACCCGACGCGGGCCGATGAGCAGCCAGGGTCACTTCGATTCGGTCTCGTCGGCCGCTTCGGTCGCTTCGACCTCGTCGGCGGCCTCGTCAGCCACCTCGATCTCGGTGACGACCTCGTCGACGATATCCGTGTCAGCGGCCTCCACCTGGTCTTCGACGACCGTCTCGACGACGGTCACGGGGGCGGCGGTCGCCTTGGCGGAGGTCTTCTTCGCCTTGGGCGTGACCGCCTCGGTGACGATCTCGATCACGGCCATGGGGGCGTTGTCACCCTTGCGGTTGCCCACCTTTGTGATACGGGTGTACCCGCCTTCGCGCTCCATCAGAGTGGGGGCGATCTCGGTGAACAGGACGTGGACGATCGTCTGATCGGTGATGGTCTTCAGCACGATCCGACGGGAGTGCAGATCCCCCCTCTTGGCCTTCGTGATCAGCTTCTCAGCCAGAGGCTGCATCCTCTTGGCGCGGGTCTCGGTCGTGGTGATGCGCCCGTGCTCGAACAACTGGCTGGCCAGGTTGGCGAGCATGATCCTCTCGTGAGTCGGGCTTCCCCCCAGGCGAGGGCCCTTGGTTGGCTTCGGCATGTGTGATTCTCCAAATTCTGTCGGGCTTTAGGCGGCGAAGGTATCGTCCGCGTCGTAACGGTTGAGTGCGTAGGAATCCATCCCCAAGATGGAATCCTTCAGGGTCAGACCCAGTTCGGCGAGCTTCAGCTTCACCTCGTCGATGGACTTCTGCCCGAAGTTGCGGATGTCCATCAGGTCCTGCTCGGAACGGCTCACGAGCTCGGACACCGTGTGGATGCCCTCGCGCTTGAGGCAGTTGTAGGAGCGGACGGTCAGGGACAGGTCCTCGATGGGCAGGGCGAGGTCGGCGACCAACTGGTCGTCCACCGGGCCGGAACCCAGTTCGATGCCTTCGGCCTCGACGTTCAGTTCCCGGGCCAGCGAGAACAGCTCGACCAGGGTACGGCCTGCGGACGCGATGGCGTCGCGGGGCAGGATGGCCGACTTGGTCTCGACGTCGATGATGAGGCGGTCGAAGTCGGTGCGCTGCTCGACACGGGTGGCCTCCACCTTGTAGGTGACCTTCAACACCGGCGAGTAGATCGAATCGACGGGGATGCGGCCGATCTCAGCTTCGGGGTTCTTGTTCTGAGAAGCGGAGACGTACCCACGTCCACGCTCGACGATCAGGTCCAGATCCAGGCTGCCCTTGTCGTTGAGGGTGGCGATGTGCAGATCCGGGTTGTAGATCGTGACCGAGCTGGAGGTCTCGATGTCGGCGGCTGTGACCTCGCCGGCGCCCTTCTTGTGCAGGTGGATCTCGACGGGCTCATCCTCGTCCGAGCCGAGCACGAGGTTCTTGATGTTCAAGATGAGCTCGGTGACGTCTTCCATGACACCGGGGATGGTGCTGAACTCGTGGGAGACTCCCTGGATGCGGATGCTGGTGACGGCCGCACCGGGGATGGCGCTCAAGAGCGTGCGGCGCAGGGAGTTGCCGAGTGTGTAGCCGAAGCCCGGCTCCAGAGGTTCGATGATGAACTTGGAACGGAACGGCTGAAGGACCTCTTCGGTCAGGACAGGGCGTTGTGCGATTAACATTTCTTTCCTTCCCGCCGCCCACTATTTGACGGCGAATCTGTGGATGTGCTGGTCCCGGCGCCCATGGGACGCCGGGAACCCAGAATCAGCGTGAATAAAGTTCGACGATCAGCTGCTCTTGCAGATCGATGACGATCTGCTCGCGCGTGGGCAGGGAGTGGATGAGGATCCGGCCCTGGGTCGGACGGGAATCCATCCACGCGGGGACGATGCGGGAGTCGAAGACCTCGCGCGCCACCACGATGGGGTGGAGGTTGATGGACTTCGGCACCACGTCGATGATGTCCTGGGCGCGCACGCGGATCGAGGGGATGTTGACCCTCTGACCGTTGACCTGGAAGTGTCCGTGCGAGACCAACTGGCGGGCCTGGCGGCGTGTGGACGCGAAACCAGCGCGGTACACGACGTTGTCCAGACGAGACTCCAGGATCTGCAGGAGGATGTCACCGGTCTTGGCCGACGAGCGGGTGGCCTCTTCGTAGTAGCGACGGAACTGCTTCTCCATCACGCCGTACGCGAAACGCGCCTTCTGCTTCTCTTTGAGCTGCTGGGAGTACTCCGAGTCCTTCGTGCGCCCACGGCCATGCATGCCGGGAGGGAAGGGACGGCGTTCGAACGACTTGTCGTTGCCGACGAGGTCGGTCCCGAGACGGCGGGACTTCCGTGTGAGTGGGCCTGTGTAGCGGGCCATGGGTGATGTCCTTTCTTCTTGGGTTAGACGCGGCGGCGCTTCGGGGGACGGCAACCGTTGTGCGGCATGGGAGTGACATCAGCGATGGCACCCACTTCCAAGCCGACGGCGCCGAGGGAACGGATGGCGGTCTCACGTCCCGAACCGGGACCCTTGACGAACACATCCACGCGCTTCATGCCGTGGTCCATCGCACGCCTGCCAGCTGCTTCAGCAGCCATCTGCGCGGCGTACGGGGTGGACTTGCGTGAACCCTTGAAGCCGACGGTGCCGGCGGAGGCCCATGAGATCACCGCACCCGTGGGATCGGTGATCGAAATGATCGTGTTGTTGAACGTGGACTTGATATGTGCCTGGCCCACGAGGATGTTCTTCTTTTCTTTGCGACGCACCTTGGTCTTCGCGCTCGCCTGCTTACGGCCTGCTGTAGCCATATGATCCTTCTTTCTAGCCCTGATCGGTTACGATCAGCGAGCCTTCTTCTTTCCTGCGACGGCCTTCTTCTTCCCCTTGCGGGTACGAGCGTTCGTCCGAGTACGCTGTCCGCGTACGGGCAGACCTGCCCGGTGACGACGACCTTGATAGTTACCAATCTCGATCTTGCGACGGATGTCAGCGGCGATGGTACGACGCAGATCGCCTTCGATCTCATAATTGGCTTCGATGAAATCACGCAGGACGACGAGTTGATCGTCGGTGAGCTGGTGGACTCGCAGATCGCCACTGACGCCAGTGGCTTTCAGGATCTCGGCGGCGCGGGAGCGCCCGATGCCGAAGATAGCGGTGAGTGCGATCTCCAAGCGCTTCTCGCGCGGGAGATCGACACCGATAAGTCTTGCCATGAGGGCTGTTGTCTCTTTCGGTTTGTCACTTGGTTTCCCAAGTGCGAAGGTGTGGACGTGACGCGTTCCCCGTTTCAGAGGCCCCGGCCTTCGCCCGGGGGTGGTTCCGTCCCGCGCTAAGCGCGGTTCAGAGTGCGTGCACGCTGGTGGACATGTCCTGGTTGGTCCAGGACGTATTCATTTATCTCGAAGATCTGCTTCGGTGCCAGTTAGCCCTGACGCTGCTTATGGCGAGGGTTCTCGCAAATCACCATGACACGGCCATGGCGACGGATCACCTTGCACTTGTCACAGATCCTCTTGACGCTCGGCTGAACTTTCATCGAGCTGCTTCCTTGTACTCATGTGGGACGATGCCCCACGGTGTGCATACGTGTGCCTACCATCGGCCACAATTATTTCCCCAGTCGAGGACGTCACTTGTGGCGGTAGACGATCCGACCCCGTGTCAGATCGTAGGGCGAAAGTTCCACAACCACTCGGTCGGAGGGCAGAATTCTGATGTAATGCTGCCTCATCTTCCCTGATATCGTCGCCAGGACTTTGTGGCCGTTGCTCAGTTCAACGCGAAACATCGCGTTGGGCAGTGCTTCCACCACGGTCCCTTCGAGCTCGAGGGCTCCTTCTTTCTTTGCCATACACTCTTTCGTCGTTGGTCAGCGGTCCTCTGCCCAAATGAGCGCAGACGACCAAGGGAATAGTGTACGCCCTCGGTCCAAACATCCTCAAATCGGAGCAGGGGCCGATCACGCGCGTACTCACCATCAGCAAGGGCTGTGGACGAGTGTGGTCACACTTCAGGCGTGTCCCGCACCGGCGTTGGGTCGAGTCTACCCTTCGAAGCCGCCCATGGCTGGAAAGGTGCGAGATGGCGGACGAAATGGTCGGCGATGACTCCGGTGAGCTCCGCGTCATGGGCCTGCCAACAGGCGTACATACGACTGCGGTAGGCGTCCAACGCCGCACCGTAGCCGACATGCAGGACCTGCCGAGAATCCGCCCAGGTGATGAGGTCGTCCAGACCGGCGTCCGGGACGTCGAGGGGGATGCGAGCGGGGTCGCAACTGAGGTGATAACTGCGCGTGTTCTGGTCGAACTCGCGGATCGACAGGTCGAGGATCTCGCGGAACAGGTCGGGGTCGTGCCGGGCGATCACCCGCAGGGCCTCCACCCAACTGGTCCCCGCGGTCTTGAGGTGGACCAGTCCTCGCGTCGCCTCGGCGATCAGGGGGTACGTGGAGTACTTGTCCGACCCGGAATGCAGGGAGAGCTTGTACGGCCCGATGGCCCGCGCGATCTGGGCGTGGACCTCGAAGTCCCGGGCGAGCGTCTCCAGGTCGCCGATGTGCTCCACCCCCTTCTCGAAGCCGCCCTGGAAGCGCGGGGCGAAGCTGACCGGCCTCACCCCCAGTCGCGCCAACTCGCTCATCAGGACGACATGCTCGACGGGTCTCGTGGGGTACTCGGTCTCGTCCACCGCCAACTCGACCTCGAACGTCACACCGCTGCTGGCGAGGTGACGGTGGAGGCGCATCGTCTGCACGAGGGCGTCCCCGTACTTGGCGAGGGCCCGGATCACCGACTCGGGGTCCAGGGTGATCGATTCCGTGTCGAGGTCGATCCGGCGCCCGGCGTGCCGGGCGAGGTAGTCGTCCATGCTGGAATCCAGCGCGGACCAGTCCAAGGACTCGGCGATCTGGCGGCACCGGCCCGGCGTGGCGTTCTCCGCCTCGGGGTTCACATGGTCGTTGGGGTCGAGGGTGAAGAAGCAGAACCCGGCTTCCACGCAGGCGTCGATGTCGTCGGTGGTGTGGAGGTGGTCCGCGTCGGCGCCGACCGGGCCGCGCCACCCGGCCTGGAAGGCCCCCCAGGTCGCGTCGTCCAGGACCTCGCGGGGGGTACGGTGCGTACGTCCCATCTCCCGGATGGATTGCTGGGCGAACACCGGGGTGATCTGGGCGTCCACCGCTCGCAGGGCTGCCACATGGCCGGGGGTGCACAGGCCCAGGCGGTCCCCGAAACCGACGGATGTCGAGGGACCCACGGGACCCGGCGACAGGTTGGGCAGGGCACCACGCAGCGCGAGGGCGTTGGCGGGTGTGAGGGGGGCACGCACGCGATCACCGTCCCTGTGACCCGTGAACCCCTCGGGCACGGCGCCGTCCAGCGCCGCGATGACGAGGTGGGAGGTGGATCCCGCCTTCTCCATCCAGTACGCGCAGCCCCCCTGCTCGACGTAGGAGGCCTGGATGGCGGCATCCGGGAGAGTGACCATGGTAACTCCTCTGACATGTTTGTCCTCCACCATCCTAGGTCGCCGATTCCCACGGCGGCAACCATCGCTGGGACGTGGACGCGTCGGCACGACGTGGGATGGGCGACCACCGGATCGACACGACATGAGCGCGACAACATGAGCGCGAGACTCCCCGTTCCGTGGAAGAGTGGTGCCATGAGATACATCGCCCTCCTGCGAGGGGTGAACGTGGGCGGCAACAACATCGTCCCCATGCCGCAGTTGAGACGGCTCTTCGAGGAGCGGGGCCACGCCCAGGTGGTCACGTACATCAACTCGGGCAACGTGGTCTTCGACACCGACGAGGCGCCCGCCGACGTGCAGGCCTGGTGCCAGGCGGCGATCCTGGAGCGGTTCTCCGTCCGTACGCCGGTGTGCCTGGTCGCCGGGGACGTCCTGGCGCGCTGCCTCGCCCAGGCGCCGGCGTGGTGGAACAGCGACACAGACTCCCGACACAACGCCATCTTCGTGATCCCCCCGCTCACCGCCGCCGAGGCCTGCGAGGCGGTGGGCCAGGGCAAGCCGGACGTGGAACAGGTCGCCGCCATCGAGCCGGTGGTCCTGTGGTCGGCCCCTCGCGCGACCTGGTCTCAGACCCGGTGGTCGCAGGTCGTGAAGAAGAAGTCTGTGTACGACCACATCACCATCCGCAACGCCGCCACCACGCTCACACTCGCCGACCTCGCCACAAGGGCGCGTCCGCACACCGCGTGAGGAGACGCCAGGAGACGTGAGCCCGGCCCCATCACGTCGCTCGGCCCCTCCCGTCGGCCCCGTCAGGCGGAGACCGGGGTCCGCGACCCGGGGGCGCCCCTCATGAAGAAGATGAGGATGAGAGCCGCCACCAGGGACATCGCCGCGCCGAAGACGAAGGGGACCTGGGGGCCGTACCCGTCCCACAGAAGCCCCGCGATCACGGAGGCCGGCAGGAGCGCGATCCCGGCGATGGTGGATTGGAGCCCCAGCATGGTGCCCTTCACCTCGGGGGGCGAGATCTCCGCGACGTAGGCCCGCTCGACACCGGCGATCATCGCCGTGTACACCCCGTACAGGACGAACGTGAGGATCATCCAGACATGGTCGGCGGCGAAGGCGAAACCCAGGTAGCACGCCGAGAAGGCGAGGTAGCCGGGGACGAGGAGGCGCTTGCGGCCGATCTTGTCCGAGAGGTGCCCGAGCGGGAGGGACAGCGCGGAGGCGACCAGGTTGAACAGGAAGTAGAGCAGGATCACGTCGACGTCGGAGAACCCCGCGGAGTTGGCGCGCAGGATGAGGAAGGCGTTCGAGGAGTTGCCGAGAGTGAAGATGAACACCACGACGAGGTAGAGCTTGAGTTGGCCGTCGATGCCGCGGGCGTTCTTCCAAAAGGGTTGCGACGTGGCGGGTCGCGGGGTCTTCGTCTGGCGGATGAAGACGAACATGGCCAAGCCGATCAGTCCGGGGATGATCGAGATGGCGAAGAGCCGATGGAAGTCGTACGAGTCGTGCATGCCGAGCATGAGGAAGTACGTCACGAGGATGCCGATGGCGGAGCCGAACATGTCCAGCGCCTTGTGCAGGCCGAACGCTTTGCCCATGGTCGTCTTGTCGGCGCTCTCGGAGACCAGCACGTCGCGTGGGGCGGTACGCACCCCCTTGCCGATGCGGTCGATCACACGCGCGGACAGCACGCCCACCCAGGAACCGGCGACGAGGAGCGCCACCTTGTAGATGACCCCGGCGGCGTACCCCCAGAAGGCCAAGCCCTTCTTCTTCTGGAACCTGTCGGACACGTACCCGCTGAACACCTTCAGCAAGGACGCGACGGACTCCGCGATCCCCTCGATGACGCCGACCAGTGCTGGCGTGGCGCCGAGGGTGGCCATGAGGAACAACGGTATGAGCGGGTACACCATCTCCGTGCTGAAGTCGGTGAAGAAGCTCACCAATCCGAGGAAGAAGACGTTGACCATTCCCGACCGGGGACGCCTGGCCGGCTCGTGGGGGACGTCGCCGTCGATCATGGGACTCCTTCCTCCTCGTGGCCTATGACTTACGGTACGCGCAGGCCGGACTATGCCGGCGTGGTGACCATGCTTCGGCGTGGTGGCGCGCGCCACGTAACTGTAGAGAAAATCACGTGTGCGGACAACTTCCGCTCAGTGGCTCTGTGTCATTTAGACTTATCACCATGGACGACAACCCTGACATACCTAGTCTGACGCCCTCGCGGCACTCCGAACGACAGTCACAGGATCCACGGACGATCCGGGCGATCCTGAGCGAGGCGATGATCGCGCACATCGGCTTCGTCCGATCGGGATGGCCGGTCGTCCTCCCCTTCCATTTCGGTCTGGCGGACCTCCACGATGGGCTGGGCGAGCAGATGATCATCCATGGGTCGACCGGCGGGCACGCTTTCCAGGAGGCGGCCGCACGACCCGAGGGCGTGCCGGTCTCGGTGTGCGTCAGCCTCAACGACGGGCTCGTCCTGGGCCGATCCCTGTACGACATCGGCGCCCACTATCGCAGCGTCGTGGCGTACGGACACGCGCACGCCGTGCCCGAGGACCTGCGTGGCGTCGCGCTGGACGCACTCGTGGACCATGTCATCCCCGGTCGCCGCAAGGAGGTACGACCGCCCAGCCGTAAGGAGATCGCGTCGACGGCCGTGATCGCCATCCCCCTCACTCATGCATCCGCCAAGATCGCCGATGAGTCGACGGGGGACACACCTGGAGACGGGCAGAGCCGGGAACTCTGGGCCGGGGTCATCCCGCTCCGGCTACGGGCGCGCACGCCTGTGGCATCACCAGAGAGCATGGATCCGGAGGATTTGCCGCGATCTGTGTGGCATTTCGTCGATGCGCTGAATGATCATTGAGGTTAGGGTTTTCTTTGATTAGGTGATCTGCTTTGTTTTGGTGATCACCATTGCTGAGTTGGTCACCTTTGCTGAATTGGGGCCGGTGCTCCCTGCCTCGGCGGGTCCTCCCCACTTTTCCTCGGTCGCTGGGAGGCTTCCGTGAGTCGCCACTTTTGTTGGCATTACTCCATTGTCAGGTCAGCGGAGGGCCTCCCTGCGCCCTGCGGACGTGGGGCGCCCCCCCGCCGGGCGCGGTCGCAGTTGCCACAGGGAGTGTCAGATTAACGGTGGGCGGGCGGTTGGCGGTTTTCATTTTAGTTGTCCTCCGATGGGGCAAGGCGTCCTTCGAAGGTGATGGCGAAAGCGTTCAAAGCTGCTTTCCACCGGTTGATCCAACGGACTCGTCCTTTGCCGGTCGGATCGAGGCTGCGCGTCACCATGTAGAGACACTTTAGTGCAGCCTGGTCATTGGGGAAATGTCCCCGGGCGTTGACGGCGCGC
>WQZD01000016.1 GCA_009780915.1 Propionibacteriaceae bacterium
GCAGAGTGAGGAATGATTCCGTTGCAGGATGCGGTATTGTGTACGTATGGAGTACCGTCCACGAGCGATCGACCGGTTGATCACCGACCATCTGACGGCCATGGGTGGCGTCTTGCTCGAAGGGCCGCGCGGCTGCGGTAAGACCGCCACAGGGCTACATCACGCGCGCAGTTCGGTCCGTTTCGACTCCTCGCCAGACATGGTGAGGTTGGTAGATCTCGACCCGATGGCCGTGTTGGCTGGGGACACCCCCCGTCTACTTGACGAGTGGCAGTTGGCGCCCGACATCTGGAACTACGCCCGCCATGAAATCGACGACCGGCAGACCAAGGGCCAGTTCATCTTTTCCGGATCGGCCTCACCGCCACCAGATCGGGCGCGTCACTCAGGTGCGGGCCGGATCTCCCGATTACGCATGCGTACGATGTCACTGGCAGAGCGCGGCGCCTCTTCTGAACAGGTGTCACTGGAGAGCCTGCACCGAGGGCAGGACCGGATCGTGGCGCACTCAGAACTGACATACGCCGCGTTGGCCGAACAGGCGGTCCGCGGGGGGTGGCCCGGTCTGCTGGACATGCCGACTACTCAGGCGGCACGATTCAACGCGTCGTACGTACAGGACATCGCCCGAGCCGAGAATGCGATGCCAGCCGGTGTGGCGCATCACCCGGCCCGAATGGCCCGCCTGATAGGGGCGCTCGCGCGAGCCACGTCCCAGAGTGCGACCTTGCGCACCCTGGCCATGGACGCCAGCGGAGCGGAACCGTGCATCACTGCGGAGACAACGCGAACGTACATGGACTCGCTGACGGGGATTTTCTGCCTGGAGGAGCTTCCCGCGTGGAGCGTCAAACTCAGGTCCCGGTCCAGATTGCGCACACCCTCGAAGATCCATCTGGCAGACCCGGCGTTGGCTGTGGCCGCGCTTGGGGCGACACCCGAGCGTCTGGCCCATGATCCCGAGTTCTTCGGCCAGGTGTTTGAGTCAATGGTGGTTCACGACCTACGGGCTTACGCCCAAGCGAACGATGGACGGCTCTACCACTATCGCGATAACACTGGACTGGAGGTCGACGCGATCATCGAGTACTCCTGGCGGGAATGGGCAGCGATTGAGGTCAAACTTGGTCACAAAGAGGTGGAGCTAGCAGAGCGGAACCTGCTCAGACTGCGCGACGAGCGGATTGACACCGAGGTCGTCGGCCAGCCGACATTCCTCGCCGTCATCACGGGGACCGAGTACGGCTACACCCTTCCCTCCGGAGTGCATGTCATCCCGTTAGCGACCCTCACAGTGTGAGCCAGCCCTACTGGGGCGCCATTTGCGCCCTCTCCGTCCGCCATATTTACCAAAAGTTATGGCTACGGAAGTCCTCGATTGTCGGGAACCATAAGTTATGGAAATGCCCGCATGGACGCGCCCTTGCGGCGAGCCGTCGTTGCTCGCGGCCACCAGCCCTCGGATCTGCCGAGAACACGCGTCACACAGCGAATGGAAGCAGAGGGTCCTCGCCCTTGTGTTCAGGGATCGCCAGTTCCTTGGTTTTGATCTCGGCGATCAAGTCGGGGTACGGGTCGGTCAACGGCTGTCGGGCAGCCCGCAGCGTGGCGCGGTGTGCCGTCAAGACCGGGCCTGCGGTGTAGTAGCGGCCTTTCGTCTGCCCGTACGCCTGTAACAGACCGAGGTCGGTGAGGCGCGTCAAGTCCCGGGTGGCCTGACGCTCGTCGAGGTCGGCGTGGGACACGTACAGGGGTCTTGTCACCCGAAAGCCCACAACAGCGTCGAACAGGGCAGACCCGACGCGCTCCGGGAGGCCGTGACTCTCGATGAGGTCGTCGATGAAAGTCCAGTGTTGGTTGGCTTCGGCGAAGCGTCGTCGCACAGTCTGAGCCTGCATGTGGTGCGCCCGCAGGTTGAACCTGATCCACATGCGGGTGTCTCGATCGGGGTGCCAGGCCCCAGCCCCGGTCACTGCCAGGACCGAGTAGTAGTCGTTGGTGTTGACGCCCAGCCACTCCTCGATACTGGAGAACTGCGGCTCAAGTCTGTGATCCATCGCCAACACCAGCGTCTGGAGAGCCCTGCCCATGCGTCCGTTTCCGTCACGGAAGGGGTGGATCATCACGAGGTTCAGATGCGCCATCGCGGCGTTGACAAGCGGGTGCGTCCCCGCAGTGGTGGACTGCCGGACGAGGGCGGCCATCAAGCTGGGAACAGCCCCCGCCTCCGGCGCTGTATAGACGACGCCGTGGTCGTCAGTCACGTAGATCGGACCGGTGCGATACTGGCCTGGGCGCTTACTCAGGTCGTGTTCGAGCAACATGAAGTGCATGGACGTGAGGACGCTCTCCTCCAGCACGAACCCGCGATCGGCGCCCACGTTGATGACGTACGTCAGCACACGTCGGTACCCCAGAATCTCAGCCCAGGTACGCGCATCAGCCGTGAGCGCCGGTCCGTCGTCCACGGCGGCCGCCGCGTCATCGTCGCTGACTGTGTACCCCTCGATGCTGTTCGACCCCCGGATCGCCCGCGCCTGTGCCGACCGCCGCATCGTGCCCTGCCAGCGACGAGGCGCGCGCAGGACCTGCGACAGGGCGGCGCGCATCTCGTCGATCTCTCGGATCACCGCATCATCGTGCGCTCCCAAAGGGGGTGGCGAGAAGATGGCATCCATGGCGTGTCCTTATGTCCTTATCATTAGGACATAGACTACACGACCCCTGTCCTTATGTCCTCATCATTAGGACATAAGGACAGGGGTCGACGGGTAGTGCAGCGTCGACCACCCCAGGACGCCACAAAGGGCCGCCCTGTCGGGCGACCCTTTGCGTATGTCTCACATCACAGTGGGCTCTCACGGCTGCGGGAACGTGTCGGCAGTCGTGGTCGTCCAGTAGGTCTCCAGGTCGACGCCCAGGCCAGGGTTGTTGGCCAGCACGTGATTCAGCCCGACTTCGAGCTGGTCGGCCCAGGAGTCGTAGATGTCCTGGTAGGTCGTGTCGAAGTGATAGTACGGCGGGAGGGTGTCCGCCCCGTACGCCGCGAGGAGGGCGTAGTAGTGAGCCAGGCCACCCTCGGCGGAGAGCAGTGCCTTGTCAGCGGCAGAGATCTGATCGGACAGAGGGCCGGTGTACAGGTCGTTCCACAGACGCACGTCGCCCAGGTACCGGTCGTACGACACGACGACCTCGGGGAGCTCGTACCCCGGATCGAGGTAGAAGATCCCGGGGTTGCCCTGCTGGGCATTGTAGCCGTCCTGCTGATCGGCGGTCAGGTCCTCGTAGCAGACCGGGCCATGCGCGGCGAAGGTCTTGGGGGCGATGCCGCCCGTGACCCATCCCTTGCCAGGATTGGGCAGTCCACCCTTGGCGACCCACTCGTCGTACGCGGCATAGGTCTCATCGAAGTTGATGCACTCGCCCGGCTTCGCCAACGTCTGCCAGTCGACGTTCGTCGTCCTCACCACGCCGGTGTCGTCGATCCAGTAGACGATGAACGAGACGTTGTACGCCAAGGTGTCCTCCACCTTGAGCTGCCAGTCGCTGATGAACACCATATTGATGTTCTTGTTGCCGACGACCTTGGGGATGTAGAACACATAGCAGTCGTCCGAAGTCAGTTGCTGCCCTGCTTGCACGGAGATGACGAAGTCCCGATAGACATTCGACTCTTTGGTGGTCAGGGTGAAGCTGTCGAAGGTGTCGAACACCGACGCCGAGACCTTGAGGTACCCATTGTCTTTCTGCTTGGAATCCCAGATGAAGTAGATGCCTGGGAAAGCGGCGCTGTGAGCGTTCGACGTGATCTTCACGCCCGACGCGTTCGTACGAGCGCTCGGGGTGTCGACGATGCTGGCGGCGACGGCTTTGTCGGTCGCGCCATTCCATACGATGTCATTGGAGGGTCCGGACGCCGCGAAGGCGCCGACAGGCACGGAAAGTGCCAATGCGGCCGCGAAGGCCACAGCCATAATTGGTAGTTTACTCTTCACTATAGTCTCCTCGTTCAGTAGTGAATATAGCTCGATGGTAGCGAACCGATGTCTCTATTGATACGGATATCAACTATAAATTGTCCCGCTCATCGGGACGCTGGGAAAGTGTGCGGGGGTGACCCTGCTTTCCCACGCGGGCGAAGCGATTCTCGAGGGCGTCGAGGCCTCGTTTGCGAGCCTCCGGTGTGCGCCGCTCGGGGCTGGCGTACGGGATCCAGGTCAGGTTTTTCACACCGATCTTCCCGAAGGTCCCGCGCAGGAGGATGCGGGAGACGGCGCTGCCGTAGACGATCCTGTACATCAACGTCGGGGTGGACATCGTGGTGACGACGGTCACTCCCGTCAGCGCCGTGAGGTTGGTGAAGGGGCGCAGCCCGGCGCCTTGCTTGTACGCGACGCCCTTGGCGACCACTTTGTCCACGAAGCCCTTGGTGGCCGCCGGCATGGCCTCCCACCACACGGGGAAGACCATCACGAGATGGTCGGCGTCGAGCAGGCGCCGCTGGTAGTCGGCGGCTCGCGGATCGAGGGAGGGTGATCCCGTACGCCACGCGGCCAGGTCCTGCGCCGACATGACGGGGTCGAACCCGTCGGCGTGCAGGTCGACCATGTCGACCTCGTGCCCCCCTCTGCGCAGGCCGACCTGTGCGGCGTGCGCCAGCGCGGCGGTGTACGAGCGGTGGTGCGGGACGTCCTCCCACGAGTCGGCGCCGTACGGGTGGTCGATGACGAGCATCACCTTCATGATGTCCCCCTTGTCGATAGTTGTATATGCAACTATTGTACGACTAGTTCGTCGTGATGTCTCATTGGTCCGGGATAGTGCAGCTTCCTTGTTCTTGTCCTGGGAGTCGCGGTGCTAGACTCCCCCCATGAGATTCACCGGCGCCTGGGAGCTGTGGTACAACGTCCGCAAGGCCGCCGCCATCCTCGAACGAGAGGCGGAGCACCTCGTCAAGAAGGAGTTGAATCTCAGTCTGGGGCAGTTCATGGTGTTGTCGGTCATCGACGCGTACCCCGGACGCCTCAACCAGACCGCCATCGCCGACCACCTCGGCCTGACCAAGGCCACGGTGTCCCGCCTGGTCGAGGCGGCGGCCGGCCAGGGGTGGATCCGGGTCGACGTCGACCCGCGTTCGCGTCGGGCCCGCCTAGTCACCCTCACACCCGCCGGCGCCGACCTCGTACGCCGGGGCGACGCCCTCCTCGAGGGATCACCCATGGCCGCCTTCGCCGACATCGACCCGGCCGCCACCCAGGCGACCACCGCCGTCCTGCGAGACTTCATCGCCGACACGCGCGGGTACGGCGGGCACGCCACCGTCGGTCTTCCCCCGGCGGGGTTTGTCCTTGCGTCGCCGGTCACGGGTGAGGAGCAGGACGAGGAGGAGCCACAGGGGGATGCTGGCCAGAGCCACCACGAGCCAGATGGAGGGGGGCCACAGACGTGACAGGTGAGAGAACTCGGGAATCCACGAGATCCCCGTCGACGTGGACTCGTCACTGGTGTCGGGCTGCGCCTCGTCCACGATCTTTCCGATGAGGATGTCCCGGCCGTTGGTCGTGCGCGACGAACAGGTGGACAACAGCACGATGTGGTCGTCGGGAGTCACGGACACGGAGTCGCGGACGTGGACGGCCTCGCTCAGGATCGCGTCGAGGTAGGACCCCGCCTCGGACCCACCGTACCCCGAGAGCAGCAGGTCGTCATACGCGGAGGTGTGGACGAAGGCGAAGAACTCCAGCCCATGCAGATGCCTGGCGAAGTACAGGGACCCCGAGCGATGCGTGTCGAAGAAGTCGGGGTCCCCGAACAGCCCGATGTCGCCGAACATCTGGCCGCCAGCCATGTGGTGGCCGTACACGACGGTGGCGAAATCGGCGAAGTCGGGGGCGTTCCGGCTGTCGACGAAGATGGCCCCGGAGACGGAGTACGCCCCGGTCGCGTCGGTCTTCAAGTACCGGATGTTGTCCTCTCCCTGGACCACGGGGTAGTCGATCGACGTGCCGTACACGCTCAGCCACGCGGTCACATCGGGATTGAGGGCCGACAAATCGTCCAGAGACGAGATCCCGTCACGGGTTTCCCCGTCAGCGACGGGCTTGTACGCCTGGTAGTGGACGGCCTCGGCCTGCTGGTCGATGCGCCCGGAGTCCCAGATCGCGTAGCCGCTGAACGCGAGAAGGACCATGACGACCAGGATCACGACGAGGTCGACCGCACCGCTGATCGCGGCGATCACGGCACGGGCGAACCTGGCCTTGGCGGTCATCGGGTCATCCCTTCTCCTCGGCCCCCGGGACAGCGTTCACCGTACCGCTCTACGCCGGGACCGTGCGAAACCCACGACGAGGACCACCGACGCCAGGACCACAAGCACGATCAGCCCGGCGAAGGGGGCGGTACGCGAATCCAGACCCGTCGCGGTGATCGCGTCGCGGACGAACGTGAAGTTCACCGCGTTCTCCCCTTCGCCGACACCCCCCCAGGTGTAGGGGTCATCATCACTGTGCCGGAGGAGCTTCCCGTCCACGATCACATCGACGCTGGCCGCGTACCCAGACGACGGTTCTTGCTGCCACGCCAGGCATGAGGCCCCGACAGGAAGGTCCACGAGTTGGATCTTCTGACCGTGTTTGAGCTTGACGGTCGTCGGCTCATAGGGCTTTGTGTCGCCGATGCTGAAGGCGAACACCTTGACGTACGCGTAGCCGTTCCCCGTGTCGTCGACGCCGATGTCTGACGCGTCAGCGTTGTCCACCGGGTCGATCACTTTACCGTCCTCGACAACGTACCCACGGTAGTAGTCGGGCACATCCCAATGGAATGTCTCGAAACGGCAGTGCAGGGAGTACGTGAAGTACTGCTGCCTGTTCGCGAACGTCCCGCCGACGCTCGTGGACACCGACAGGGTCGACTCATGCACCGGGTCGGGATCATGGGGATCGACGGCGCCGTTGGTGTGGACATAGTAGTTCGTGAACTCCATCGCTGGAGTGCAGGAGCCCCCACACCGTTCCTCTTGTGGAGTCGGATCCGTCTTCAGCCCGGCCCACGACTCATTCTCAGGCCACCCCTCGGCGGTCATCGAGTGCACGTACAGGCCCCCGGTGCTGGAGTTGGCGACGTTCATGGTCAACGTGTAGTGGCTCGTGTCGCACTTCACCTTCTCATGGTCGGGGTCGCCCTCGATCACGGAGCCAGCGTCCGGCCGTTCAGAGATCGTGTAGACGTACGTCCCGGCATGGGGGAACGACACCCCGTCGAGGATGTCCCGCGTCTGACCCCACCACGACTTGTAGGGATAGTGAATCCCGTCCGGACCACAAGTGTAGATGCACCTCATCTGAGCGATGTCGAGGTCGACCGGCCCGAGGACCGGCATCTGGGACGTCGCCAGGTCGACGGGGAGGCCGTCCACACTGACCGGGGTCACATCGAACACGAAGCTCGCCTGCGGCGCATCGGTGAACGGGTCCATGATCAGACTCGCCTTGATGGTGACAGCCATCGACTCCTTCTCGTTGTCAGCCTGGAAGACGCCTTTCCGGTCCGTGTACGCCTGCGCGGGCTGCACGCCCGCGAGGGCGATGGCCCCGGACAGGAGGATGGCCATGAGGGTTGCGACCTTTCTCATGAGCGATCACTCCTCGGCGCCACAGGAACGTGGGCGCGTGAGAGTGCCAGCGATGCTCGCCGCGCACGGGCTTTGACGATGACGACGACGACCGTGGCCGTGAGCAGGACGGCGATCAACCCGGCGAAGGGGGCCGTGCGCGACGTCAGGCCGGTGGGGGTGATCAGGGATCGGCTGTGCGTGTAGTTCATGGCAGTCCCCCCTTCTCGGACAGTGCCCCCCATCTTGTAAGCCTTGTCAAAATGGTAGGAGAGCTGTCCATCCTCGACCAGGTCGAGGCTCGTGACGTACCCGGAATCTGATGCGAACCGAGGCTCCACCGTGCAGAAGACGCCCACGGCCGCGTCGACGATCCGGAGACTCTGACCGTGCTTGAGCTGGAACGTCGTGTACGTGGGCTTCTCCGAGGAACTCCCGTACGGCCCCACCTTGATGAAGGAATATCCCTTGCCTGTTGCGTCTGTGCCGATGTCCTCGGCAGCCGCATTGTCGACGGGGTCGATCACCACGCCGTCTTGGACGATGTATCCGCGATAGTAGGCGGGGAGATAGTCCCAGCTCGGGAACGTGCCCAGGTTACAGTCGATGATGTAACTGAAGTACCGCTGCTTATTGATGAACGACCCTGTGACCGTCGTGGACACCGTGAAGGTCGACTCGGTCACTGGGTCAGGGTCCGCCGGGTCGACAGGGCCGTTGGTGTGGACGTAGTAATTATGGAAGCCCATCGGCGATGTGCCGCATGAATACATGCATCCCTCGGGCCTGGGCATGGGGTCCATCTTCCCCCCGGGACTGTAGACGTCTTCCCACTCGGCTTGCCCGACGACAGAGTGCACATACACGCCACCGGTGCTCCGGTTGGCCACCTCCAGCGTCAAAGTGATCTGTCGGGTCGAGTAGGCGAGCTGCCCATGGTTGGGGTCCAGCTCGGGGATGGTCGTCGGACGTTGCGTGATGTAGTAGACGTACACACCGGCGTGGGGAAAGACCGCGTCGGCGAGGATGTCCGACGTCTGCCCGTAATAGGTGACCATTGGCGACGACCCGTCATCCTCGGTGCAACCTGACAGGCACGCCATCTGGCTGGGATCTAGTTGGACGGTCCCGAGGTCCGGCATCGCACCAGTGGCGTCGCTGGATGTGACGCCGTCCACGCTGACCGGGGTCACGTCGTAGACGAACCCCACATCGGGCGACTTCGTCCCACCGAGCATGTGGAGCGTCTCTTTGATGGTGACAGCGATCGACTCGTCCTCATCTTGCGCCTGATACACCCCGTTCTTGTTCGTGTACGCGGCGGCGGGTTGCGTCCCCACGAGGGCGACGCTCCCGGCCAGGAGGACGGCGGCCAGCAACGCGGTGGCCTGGGTCATGATCCGTTTCATGGTGTGCTCTTTCTCTCGTGCCAATGCGGGTCGGGTCATCGGGAAGCCCGCCGACGGGACCGGGACGTCAGGACGACGAATGCGGCCACCGCCACGACCAACAGGACGATGAGCGCCAAGAACGGGGCGCCAGTCGACGCCACGCCCGTCAAGGTGACCATCGCCCGCTGGTTGTCCCACGCGACCGCGTTCACCCGCTCACCGATCACCTGCGACGGCACCGTCACCGGGGAGTCCTTCGGACCAATGACGGACGCCGCGACCGCGGAATCCGTCGTCACCTTGTACGACGGGGAGTACAACGTCGGCGTGGCCTGCGTCAACACATACCGGGTCCCCACCGGGGCGTTCACGATCACCACCTTCTGACCGCTCTTCAACGTGAACGACGTGGCCGACGTGGCCGACACCTCGATGAACCCGTACCCGTTGTCCGTGTCGTCATGGCCGATGATCCCCGCATCCGCGTTCGGCGCCGGATCGACGACCGCGCCGGAGGACACCACATACGCCTTGTAGAACGCCGGCGGATCAGTGACCAAGGAGTTGACGGCGAGCGTGATCTCGTACGGGAACTGAAGCTCCTTGTTCGCCAACAGACCGGAGGCGATCATCGACACGTCGAGCGTGGACTCCGTGACCGGGTTCGGATCAGCGGGGTCCACCGCGCCATTCGTTTTCCAATACGTGCTCGCGAACACCATCTGGGAGCACGGGAATGTGCCATGCGCGCCCGGCGTGGGATCCACCTTCACCGCGTCAGAGGAGGGCCCGGTCCACTTGTCCCACTCCGAGGAGTCGACCACAGTGACCGCGTACACATATGTCCCCGAGCCCTGGGCCTGGTTCTCCACGTACACGGTCATGGTGTACGCGGCGTCGGAGTAGGAGAGGTTTTGATGGGGGCGATTCGTGTCTATGCCCGGGTTGGTGTCCGCCCGCTCGGTGATCGAGTAGACGTACACCCCGGCGTGCGGGAAGACCACGGGAGCGAGGATGTCACCCGACTCCTGATAGTAGGTGTCCACACCAGTGGCCGCGTCCTTGCCCAGCACCTTGGCGGTGGACTTCGTCATGTGGATGCTGACGGGGTCGATCGTCGGCATCGACTCCGGTCCCTGTGTGCAGAGATAGGCGAAATCAGGGCCCCAATGGCACAGGAACGTCTCCGTGTCGAGGTCCCATCCCACGGCGTCCACATCGAAGGTGAAGGTCGTGTCGGGCACGTTCGTGCGCTCCGGCATGGCGATCTGCGCTGTGATCGCCGCGGCGACACGGTCGCTCTCACCGTCAGCCTGGACGGCCCCGTCCTCGGTCCACGTGGATGCGAGGGCCGACGAGGCCCCCGCCAGGGCGAGGGCCGCCGCCAGGGCGAGGGCCGCGAGTGTTGTCATTTTTCGCATGGTTGTCTTCTTTCTCTGCGTGACTGAAGTGTTATGTGGTGTGACGCCTGGTCGGCACGGACGCTGCTCGCCGGGCACGGGTTTTGACGATGACGACGACGGCCATAGCCGTGACCAGGATTGCGATCAGCCCGGCGAAGGGGGCCGTGTGCGACGTCAGGCCGGTGGGGGTGACCAGTTTGCGGGTGTGCGTGAAGTTCGCGGAGTTCTCTCCCTCGTAGATGATTATCCAGGCGCCTTTCCCATCGTCGTCATAGTGGAAGGGTTTTCCGCCTTCAACGAGGTCGATGCTCGTGCTGTACCCCCACAGCCACCCGTCCTTCAGGCTCGCTATGCAGAAGGTCCCGACGGGCGCATCGACGAGATGGAGGCTCTGGCCATGCTTGAGCCTGACCGTGGTCGGGTTGTCGGACAACCAGGTGTCGATCCCAAACGACGCCACCTTGACGAAGGAGTACCCCTTCCCCGTCGCGTCGGCGCCGATGTCCTCGGGCGCGGCGTTGTCCACCGGGTCGATCACCACGCCGTCTTGGACGATGTATCCGCGGTAGTAGTCGGGCATGTCCCAGTCGAGCGGTGTGACTTGGCACTGCACCGTATAGGTGAAATAGTGCTGCCTGTTGGCGAATGGCCCGGCGACCGTCGTGGACATCGTCCAGGTGGCCTCGTTCACCGGGTCGGGGTCGCCCGGGTCCACGGCGCCGTTGGTATGAACGTAATAGTCGTTGAAGCCCATCAGTGAGCACGACCAGCAGTACTCCGGCCTCGGCATCGGGTCGACCTTGCCACCCCCATCGATGTCGTCAGCCAGTTGCTCCCCGAGGACCGATTGCACGTACAGGCCCCCGGCGGCCTTGTTGGCCACGACCAGGGTCAACTCGCTCGTCCGGGGCGAGTAGGAGAGCTTCTCGTGGTTGACGTCCAACTGGGGGTTCGTGTCCGGCCGCTCGGTGATCCGGTAGACGTACACACCAGCGTGGGAGAAGACGGCCGAGGCGAGGATGTCGGAGGTCTGCCCATAGTAGACGATCGTCCTGTATATGTTGTCATCCTCGACACATGAGGTCCCACACACCATCTGGCTGGTGTCCAGTTCTGCGGGGCCGAGCTCCGGCATCGTGCCAGTGGCGTCTCCCGATTCGACGCCGTCCACGCTGACCGGGGTCACGTCGTAGACGAACCTCACATCGGGCAAGACGGTCCCCCAGGACACGCGCAGCATCTCTTTGATGGTGACGGCGAGTTTCTCGTTCTCATTTTGCGCCTGGTACGCCCCGTTCTTGCTGGTGTACGCGGCGGCGGGTTGCACGCCCGCCAGGGCGACGCTCCCCGCGAGGAGGATGGCGGCTAGAAGAGCGGTGGCCTGGGTCATCATTCGTTTCATGGTGTGCCCTTTCTCTGGTAGTGATGTAGTCCGGGTCATCGGGAAGCCCGCCGACGCGACCGTGAGCTGAGGACGATGAACGCAGCCACCGCCACGACCAGTAGGACGATGAGCGCCAAGAATGGGGCGCCAGTCGACGCCACCCCCGTCAACGTGACCATCGCCCGCTGGTTGTCCCACGCGACCGCGTTGACCCGCTCACCGATCACCTGCGGCAGCAACGTGACCGGCGTGTCCTTCTGACCTATGACCGACGGCGCGACCGTGGAATCCGTCGTCACCTTGTACGACGGGGAATACAACGTCGGCGTGGCCTGCGTCAACACATACCGGGTCCCCAC
The DNA here is from genome assembly GCA_009780915.1 of Propionibacteriaceae bacterium. GTDB lineage: Bacteria > Actinomycetota > Actinomycetes > Propionibacteriales > Propionibacteriaceae > WQYJ01. The sequence continues at coordinate 12,153 of WQZD01000016.1, forward strand.
CGGGGCGTTCACAACCACCAACTTCTGACCACTCTTCAACGTGAACGACGTCGGCGCCGTGGTCGACACCTCGATGAACCCGTACCCGTGGTCCGTGTCGTCATGGCCGATGATCCCCGCATCCGCGTTCGGCGCCGGATCGACCACCACGCCGGAGGACACCACATACGCCTTGTAGAACGCCGGCGGATCCACCACCAACGAGTTCACCGCCAGCGTGATCTCATACCGGATCTGAAGCTCCCTGTTCGCCAACAGACCCGACGCGATCATCGACACATCCAACGTGGACTCCGCGACCGGGTTCGGGTCCGCCGGGTCCACCGCGCCGTTGGTCTTCCAATACGTGCTCGCGAACACCAGCTGGGAGCACGGAGACGTGCCATTGCCCCCCGGAGTGGGATCCACCTTCACGTCACTGGGTGCCCAGTACGCTTGCCTGCCTGTGGAATCGGCCATGGCGACCGCGTACACATAGGTCCCCGTGCCCTGGGTCCTGTTCTCCACGTACACGGTCATGGCGTACGCCGCGTCGGAGTAGGAGAGGTTCTGATGGGGGCGATTCGCGTCGATGCCCGGGTTGGTGTCCGTCCGCTCGGTGATCCAGTACACGTACACCCCGGCATGGGGGAAGACCACGTTGGCGAGAATGTCACCCGACTCCAAATAATAGGTGTCCACACCAGTGGCCGCGTCCTTGCCCAGCACCTTCGCGGTTGATTTCGTCATATGGATGCTGACCGGGTCGATCTCCGGCAGGGCGAGCGTCTCTGGTGAGCACAGGTCGTTATAGCCGGTTTGCGGCCAACAGAAGGGGTCGTCGTCGATGTTCGCGTCCACGGCGTACGGCGCCACGTCGAACGTGAAGGTCGTGTCGGGCACGTTCGTGCGCTCCGGCATGGCGATCTGCGCCGTGATGGCCACCGCGATCCGGTCGTTCTCGTCGTCGGCCTGGATGGCCCCCCGCTCGTTCTGGGTGGCCGCCAGCGCCGTCTGGGTCCCTGCCAGGGCCAGTACGGCAGCCAACGCCATGGCGGACAGTGTTCGCATCTTTCTCATATGTCTGTCTCCTCTTCCTTGTGGTTGAGTCATGGATCCCTCGTCCAGACCTGTCGGACATTGTCCATGGGTGAGGTCGGCGAGTCGTCGTGGTTGTGTCATAGGTCCCTCCACTTGATCAAGGCGATGACCTTCCCCGATGTGTCTGAAATGGCCACAGGTCCGTACATGCGCGAGTCGGTGGCGTCGGCGCGGGCGTCCCCCAGCACGAAGACCTCGCCAGGGCCGAGCGTGACGGGAAGGGCGATGCCCCCCTCGAAACGGGTGGTGGGTTGGTGGATGTCCAGCTCCTGCTGGTGGGCGCCGTTGACGATCAGGCCGTCCTCGTCGATGTCGACCGTGTCCCCCTGCACGGCGACGACGCGGCGGATGTGCGTCTCACCGTCGTAGGTCACCACCAGGAGATCCCCCATCTGGTAGGAGGTGTCGAGACGGTAGAACATCACCAGGTCGCCGTCGTTGACCGCCGGGGACATGTCCGCGTCGCCGCTGCGGGCGATCCCATGGGTGACGGTGAAGATCAGGGCGAAGACGGCGAGGATCACGCCGACCTTGATCGCGAGGTTCCCCAAGTCGCGCCACACGGACACCGGAGCAGGGCCGGGCGTGATCGGGGCGGTGCGGTCCAGATCCGCGTCACCGGGCGCGGCGACAGGGTCGAGAGGTGTCGAGCTCATGATCGGCCTCCTCCACGTCGATGGGCGATCCGCGCCGCGCCGACCAGACTGGCCCCCATCGCCAAGAACAGGGCGGGCAGGAGGAAGCCCGGAGCGGTGTCGGGTGTGTCGACGCCCGTGACGGGGACGAGGACGCGGGTGTTGGTGAACTCGATCACCACGTCGTCGGCCATCGGGGCGTCGAGGGTGTCCACCCCGGTGACAGGTGTCCTCGTGGGGTCGTCGCTGCGGACGTATGAGGTGTCGTACCCGGGCACAGGCGTCTGGATCACCTCGACACGCGCGTCGGAAGGCACGTGCGAGAAGGTGAGGGAGCCGCCGTGGCTCAGGGTCACCACGCCGACGGACTCCAGAACGGATCCCAGCCCGCAGGGCGCCTCGTCCCCGTCCTGGGTGTGGCACTCGACGTCGGTCGTCAGCGGCGAGCCGTCGGCCTGGGTGAGCAGGACCGTGTACGAGAAGGCCTGGGTGCGGTCGGCGAACCCGCCGGCGACCCGTGTGGCGAGGGTCAGGGTCGTCATGGGCGCCGTCTCGCGATAAGTCACGGTGTAGAACAGGCGGGTGGGAGTGGACTCCGGCGTGGCGTCCACGATGTCGTAGGTCCGGGCGTCGAGGGTGATCGTCGCCGCCTGAGCGTCCCTGTCGTTCGGCGCGACGTGGGCGCCGGGCACGGTCATCTCCCAACGGGGCGAGGATCGATCCGGGTCACGTTGGTAGGCGACCGCGTCGAATCCCAGGGCGGGCGAAGGAAGGATGCCGCCGCCGAGGTCCATGGGGATCCCCAGCGGGTGGCCGGGGGCCAGTTCCGTGTACGCGTCGGGGGAGTCCGGCTCGCCGGCGCCCGTGGCATGAGGATGAGAGGGGATCGACACTCCCCGAACGTTCACTGTGACCGGGGTGTAGACGGTGTCCACGTCCAGACGCTGGAGCAGGACGCCGGGCGTGCCGTCGGCGGTCGTGTACGAGACCCGTGCCCAGTACGTCGCGTCGCGGTCGACGACCATCTCGTACCGTGTCTGGTCGTCGCCATCCTCGACCAGGTCGAGCGCCATGCCCGCCCCGCCCCGGCCGCGGTCGGACGGGGACGCCAGGAGGAAACCGTCCTCGATCTGATCCGTCGTGAATCGCGCGGACACGAGGGAGTCCCGGAACCAGTCGACGGCGTCGACGCGGGCGCCGGCGAGGTCCCCGGCCTTGTGGTCGATGTCCACGCTCAGGATGGCCGAGCCGTACGCCTTGGCCGTCGGATCGCCGACAGACAGGGTCACCCCCGGTTGGGGGGGTGTGACCAGGATGGGGACGGGGGTCGCCAGCGGGTCGAAGGAGTCCAGGTCGTCGGGGGCGTCCACTGTCAGCTGGAAGGAGGCGCGGGCCCCGGTGGCCGGATCGACGGCCACACCTGCGTGGACGCCCGGCTCGAGCCAGAGGCAGGCCGCCCCGGTCGAGTCGGTGCGCGCGGTGTAGGGGCCGTGGGGGGTGTCGAGGGTCAGGATCACACCGGGGAGCGTCGGCAGAGTCCCTTCGGCGGCGGATGCTGTGGCGACGAGGGTCGACACGGCGACAGGGATCTGCGTGGTTCCGTCGTGGTGGAGCACGGGCTGGCCGTCCACCCGGATCTGTCCGGCGGCCGTGACCGGGCGCACCGAGCCGGAATGGATCGCGACGACGGGACGACCCGTGTCGGCGAGGGCTGGTCCCGTGTCAGCGCTGCCGATGCCCACATCGCCCGGTCCTTCGTCACCCACGCTCGTTCGCGTACCGCCGATGCCCGAGTCCGCCCGATCCCCGCCCTGAGCGTCGACGATCCCACCCTCGATGGTGAGGACGCCGGCCCGCGACCCGGTGTCGTGACGGCTGTCGGCGGTGGGATCACTCTCCAGATCGATGCCAGGGGCGCCGGGCCCGCCGCGCACGATCAACTGGCCTGGGCCCTCGATGGTCAGGGAGCTGCCGAGACCCACGTGGATGCCCGGCTGCGGGAGACCGGCGTCCAGGGTGCTGGCGGTGGAGGAGTCGACGCGGTTGACCGAGCCCTCGGCCAGGTAGAGGGTGACCTGGGCGCCGTCGTGGACGAGCAGGGGGGTGGTGTCGGTGTCGCGGACGGCGCCGTCGAGGACGATCACAGCATGGCCCGAGGAGACGGTGATCGCGGCGGCGGGGTGTGTGGAGGATCCCGTCAGCAGGACGACCACAGGGTCGCCCCCGTCGTCAGGAGTGCCGACAATGGTTGCGTCTGTCGCGTCGTCGAGGACACGGGTGACGCGGTACGGCCCGTACATCCCGCTGGCGTCAGCCATCGCCTCGCTGGTCGCCCCGGCGTAGCCGAGGGCCCCCATTATCAAGCCCGTCAATGCGGAAGTAGCCCAGAATTGCCTCATGTTCCCTCATCTCGGCAGAATTACTGGATCCTCCCCCTTCCGTGATTCCGCAGTATACCCAGGCGCGCAAATATCGGTCTTCGAAAGTTTTTTCCACGTCTGACATGGGGAAATATTATGAAAGCGTGACGGTGGCATGTTGTCATCACAGGACGGGTGGCCACAACCAGGGCTGGTGGGAATAGAGTCGTGCGTGGGCGCTGTCGTACTCGCCCGACCCGACCAAGGAGGACCAGCATGGACGTCACACTCGTGACCTCGGCGCAGATGAGAGACCTCGACCAGCACACCATCGACCACCACCACATGGAGTCCCTGGTGCTCATGGAACGCGCGGGCCTGGCCTGCGTGCAGGCGATGGCGGTGGAGGGGATGGACGCCGACCCCGTGGTGGTCCTCTGCGGCCCGGGCAACAACGGTGGCGACGGGTTGGTGATCGCCCGCCTGGCCCACCTGGCCGGGCGCCGGGTGGTCGCGGTCCTGGTGGGCGATCAAGCCACGTCCACCCCCCAGACCGCCCGTCAGCGTCAGATCGCCCTCGGGTACGGTGTCCCGGTGATCGACCTGGACGACGCCGGGCCCGTCATCCTCACGGCGGGCACGCTCGTCGACGCCCTGCTGGGCATCGGCGGGAACCGGGCGCCGGCCGGCCCGTTCGCCCACGCCGTCGATCTGATCAACGCCGCCCATGACCGGGGCGCGGCGGTCCTGGCCGTCGACCAGCCCACCGGTGTCTCAGCCGACACCGGCGAGGCGCCCGGCGTGGCGGTCCGCGCCGACGTGACCGTCACCTTCGCGTACATGAAGGTCGGCCTGGTGGCGCCTGCGGCCCGCGATCTGGTCGGCACGGTCCGCGTCGCGGACATCGGCGTGTACATCGATCCCGGCCCAGCGTCTGGCGGAGGGCAGGACGGCGCCGTCGCCCGCCAACAGGTCCGAGACGCGTACTAGACTGGACATCCCAGCCAAGGAGGGTTCATGTCTCACAGCGTCGTCACCACACCATCCACGTTCGTATCCTCCGGTCGGTACGCAGAGGATCGACCGCCAGCCTCCATCGCCGTGCGGACCTGGGCGCCAGACGGCATCGGACCTGACAACCCGCCCGTCGCCATCCTCCAACTCCACCACGGCATGGTCGAGCACATCAGCCGGTACGACAGGTTCGCCCGCGCCGCCGCCGCCGAGGGTCTGCTGGTGGTGGGCATGGACTTCATCGGCCACGGCGACTCGGCGGAGGATCCGGACGACCTGGGGCACACCGGGGTGCGCCTGAGCGGCGGACGCAACCCGCTCGTCGAGGACGTCCACACCCTGCGGCAGCACACACAAGAGCAATGGCCGGGCGTCCCGTACGTGATCTTCGGCCATTCCATGGGCTCTTTCGTGGTCCGGTCCTATCTCGCCCGACACGGCCGCGGCCTGGACGGCGCGATCATCTGCGGCACCGGGACGCTCGACCCGGTGATGGGCGGGGTCGCCGGCATCCTCCTGGCGCTGATCGGAGTGGGCCGTGCTCCCCGCCACCGCTCCTCCCTCTTCGCCGCCGCCTCGCTCGGAGCGTACAACAAGCCCTTCGAGAAGCACGGGGCGCGCACGGGCTTCGACTGGCTCTCCCGCGACCCGGAGCAGGTGGACGCGTACGTGGACGACCCCCGCTGCGGGGGGATCTTCACCCTCGCCGCCGACCGGGTGCTCATGGACGTGATCGGCCAGGCCAACTCCCCCGCCACGTACCGCGACACCCCCCACAGCCTCCCTCTCCTGCTGCTGTCCGGGGGCGCCGACCCCGTGGGCGCCATGGGCACGGGGGCCGCCGCCGTGGCCGAGCGGTACCGCCGCGCCGGGGCCACGGACGTGACCCTGCGCCTGTACCCGCAGGCCCGTCACGAGCTGCTCAACGAACTCAACCGCGACGAGGTGACCCAGGATATATTCGGGTGGTTGCGTCGGATCGGGATCCCGTCGATCCCAGACAACGCCTAGGGCGCCTCACCACGGGTGACGGTCCGCCCGCTCACAGGCCCGGCAGGTGGTCCGCCACGAACAGGGCGAGCTCGGGTCTGAGGGTCGCCGCCGTGTCGTCCATGAGGGCATGGGCGTACCGGACGACCTCCCCTTGTCCGACATGGAAGTACGTCCCGGCGTGGTGCGCCGTGATCTGGTCGTCGGCGATGCGGCGCAGGATGGTGGAGGCGGACTGGTCCACCATGAGCGCCACCTCGTGCGGGGAGTACGTGGGTTCCGGGCGGGTCGACCCCGCCCACTCCGGGAACCATCGGGCCGCCTCGAACTGCTCGACGTGCCCGTTGTGGATGCTCAACCCCTCGCCCGCCAACGCCGTCGCCTGCCACCCGAGGGGCTCGGCGTGCTCGGTCGCGAGCCGCCCCCTGCTCGCGACCACACGATGCCACGGCAGGTCCGACGACCCGTCACGCGCGACGGCGCCCACACGTCTGGCCGCCCCCGGATGACCGCTGAACGCCGCCACGTCGGCGTACGTCATCACCCTCCCCGGAGGGATGTCCGCCACGACAGCTTCCACGGCCTCCGCCAAGGTGGGCTCGCCCTCGAAGGGCTGCGCCAGAGAAGGCTCGTTCATATGGACAACTCTATAGCACCATTGACCCTCCGCGATGGAGTCGTCCACCTCGTGTGCGTTCCATCGAAGTCCACCCCGCTCGTCGCCGGACTCACCCGTAGGTGTCGCGTGGACCCCTTCCGGGGACGGATCGGGGACCCTTCTTCCAGGACGGGGCCTGGGGCCCGAGGATCTGGAGCCGGGTGACGGTGCGCGGACCCAGGATCTCGTTCAGCCGGGCGATGATCTGGGGGGACATGGCCCTCAGGGAGGTCGCCCAGGTCGTCGAGTCGGCCCGTACGGTCAACACCCCCGACTCCCATTTCTCCGGTTTCGTGTGCTGGGCGTTGACGTCGCCGACGAACTGGGCCCACTGCGGCATCAACGACACGACCGACACCTGTTTCTTCCATCCCCGTCGCGTCAGGATCGAGTCCAGGACGGCGCCGGCCGCTTGCGGGTCACGCCGTGAGGGGCCAGGCCCCGACCAGGGGACCTCGTCCGGATCGGTGTCCACGGGACGCTTGCGCCGTCGGACAGGGGCCACGCCGCGCGCGGCCGCGGCGATCCTCTCCGCCATCTGCGTCCCGGTCGGGTCGTGGGGGGGACGGTACGCCGGTGCGTCCACGTCCCGCTCCTGCTCGTGGCCCTGCGGGGGAGGGAGGGAGACGGGGTCACGTCGTGATCGTGAGGGGTCCTCGGGCGTGGGGTCCGTCACCGGCGCCCCGGTCTCCCATCGTGTCGGCTCGACCTGGTCACGTTCGTCCGTCACGACAGAACCTCCTCGTCGGGCGTCCCCAGGGGGAAGGGGCCAGCGACCGTCCCGCGGCCCACGTCGAACAGGGACCCTCGCAGGGTGTCCGGCAGGTCGCGGCGCACGGCGACCGTGACCAAGGACTGCTCCACCATGTCCATGGTGGCCACGACGCGGGCACGGCGGTGCTCGTCCAACTCGGCGAACACGTCGTCCAGGATGAGGATCGGCTCGATGCCGTCGTCGCGCAAGACATCCACGCTGCCCAGACGCAGGGCGAGGGCGAACGACCATCCCTCGCCGTGGCTGGCGTACCCCTTGACCGGGAACTCCCCCAGTGACAAGGCGAGATCGTCTCGATGGGGGCCGACCAGGCAGACCCCGCGGGCGATCTCCTCGTCCCGGCGGGCGTCGATCCGCTCCTGGAGTGCGTCGCGCACGGCGTCGACGTCGGGCCCGGTCTCGGGTGGGATCGAGGAGGACTGGTACGACATGTCCGCCCGCGACGGCACGGGCGCGATGGCGTCGTACGCCTCGGTCACGCGCTCGCCCAGGTCGGCGAGGGTGCGCAACCGGGCCGCGACCACCTCCGCGCCCAAGCGGACGATGGCCTCGTCCCACACGGCGAGGGTCTCGGCCTCGCCCGCCCCGGCCCGGCGCAGGCTGCGCCCGGACATGGCTTTCACCAAGGTGGTCTTCTGCTTGACGGCCCGCTCGTACTCGGCCCGCACACCCGCCAGGCGGGGCCACCGGGTGACCACCAGGTCGTCGATGAACCGTCGGCGCTGCGCGGGATCCCCTCGGACGATGGCCAAGTCCTCGGGGGCGAAGACGACCGTGCGCACCGCGCCCAGGATCTCCCTCGGGCGCACCGGCGCCCTGTTCAGCATGGCTTTGTTCTGTTGGCCGGGGCGCAGTTCCAGGGCGACGCTGAGGGCTCGGTCGTCGCCGAGCCCGGCCTGGACCTTGGCCGTGACCGTCGCCTGGGCGGCGCCCATCTTGATCAGGGGCTGGTCTCCGGCCACCCTGTGCGACCCCAGAGTCGCCAGCACATGAACGGCCTCGACGATGTTCGTCTTCCCGTAGCCGTTGGGGCCGACGAAGACGTTGACGCCGGGGCTGAGGGTCAGGTCGGCGGACTCGTACGACCTGAAATGGGACAGCGACAGTCGCGACAGGTACACGTGATGGCTTAGCTGGACAGGCGCATGAGCATGATCACGTGGCGGTAGTCGGGCGAGGGCTCGCCGTCCAGGTCCGGCAGAGGGGTGACCAGGCACGGCTTGCCGGAGCCGGTGAACGAGATGTGGACGTACGTGGTGTCTAGAGCGGACAGGGCGTCCAGGAGGTAATGGGGGTTGAAACCCGCCTCTGTCAGCGGGGGTTCGCCAGCGCCGCAGTCGACGAGGGCGCTCACGGATTCCGAGGCCTGCGCCTGGTCGCCGCGTGCCGCCTCCAGGACGATGGAGTCGGAGTCGATCCGCATCCTCAAGCTGGTGTTCTTCTCGGCCACCAGGGCGACGCGACGTACGGCGGCGACGAGGTCGCCCGTGTTGGCGCGCACCGTCAGGTCGTCGGGGATGTTCATCAGGTGTCGCAGCTTGGGGAACTCCCCGTCCAGCAGACGCGTGGTGATCTGGCGGATCCCGCCGGGCCCCTCGGCTTCGAAACCGATCAGGCCTTCCCCCGCGGAGACGTCGGCCAGGGAGATCGTGATCCTCTCGGCGCCCACCAGGGACTTCGCCGTGTCCGAGAGCACTTTGCCCGGGACGAGGGCGGAGGTCTGGGAGACGGTGGACGAGGGGTTCCAGGTCAGCTCTTTGAGAGCCATGCGGTACCGGTCCGTGGCGAGCAAGGACAAGTTGTCGCCCTCGAACTCCAGCTTGATGCCGGTGAAGACCGGCAGGAGTTCGTCCCGGCCGGCCGCCACGACCACTTGGCCGACGCCCTTGGCGAGGTCGTCCGGGGAGATCCAGCCGGACGCCTTGGGCATCGCAGGAAGGTCAGGGTACTCGTTGACGGGCAGCGTCTGGAACGCGAACCGGGCGGAGCCGCAGACCAGCTCCAGCTCGGACTCGTTGCTCGACAAGACGACGGGCTTGGATGGCAGCGAGCGGGTGACGTCCGCCAGGAGTTTTCCTGACACGAGGACCACACCGGGGGTCTCCACGTCGGCCTTGATGGTGACCTGAGCGGAGGTCTCGTAGTCGAAGCTGGACAGGGTGACCACATCCGCCTCCGCTTTGATCAGCAGACCGGCGAGGATGGGGAAGCTTGGACGGGTGGGCAGACTGCGGGCAGCCCAGGCAACGGCGTCGGCAAGGACGTCTTTGTCGAGTTGAATCTTCATGGAAACTCCTTGTCCTAGAATCATACCCACTTGTGCGCACCAATGGTACCGACGGCCGAGGGCCGTGCGGGTCTGCGGAGATTCTATCTGTTCGGTCCCTGGCTAGGGAATCGAGATCATACCCAGAACAACAATCCCATCAGGGCTGGTGAGCCGTCCACACATCCACAGGCCGCTGAAGGGGACGGTTGTGATTTATGTACTTCTCATCATCGTCATAGCCTGTGTGGATAGTGTGGATAACCGTCATCTGCCTCAGACGGATTCTGAATGACATGCGTGGTATTTCTGTGGATAAGTCTGTGGAAACTGTGGATATCTGGGGAAAAACTCGGGCGGTCGTCCCCATGTGCATGAGTGTCCACAGAAATCGGGGCAAGTTATCCACAGGTTATCCACAGGCTTTCGGGACACAGGACAGCGGTCGAAAAGTCGTATGGGCGGGGTGAGGATGGGGGGACGACATTGTGATCGATCAGGGCATCCATGGTGGACGACAGGGTCGGTCGGGGATCGATCAGGGATCGATCAGGAGGTCTGCTGCTTCAGCCGCGATGTGATCTCTGAGATGGTGTTGAAGATGGTCCGGTCGGTGATCATCATCTCGGAGATCTTGCGGGACGCGTGCATGACGGTGGTGTGGTCGCGGCCGAAGAGGGCGCCGATCTTCGGCAGGGACAGTTCGGTCAGGTCCCGGCACAGGTACATGGCGACCTGGCGGGCCAGGGCGATGTTGGCCGTGCGGTTGGCGCCGATGAGGTCGTCGACGGTCAAGGAGAAGTAATGCGCGGTGTGCGTCATGATCATCGACGCCGTGATCGGCTGGCCGAAACCGTCGGGGATCAGGTCCTGGAGGACGATCTCCGCCAACTCCAGGTTGATCGGCTGGCCGTTGAGCGACGCGAAGGCGGTCACACGGATCAGGGCGCCTTCCAGCTCGCGGATGTTCGACTGGATCTTGGAGGCGATGAACTCCAGCACCTCGGGCGGCATGGACAACCGCTCGGCGGCCGCCTTCTTCCGCAGGATGGCGATCCTCGTCTCCAGGTCGGCCGGCTGGATGTCGGCGATGAGCCCCCATTCGAACCGGGAGCGCAGTCGGGGCTCCAGGGCCTCCAGCATCTTGGGCGGGCGGTCGGAGGTCATGACGATCTGCTTCTGCGCGTTGTGCAGAGTGTTGAAGGTGTGGAAGAACTCCTCCTGGGTCTGGATCTTCGACTCCAGGAACTGGATGTCGTCGAGCAGGAGGATGTCCACCTCGCGGTACATGGCGCGGAAATGGGCGGTGCGGTTGTCCGAGATCGCGTTGATGAAGTCGTTGGTCATCTCCTCGGTGGAGACGTACTTGACCTTCAACGAGGAGTAGTACTCATGGATGTAGTGCCCGATGGCGTGCAAGAGGTGGGTCTTGCCCAGTCCCGACGCGCCGTAGATCATCAGGGGGTTGTACGACTTGCCCGGGCTCTCCGCCACCGCGACGGCGGCCGCGTGGGCGAACCTGTTGGAGGGGCCGATGACGAAGGTCTCGAACGTGTACTTGGCGTTGAGCCGCTCCACCTGCTGGTCGCGTTCCCGGGACGTGGTCTCCGGGGCTGGCGCCTCGGCGACCACGGCGGGCCGAGGCGCGGCGGCCGCCAGCGACGCGAGGTCGGAGTCGACGGACGTCGACAGGCGCACGGGGGAGTTCAAGTAGTCGGAGGCGACCTGCTCGATCTTGGATCGCAGTCGCTGCTCGATGCGTTCACGGGTGAAATCGTTGGGGACGAGCAGGTGCAACACGGCGCCGTCGAAGCTCGTGGGCTGGGACGTGGAGAGCAAGGCTCGGGTCCCGGGGTCGATCGTGGACAGCAGATGGGACCACAAAGAGGCAAGCATATCCGAGGAGTCGGTCGCGATCACCGTTGCTCCTCTCATCGGGTCGAATCCACTAGTTGTCCACATACTTATCCACAGGTGTGGATACGCGAAAACAGCGGGACAATCTCTAGAGATTACCGTAATCCTTGGCACACCAAGAATTCAAGTAGAGGTGGAGAAATCTCAGACATTGTCGGCGTGTCGGATGGACGGGGGCTTCCGATCTCTCCACTGCGCGGGCGGCGGCCCACCCACCCGGACAGGGTGTGAGAGGCGGAAACTTGATCCGACGCTGTTTATGGCGTATCGTTGCACAGTCGTTTTAGTGACGATGATTCCCCTGTTGACACACAGCAGGATAGTTCTGGAAATGAGTGTGGGAGCTTTCTGTGAGCAAGCGTACCTATCAGCCGAGCAATCGGCGTCGTAATCGGACGCACGGGTTCCGTACCCGTATGCGTACTCGTGCTGGCCGTGCCATCTTGTCCGCTCGTCGGGCCAAGGGGCGCACGGAATTGACCGTCTAAGACCATGCTGCCGCAGCGGTTCAGGCTGCGCAAGAGTGCAGAATTCGTGTCGGTGATGCGACGTGGCCGCAAGGTCGCGCGTCCGACGCTGATTCTGTACGCCCGCGAGGCGGCGTCGCCGCACGTCGGGTTGATCGTGTCTCGCCAGGTCGGCGGCGCGGTCCAACGCAACAAGGTCAAGCGTCAGCTGCGCCATTGTGCCGCTGGACTCGTGGACGAGTCGGCGCCCGTGGACGTGGTCGTACGGGCGTTGCCGCGCGCCGGCGCGCCCTCGGTGCGGCTCTGTGAGGACTTGAAATCCGCATGGGCCGCCGCCGTCGAGGGGGTACGGTCGTGAAGTGGCTGATGATCGGGTTCATCAAGGCGTGGAGAGCGGTGATCTCGCCTCTCTATGGAAACGTGTGCAAGTATTACCCGTCGTGTTCGGCGTACGGCCTGAAAGCCGTGCAGACCCATGGGGCCCTCAAGGGTGGCTGGTTGACCATCTGGAGGATCATGCGGTGCAACCCGTGGTCGCATGGGGGGTACGATCCCGTCCCCGGAACGCCAGAGGCAGACGAGTGGATCAAAGAGCAGGCAGAGATGGAGGCGTGTCACAGCGCCCATGAAGGAGTGGTTGGATGACTAGTTTGGTTGCACTGTGGGGGATCGGAGATTTCTTCACGTCAATCATGACGCCCTTGCACGCGGCGATGGCGTTCGTCATCATGTGGGCGTACAAGTTCTGGTCCCTGGTCACGGGCCCCGGCGAGGGAGTCACCTGGGCGCTGTCGATCATGACCCTGACGGTCATCGTGCGCACCATCTTGATCCCGTTGTTCATCCGTCAGATCAACTCGGCGCGCAACATGCAGATCATCCAGCCGAAGATCAAAGAGCTGCAGGACAAGTACGGGTCTGACCGCGAGAAGCTCGGCATCGAGACGCAGAAGCTGATGAAGGCCGAAGGGGTCAACCCGTTGGCGTCCTGCTTCCCCCTGATCTTGCAGATGCCGGTGTTCATCGCGCTGTACCAGGTGCTGTACGCCGCCGCCAACGGCCGTGCCCTGGGGTACTCGTTCGTCCACAACCCTGACCTGGTCGCCTCCCTGAACCACGCGGAGATCTTCGGGGCCAGGCTCGCGGACCACTTCTGGCTCAGCGACTGGAGCCAGTTCGACGCCACCCAGATCATGGCCGTCATCCTCGTGCTGATGATGACCGGCCTGCTGTTCGTCACGCAGAAGCAGTTGATGGGCAAGAACATGCCGCCCGAGGCGATGACCGGCCCCATGGCGCAGCAGCAGAAGATGATGCTGTACATCTTCCCGTTCATGTACCTGTTCATGGGCGTCATGATCCCCGTCGGCGTGCTGCTGTACTGGGTGACTAACAACGCGTGGACCCTGGTCCAGCAGTTCCTGCTCATCCACAACAACCCCACACCGGGGACCCCCGCGTACATCGACTGGGAAGAGCGGATGATCAAGAAGGGCCGTGACCCCAAGGAGATCGCCGAGGCGCGTCGCGCCAAGAGGTCGAAGGCGCCCAAGGCGGCCCCGTCCCGTCAGGTGGGTCCCGCCGTGGCGTCCACCGGGACGACCAGTCCCAAGGACGGATCGGAGAAGGCCACGACCGACACTCCCCCGACCACTGGCGTGGTGCGTCAGCAGATCCAGCGCCAGCAGCCCGCGCGACAGACGCGGGCCACCCGTACGACCCCGAAGAAGAAACCCTGACTGGGCGACGCACGGACAACTAACCATAGATGTGACCCTCGTAGGGAGGGGCGATGAAGGGAAAGAGCATGAGCGAAGAGACGAAAGACCAGGCCGAGCAGGTCGAGGCGACGGTGGCGGACGACCAGGCGAAGACCGAGTCGACGCAGACCACCGAGGAGCAGATGGACGACCTCACCCTCGAGGGCGAGACCGCGGCTGACTATCTTGAAGAACTGTTGGATATCGCGGACTTGGATGGGGACATCGACACCTATGTCGAGGCGGGTCGCCCGCACGTGTCCATCCTGACCTCCGGCGACAAGCTGGTGGGCGCCAACGGCGAGGTGCTGGAAGCATTGCAGGACCTGTCGCGTCTCGCGGTGCTGACCAAGCTGGGGCATCACTCCCGGCTGATGCTGGACGTGGCCGGGCACCGTGACAGGCGCCGCCAGGAGCTCCAGGAAATCGTCGCCGCTGCGGTGGCAGAGCTGAACACCTCGGGCGAGCCGCAGGCGTTGGCCGCCATGAACCCGTTCGAGCGCAAGATCGTCCACGACGCCGTCGCGGCCGCAGGATTGCACTCCGAGTCCGAAGGTGAAGGCGAGAAGCGCCACGTCGTGATCAGCGCGTCTGCGTGACCGACGTGTCCGTGCCTGTTCCGGCGGACCTCACCGGGGTGTGTTCCACCGTCTTCGGCGAGCGACTCCCCCTGGCGCGACGGTACGCGGAGTTGTTGGCTGGAGAAGGGATCGAGTGGGGCCTCATCGGACCTCGTGAGACCGAGCGGATTTGGGAGCGCCACATCCTCAACAGCGTGTGCGTGTCGCCGCTGATCGATGATGGGCTGCGTGTGGCGGACATCGGGTCTGGGGCTGGTCTGCCCGGGATCCCCCTGGCCATCGCGCGACCGGATCTGTCGGTGTGCTTGGTCGAGCCCATGGAGAGGCGAGTCGACTTCCTGAATCTGTGCGTGTCCGAGCTGGGGCTCGGCGACACTGTTTCTGTGGTGCGGTCTCGGGTCGAGGAGTACCACGGGGTCGTGGATGTCGTTGTGTGCCGTGCTGTGTCATCTGTGACGTCTCTTGTGGGGATGACTGCTGGACTCGTGGGGCCGGCTGTGCTGTTGGCGATCAAGGGGGATCGTGCGCCGGTTGAGATTTCCGATGCTGCTGGTGAATTGCGGAGGCGTCGGTTGACGGCTTCTGTCGAGCGGGTGGCCGTGGATGGCATGGTAGTCGGGACTGTGGTACGGATCGCTGAGAGATGATTGTCGTCAGATGATGCTCTTTGCTGAGTTGGGGCCGGTGCGCCCTGCCTCGGCGGGTCCTCCCCACTTTTCCTCGGACGCGGTCGGCTTCCGTGAGTCGCCACTTTCGTTGGCATTATTCCATTTGGAGGTCAGTGGAGGGCCTCCTGCGCCCTGCGGACGTGGGGCGCCCCCCCGCCGGGCGCGGTCGCGAGTTCCACGGATCGTGAGGCGGATTGTTGAGGAACCCTGAACTTTTTGGGGCTTGGCGCCGACTCTTCATTTCAGGCTTGGATGTGAGTCAGGCGCCCTGAGTGGAGAAGGTTGTGGGGCTGTCGATGGAGAGAGGCTCGGGTCCGGGTTTCGTAGATCACAAAGCTGACCGACCACTTTCTTTGGGATTTCGGTGCCGACTCGTCATTGAAGGGTGGGATGTGAGTCACGCGCCCAGCCCCCAAAGTTAGTGGCATCTCTCCTCATAGACTGACTGATATGTGGTAACTCGCGACCGCGCCCGGCGGGGGGGCTACCCACGTCCGCAGGGCGCAGGGCGGCATAGCGCCGACCTGTCCAAGGAATAATTCCAACGAAAGTGGCGACTCACGGAGGCCGACTGCGAACGAGGAAAAGTGGGGAGGACCCGCCGAGGCAGGGAGCAGACACCACAACTCAACAAAGAGCATCAAAATCAACAAAGAGCATCAAACTCAGCGAAGCCCACATACATCAACAAAGAGCATCAGTCCAGCAAGAGCACCCAGCTCAGCAAAGAACATCCACCCCAATAATCCACACCCCAGATTGGGAATGTCGTACCTGAAAGCTAGGATAGTGATTCGTCAGTTTGACGCTGGAATCGTAGAAAGGTGCGACATGGCGACACATCCTCGTCCGAGGACGGAGTTGTTCGATGGCCCCGAAACTCCACCACTCACCACGAGCGAACCCGACTCTGATTCCGGGAATGTTTCACATGAAACACTCCCCCGGCCGACGGAGACTCGTGTGATCGTGATCGCCAACCAGAAAGGCGGCGTCGGCAAGACGACGACCGCGGTGAACATCGCGGCCGCCCTGGGATTCGGCGGCCTTCGCGTGCTCCTCGTCGACATGGACCCGCAAGGGAACGCGTCGACCGCCCTGGGCGTGGATCATCGTCAGGGCATCCGGGGGACGTACGAGGTGCTCCTGGACGGGGATGCTATCGGCTGGCACGTCGTCCAGAGCACGGAAGCTCCCGGGTTGTGGGTCCTGCCCGCGACCATCGATCTCGCGGCGGCCGAGCTGGAGCTCGTCAGCGTCGCCGGTCGCGAGCGTCGTCTGGCTGACGCGCTGGACGTGTATCTGCGCCAGCACACCTACGACTACGTCCTGTTCGACTGTCCCCCGTCCTTGGGACTGCTCACCCTCAACGCGCTGGTCGCCGCCAAGGAGATCCTGATCCCCATCCAGTGCGAGTACTACGCGCTCGAAGGGGTGAGCCAGCTGCTGAGGACGATCGACCTGGTGAAGGGGAACCTCAACGACGACCTCGCCCTCTCGACGGTCCTGTTGACGATGTTCGACGGGCGCACACGTCTGGCCACGCAGGTGGCGGACGAAGTCCGGGCGCACTTCCCGGAGCAGACGCTGGACACGGTGATCCCCCGCTCGGTGAGGATCTCCGAGGCGCCCAGCTACGGCCAGACCGTCATCACGTACCATCGGGCTTCGGCTGGCGGGCAGGCGTACCTGGCCGCCACCGCAGAGATCGCCTCACGCGCCAACTAAGGAGAGAAGACATGGCAGCACAGAAACACACTGGATTGGGACGCGGGCTGGGAGAGCTCTTCCAGAACACCACGGTGGACGCGAGTCCGGAGGCGCACCTCGGCGACTCGATGCCCAAGGGCTCGCATTTCCTGGAGATCCCTGTCGAGTCGATCCGTGCGAATCCGCAGCAGCCGCGTACGATCTTCGACCCTGAGCAGATCACGGAGCTGTCGGAGTCGATCAAGGAGGTGGGGCTTCTGCAGCCCATCGTCGTGCGTCCCCTGAGCGGGGGGAAGTACGAACTCGTGATGGGCGAGCGGAGGTTGCGGGCGACGAAGGAAGCCGGTCTCACCGTCATTCCGGCGATCATCCGGCCCACCGAGGAAGAGGATCTTCTTCGGGACGCCCTGTTGGAGAACATCCAGCGCGTGCAGTTGAACCCCCTGGAAGAGGCGGCCGCGTACCAGCAGCTTCTGTCCGACTTCGGCTGCACCCAAGAGGAGCTGGCGACCCGGATCAAGAAGTCCCGTCCCCAGATCTCCAACACCATCCGCCTCCTGCGCCTGCCCACCAGTGTGCAGAAACGCGTCGCCGCAGGCGTCCTGAGCGCCGGTCACGCCCGTGCGCTCCTGGGGCTGGAGGACACGGAGTCCATGGAACGACTGGCCGCGAAGATCGTCGCCGAGGGGATGTCGGTGCGCGCCACCGAGGAAGCGGTCGCCCTCAGCAGCGGGACCGTTCAGCCCAAGCCCGCACGTGGTCCCAGGCCGAAGGTGGAGAATCCCCGGGCGCACACTGTGGCCGCTGCCTTGTCGGACAAGTACGACACGAGGGTGGTCGTCGAGATCGGCGCCAAGAAGGGCAAGATCGTGATCGAGTTCGCCGGCGAGGAAGACCTTGACCGCATCCTGAACGTGATCGAGCCCGGGCTAGAGTGACATATCGGTATGTCGATGTAGTGCTATGTCGACATATAAACATAGGGATATATGAACAGTGACGCGACGGTCGTGGGTCTCGATGTCGTGATTTTCGACGGTCCGCGGGGTTGGACGGTCCGCGGGCTTGGGCAATCCGTGGGATTGGACGGTCCCTGGGATGGGACGATCCGCGCCATTCCCCGATTCTGTCTGACCCAGATCACGCGACCCAGTAGAAATCCTCGCCGGGCAGGAAGCCGCCGATCAGCTGGGGATCGAAGGCGAAGAGGGCCTGGTAGTAGGAGGTCAGGGCGGCGCGCATGTCTGCGCCGGTCACGGACATGAGCCCACTGCGCGGAATGGCTTGCGCGGCGACCTCGGCGCTCGGCGTGATCCCCTGCTCCGCCACGAGCGCCCCTGTCTCCTGCGGAGAGACGTTGGCGGCGTCGGCCGAACGGGCGGCGCCCTGGAGGAACGTCGCCACCGTGGCGCGATGCGCGTCGGCGAAGTCCTTGCGCACCACCGTCACCCCGGTGACGACGGGCGTGCCGGTCGCCTCCTGGAACTGCGCGCCCAAGTCGATGGCGACGGCGAGGGACGGGTCGCGGGCGAGCACGGTGGTGACGTACGGCTCGGGGAGGACGGCGATCCCCGTCGGGTCCGCGAGCAGCCGACTGGCGACCTCCGTCGCCTGGGACACGTACCGCACGTCCACCTGCCCGGTCAGCTGATGGGCGGCGAGGACGGTGCTCATCACGACGTCGGGGGTGGTCCCCTGGCCGGTGGAGTAGACGGTGCGGCCCCGCAAGTCCTCGACCGAGGAGACGAGTCCCGCCCGGGCCACGACGTACAAGACGTTGCCCGTGTTGATTCCCGCGACCTGGACGTTGCCGCCCGTGCGGGCATACAAGACGGCTGCGAGATTGGCCGGGACGAGAGCGACATCGATGTCGCCCGACACCAGGCCGGGGGTGATGGCGTCCGGGGTGCTCTCCACGGAGAAGGTCGCGGACACAGTCGGACCGAGGTACGTCTCGGGATCGGCCATCATCGCGACGATGCCCATCGTCGTCGGGCCGGTCATGGACGCCACGGACATGGCGACGGGATCCGTCGATCCGGGGGTGGATCCGATCCTCACCGGCAGCCCACAGCCCGCTGTCGCCATGATGAGAACGGCGAGCGCCCCAGCGAGTAGTCCATGAGTCAATCGTCGTGTCATCGGGTCGTCCATCCGTCGTTCACAAGGGGTCCCATCATCTCACGGGCGGTCGTCATATGGCCGCAGCACTCTCCCACGGGCGGTCAACCGGTGTGGACGATCATCGTCCGGGACGCTCGTCATCGACAGTGGGGTCTCGCCGGCAGTCCCTCACCCACGCCCGGGAAAGGGCGCGTACGTGGTGTGCAACAGCTCATGGGCCACTTCGGAGTTCGGCTCGCCGTAGAACTCGTCGTACAGCCGCTGGATGTCGGGGTTGTCCTGGGACTTCCGGTAGGCGGAGTTCTGGTCGATGTCGATCAGCACCCGCTGGCGGCGTCCCAGCTCGCCCACCCGATCGGGCGCGGGGTTGCCGGCGCCGGCGATGCAGCCGCCGGGGCACGCCATGATCTCGATGAGGTCATACCCCACATTGTCGCCGGCGATGATGCGCTTGACAAGGGGTTCCGCGTTGGCCAGTCCGGAGATCGCCGCGACGCGCACGGTGCGCTGCCCGGCGGTGATCGTGGCCTCGCGCACCCCGGAGAACCCGGCCACGTCGACGTACTCCAGGTGGTCGGCGACCACTTCTCCGGTGAGCTTGGTCACCGCCATGCGCAGTGCCGCCTCGGCCACCCCGCCAGCCGCGCCGAACAGCACCCCGGCCCCGGTGACCCGGGCGTACGGCTCGTCGAAGTGGGACGGGGTCACCTTCGTGGGGTCGATCCTCACGCGGGAGAGCATCTCGATGAACTCCGTGGTGGTGATCACCGCGTCCACGTCCCGTACTCCCCCGGGCGCGAACTCCGGGCGGGCGGCCTCGTACTTCTTGGCCATGCAGGGCACGATGGAGACCACGTACAGGTCGTCCAAGGACACCCCGTACTCTGTGGCGAAGTGGTTCTTCACCGTCGCGCCCATCATCTGCTGAGGGGACTTGCACGAGCTCAGGTGCGGGATGAGCTCGGGGAAGCGTTTCTCGACCATGTTGATCCATCCCGGGCAGCAGGACGTGAACTGCGGCATGACGCCGCCGGAGTCCAGACGGTTGAGGAACTCCGTGGTCTCCTCCATGATCGTCAGGTCGGCCGCGAAGGAGAAATCGAAGATCTTGTCGAAGCCGAGCTCCCGCATCAGCCCGGCCACGAAACCGGAGGCCTGGTCGAAACCGATGTCGTACATGTCGCAGATCACCGACCTCGGCGCGGGGGCGATGAACCCGACGACGACCTTGGTCGGGTCGTTGATCGCGTCGGAGACCGCCGACTGCTCGCGGATGAAGTCCAGGGCGCCGCAGGGGCACGCGGCCACGCACTGGCCGCAGGAGACGCAGTCCGTCTCGATGAGGGGGCGCCCGTCGCTGGTGCCGACTTTGAGCTGCCCGTTGTGGAACTGGTACGCCAGGACCCCGGGCCCCTCGATCTCGGCGCACGCCGCCACGCACCGCCCGCAGGAGATGCACTTGTTGTGGTCGCGGACGATGAAGGGATGGTCGCGGTGGATGGGGGCGTACGGGCGCGCGTGGCGCGGCTCGAGGTACTCGACGTGCCCCTCGGTCGCGGCGGTGCGCAGGTCGCACACGAACCGGGCCTGGCACCCGCACTTCAGGCACCGCCGGGCCTCCGCGCGCGCGTCGGCCAGAGAGTACGCGCCGTCGATCTCGACGAAGGGCGTCGGGTCGATCCGCTGCGCGGGCTCCACTTCGGGGATCCGGTGGCGCGACGTGTGCGGCACCCCCAAGAAGGCGTTGGTCGGCACGTCCTTGTTGGCGCCCAGAGAGCAGTTGTACGCTGGCGGCTCGGGGCGTACGTACCCCCGGGTGACGAAGCGATGGATGGACTCCGCGGCGCGGCGTCCGGCGGCCACCGCCTGGATGACCGTCGCCGGGCCGGTCACGCAGTCCCCGCCGGCGAAGATCTTGTGGTCGGAGGTCTGCATGGTGGCCGGGTCGATCTCGATGTCGCCCCACTGGTTGCGCTTCAGCGGCAGGTCGTTGTACAAGAACTGCGTGTCGGTGGACTGCCCGATGGCGCCGATGATCGTGTCGGCCCGCAACAGGAAGTCCGAGTCGGGGACGGGGACGGGACGCCGACGCCCCGAACGGTCGGGCTCGCCCAACTCCATGCGCATGCAGTGCAGGGCCAGGGAGGTTCCGACGCGCTCGATGCGGGTCGGCGAGGCGAGGAAGATCATCTCCACCCCCTCCTCCAGGGCGCCGGCGACCTCGTAGGGCTCGGCCGGCATCTCGTCCCGTGTGCGCCGATAAACTAGTTTCACGTGCGTGGCGCCCACTCTGAGGGCCGTCCGGGCGGCGTCGATGGCGGTGTTGCCGCCGCCCACGATGAGCACGGTGTCGCCGATGGCGGGGATGATCCCCTTGGCGATCTGCTCCAAGAAGTTGATGCCGAGCCACACGCCTGGCAGGGACTCGCCGTCCAAGTGCATGCGGGTGGCCATCCAGGAGCCGATGGCCAGGTACACCGCGTCGAAGTCGCGCTGGAGGTCCTCCAGCGAGATGTGGGTGCCGAGTGCGCGCCCGCACTCGATGGTGACGCCCACCCGGGTGATCAAGGAGATCTCAGCGTCGAGGGTCTGCTTGGGCAGGCGGTACTGGGGGATCCCGTACCGCATCATCCCGCCGGGCTGGGGCTGACGGTCGAAGACGGTCACATCGTGGCCGTCCTGGGCCAGGTAGAACGCGGCCGACAACCCGGAGGGTCCCGCGCCCACCACGGCGATGCGCTTGCCGGTGGCGGGGGCGACATCGGGGACCCAGGGATCCTCGGAGTCCATGTCGGCGTCCGCCGCGAAGCGTTTCACCCAGTTGATCGCCACCGGCTCGTCCACGAGATTGCGCCGACAGGCGTACTCGCACGGGTGGGGGCAGACCCGCCCGCACACGGACGGGAAGGGGTTGCGGTCCTTGATGACCTTGATCGCCGCCCTCAGGTTCCCGTCCGCGACGAGCGAGAGGTAGCGCTGGATGTCGATCTTGGCGGGGCAGGTCTGCTGGCACGGCGCGAGGCAGTCCGCGTTGTGATCGGTCAGCAGTTGTTCGAGGCGCACGTGCCGGAAGGCGTCGATCTGCTCGGAGTGCGTGGCGATCTCCAGCCCCTCCTCCACGGGGGTGATGCAGGCCTTGACCGGCTGGCGCTGGGGACCCACCTCGACCATGCACAGTCCGCAGTTCCCGTTCGACCGGGGCAGGCGGACGTCGTGGCACAGGGAGGGGATGTGGATCCCCTGGTCTTTGAGGGCGTCGAGAATGGTCACGTCCTGGGGCACGCACAGCTCGTGGCCGTCCACGCGGATGGTGACAGTGGGGGTAGAGGAAGCCGGAGCCTGGGCGATCGCGGTCATGACAACTCCTTGGGCGAGGACACGACGATGCCGAGCAGGCCTCCCACGCGATGCTTGACGGCCCCTCGGTCAGCCGGGGAACCCTATGAGGACATCGTCACAGATGATGGCCATCCTAGCATCGATATCGCCCGGATCCCGGGACTCTGACGAGGGTACGCGAGCGGCGTGCCCCACTGGGCGGGACATCTGAGAATCGCCGGTGACCAGGGGATTCTCCCGCGATCCGCGTCGGTCTTGAGCGGGGATCATAGAATTGTCCTCACGCACTTCAGGTCGAGGACACAGATTTCGCCTGGTGCCGGAACCGAGATGGAGGCCCCATGAGCGAGGAACATGGATTCGTGATGCGCGCCACGGTGTCGCCCGAGCACCTCGCGGCGTACTTCGACGCCCCGGCGGCGTCCCCGCTGGCCTGGGACGACTGGCGCAGTCTGGACGACTTCTTCTGGGGGCTGGACTGGGACGCGGACGAGGCGGTCGACCGCATGATGAGGTCGATCGAACTCTGGAACGGGGACAAGACCTACAGGCAGGTGCTGGCGGAAGCCATCGCCAAGGTGAGCGCCGGCACTGTCTACGTGCCGGGCGGCACCTTCGACTGCTCCGTGCCGGGGCAGGTCACGATCGCGCGGGCCATGTACGGGGAGAACCTCACGTTCACCGTGGCCGCCCTGACGATGTTCCGCGGTCTGGAGTCCTTCCTCGGCCCCGGGGAGTCCGCCTGGGTGGTACGGTCCGACGTGTGGTGGGGGGACCCCGAGGAGCGTCCGGTCGAAGCCGTGATGGTCATCGAGCCGGGTCGATCCACCTTCCTCTCCGGCGACGACCCGTTGTACGCCGACCTCGCCCGACAGGCTCAAGAGGCTTTCTCATGGGCGGAGGGCGCTCGGCACGACGACTCCACCCCTGACGGGGACGCCAGCGATTTCTGGCCCGACGACTCCCAAGCCATCCTGGACTGGCGACCCTGACACCCAAGAGTCGAGGAGTCTCCCGGCTCGGTAGGCGCGGGCTCACAGGCTCACGGCCACGGCCTGGTCACGGGTCAGTTCTCGCTGTGCTCGGCGGGCTCGTCCTCGTCGGGGTCGACGCGATGTTCGTCGCCTGACAGCACAGCCAGCACGGACTCACCGTACGCGGCCAGCTTCGCCGCGCCCACCCCTGAGATGGTCGACAGTTCGTCCAGAGAGGACGGACGCCGGGCGGCGATCGCGCGCAGAGTCGAGTCGTGGAAGACCACGTACGGGGGCACCCCCCGCTCGCGCGCCTGACCGAGCCGCCAGGACCGCAAGGACTCGAACAGGGCGTCCACCGCTTCGGACGAGCCATCGGATGAGCCCTCGGGCGCGTCCGTCCCCGCGTGGGCCAGTCCGGTGGTCGACGTCCCCGCCGTGCCACGGGAGGAGCGCGACCCGGCCGAGCCGGCTCGACGGACGACGTCCTCGCGCAGGGGCACCGTCCTGTTGCCCCGCAAGACGTCCCATCCCTGCTCGGTCACGCCCAGCGTGGAATGACCGTCGGTGGACAAGGCCATGTCCCCGCGGGCCAGCAACTGGCGGACCACCGAGCGCCACTGCGCCTCGGTCAGGTCGGCCCCGATGCCCCATGTCGACAAGGAGTCATGGCTCCATCGGTGGACGGCGTCGGTCGGGTTGCCCCGCAGGATGTCGATGAGGCGGCCGGCTCCGAAATGTTGGCGCCGCTCGCGGTCCAGCCGCACGATCGTGGACAGCAGCTTCTGCGAGGCCTGGGTGCCGTCCCAGCTGCGAGGCGGGTCCAAGCACGTGTCGCAGTTGCCGCACGGATCAGAGGACTCCCCGAAATAGCTCAACATGTTCACCCGGCGGCACTCGACCGTCTCACACAGGGCCAGCATCGAGTTCAAGTGGGCGGTCAGGCGGCGCTTGTGAGCCTCGTCGCCCACGGACTCAGCGATCATACGACGCTGCTGGACCACGTCGTTCAGGCCGTACGCCATCCACGCCGTGGCCGGCGCCTGGTCGCGTCCCGCGCGTCCCGTCTCCTGGTAGTACCCCTCGATGGACTTGGGCAGGTCCACATGCGCGACGAAGCGCACGTCCGGCTTGTCGATCCCCATGCCGAACGCGATGGTGGCGACCACGACCAGCCCGTCCTCGGCGAGGAACCGGGCTTGGGCGGCATGGCGGGTGGACGGGTCGAGACCCGCGTGGTACGCCACGGCGGGGATCCCCTGGCTGGACAGATGATCGGCGATCTTCTCCGTGCTGGCCCGCGACAGGGCGTACACGATCCCCGCATCCCCCGCGTGCTCGCGGCGGATGAAAGACACCAACTGCTTGGACACGGAGTCCTTGGGCTCGATCCTGTACGTGATGTTCGGCCGGTCGAAGGACGACACGAAATGCTTGGCGTCCCCCAGGCGGAGGCGTTCGGTGATCTCGGTGTGGGTGGCCTCGGTGGCCGTCGCGGTGAGCGCGACGCGGGGCACGTCGGGCCACAGGTCCGCCAGGACGGATAGTTGGAGGTAGTCGGGCCGGAAATCGTGCCCCCACTGCGCGACGCAGTGCGCCTCGTCGATGGCGAACAAGGCGATCGGGACCCTCTCCAGCAAGGAGCGGGTCCCCGGTTGGCTCAGGCGCTCGGGGGCGATGTACAGCAGGTCGAGCTCCCCCGCGAGGAAGGCCCGCTCCATCTGCGAGCGCTGATCGGGCGACTGGGTCGAGTTGAGGTACCCCGCGGCGATGCCGAGCGTCGTCAGGGCGTTCACCTGGTCCTGCATCAGCGCGATCAGCGGGGAGATCACGACCGCCGTCCCTTCCCTGACAAGGGCTGGGATCTGGTAGCACAGCGACTTCCCGCCGCCGGTCGGCATGAGCACCACGGCGTCCCCGCCGCCGATCACTTGCGCGATGACCTCCGCTTGGTGGCCCCTGAACTCGTGGAACCCGAAGACCGTGCGCAGCGCCTCTTCGGCGGTATGGTACTTCGCGGGCATACCCCAGACTGTACCGTCTGCGTCCAGTGCCAGGCGGGTTGTCCACACGACGGGGACGTGTGGACGTCGGGGGCGTGCCGCCCGGACCTCAGTCGACCAGGGCGGCGTAGATGGCGCGGATGGCGTCGTCGTGGCGGTCGGTGTCGATGGTGAAGATGCGCAGATCGCCGACGTACGTGTCGGCGAAGACGTCGATCCTCGCGTCATCGAGGGCCTGAGCCAGACGCACGGTCACCGTCGTCCTGGGCAGGGTTCCCGACGCGATGACCCCGACGAGGGCCAGCCCGTCGCGGACCTCGACGGCGTCGGGCCTCAGGGTGCGGATTTTGTCCATGAACACTTCCATGAGGTGGGTGATCATCTCCGAGCGGATGACGACCGTCCAGGAGTCGACCCCGGTCACGGCGAGGTCCACGACCACGCCCAGGTCCTGGAAGAGACGGAAGAGGGACGGTCCCACGCCCAGGGACCCGCTCCACTGGGCCTTGCGCACGGTGATCGCGGTGTACCCGATCTTGGCCGCGACCCCGACGATGGCGGGGCCGTGCGAGTCGGTGGACGCCTCGGTGTGGATCCACGTGCCCGGGTCCTCGGGGCAGTCCGTGTTGCGGATGTTGATCGGGATGCCCCGGGACCTCACGGGGATGATGGCGTTCTCGTGCAGGACCGAGGCGCCCAGGTAGGTCAGTTCGCGCAGGGCCGTGTACGAGATCTCGCGGATCGGGAGGGGGTCGTCCACGACGCGGGGGTCGGCGATGAGGATGCCGGACACGTCGGTCCAGTTCTCGTACACCTCGGCCATGGCCGCGCGGGCCACGAGGGCGCCGGTCACGTCCGACCCGCCGCGGGGGAAGGTCTTGATCTGTCCCTGCGCGGTGGCGCCGTAGAAACCGGGGATGACGGCGCGCTCCACCTTGTGCAGGGCCGTGCCGAGCAGCACGTCGGTCTCGTCGACCAGGAATTCCCCGGAGTCGGCGAAGCGGATGACGTCGGCCGAGTCGATGAGGGGCCACCCCAGGTACGCCGCGAGCAGGACGCAGTTGAGGTACTCCCCGCGGGACGCGATGTAGTCCGGATCGGCGATCGTCAGCAGGTGCTTCTCGATGGTGGCGAAATGCGGGTCGAGGTCGATCTCGACGTCCAGGTCCGAGGCGATGCGCGTGAACCTCTGCCGGATCGACGCCAGGGTGTACGCGTAGTCCCCGTCGCGACGGCCGTACAACTGGTACAGCAGGTCGGTGACTTTGACGTCCGCCGCCGAGCGCTTGCCCGGGGCCGACGCGACGACGTACCGACGGTCGGGGTCGGACCGGATGATGGCGGCCGCTTTGGCGATCTGCTCGGCGTTGGCCAGGCTCGATCCGCCGAATTTCACTGTCTTTATCCCCATGCTCGTCCTCCCCGAGTCCGGTGGCGCGCCGGGATCGCGGCGGGACGGCACGCGGCACAGCGACAGGCGCGGATGTGTGTCATGGCGTCCCTTTCTAGGCCCCGGCTTGATGGCCGTGGTGGGCCGATGCGCCGCCGAAGACGATGCATCGGCCCCCATGTCTTCGTAGAAGATTCTAAGGCACGCGCGGGACGGGTACGGCTCCCGTACCCCCGGAAGGCCCTAGCACGCGCTCAGGCGCGCGGCCGGACCCCGTACTCGCCAAGCGCCTTGACCAGCAGGGACCGCGTGGCGTCGGAGGGCGGGATGAGCGGCAGGCGCGGGTCCCCCACCTCCCAGCCGAGGATGTTCAGGGCCTCCTTGACCGGGATCGGGTTGACTTCGGCGAACAGGGCCGAGATCAGGGGGAGGGTACGCATCTGCGCCTCGCGGGCGCCGTCGAAATCGCCGGCGAACCACTTGGCGCACAGGTCGTGCGTGTCGCGCGGGATGACGTTGGACATCACGGAGATCACGCCCAGGCCGCCCCACCCGAGCATGGTGATCACCTGTGCGTCCTCCCCTGTGTAGAACTGGAAATCCGGCTCCGCGAGGGACTTCATCCGACCGATCTGCTCGATGTTGCACTCTTTGATGCCGACCAGGTTCTCCACCCGGCTCATCTCGGCGGCCGCTTCCGGGGAGATGTTGATCGACGTGCGGCTGGGCACGTTGTACATGATGATGGGCAGCGTCGTGGACTGGGCGATGGCCGTGAAGTGCGCGACCAAGCCCTTCTGGCTCGTCTTGTTGTAGTACGGAGTGACCGACAGGATCCCGTCGGCGCCCACGTCCTCGGAGCGGCGGGTCTGGTCGATGGCCTCGGCCGTGGAGTTGGATCCGGCGCCTGCGATGACGGGGACGCGGCCATGGACGAACTCGACCGCCCTGGCGATGACCTCCATGTGCTCGTCGGTGGGAAGGGTGGGCGACTCGCCGGTGGTGCCAAGGATGACCACGGCGTCGATGCCCTCGGCGATCTGGTACTCCAACAACTCGCCCAGCTTCTCGTAATTCACCTCCCCAGTGGGTGCGAAAGGTGTGACAAGTGCGGTAGCTGCTCCGCGGAATAGTGGTTCTCTCACCGTGATCCTCCTTTCTTGAGGTCGCGTCGCCGTCGCCGACGACAATGGGTCCATGCTACCCCAGCAAAGGGGGGTGTGGATATCTCATGTCCGGTCGGGAGGTGTGGGGCGGCAGGGTCGCGAGGGTCTCAATCGTGGCGGTCGGGGGTGGATGTGAGCAGGGCCGCCGGGGATCTGCGGGGCCGGTATGCTGGGGTCTCGCGCTGGCGTCCATGGAATGGGACGCGCTTCAGGCTGCGGTGCGACCATAATGGAGACGTCGTTCAGGGAAAGGGAGTCTGGCAAGAATGAAGAATTACAATGTGGCATTGGTGGGGCTCGGCAACGTCAATCGCACGCTGGCCCAGATCCTTCACACCGACGCGGCCAGACTTGCCGAAGAAACAGGTTTCACCCTGCGTGTCACCGGGATCACGGACCTGCGGCTGGGGACCGTGGTCGACCCCGATGGCGTCGACATGGGCGCTGTCCTCGCCCTCCGACAAGGAGAGACGTTCGCCGCGATCGGCGGTGTGGAGACCTGCGACAATGAGACCTTTATTCGTACCTGTCCCGCGGACATCGTCGTCGAGGCCACCTTCACGAACCCCCTCGACGGGGAGCCGGCCCTGTCCCATGTCCGATGGGCGCTGGAGTCGGGCAAATCGGTGTGCACCACGAACAAGGGACCGGCCGCTTTCGCCGCCCGAGAGTTGAAGGCACTGGCCGCCGAGATGGGCGTGCGCTTCGAGTACGAGGGCGCGGTCATGAGCGGCACCCCCGTCCTGCGTCTGGCGTCCGGACCCCTGGAAGCGGTCGGGATGACCGGCTTCTCCGGCATCCTCAACGGGACGAGCAACTACATCCTCGGCCGCATGGAGGCCGGGCTCAGCCAGGCCGAGGCAATCGCCGAGGCCCAGGACCACGGGTACGCCGAGGCCGACCCGACCGCCGACATCGGGGGCTCGGACGTGCGGCTGAAAGTCACGGTCTTGGCCAACGACATCCTCGGCGCCAATCTGCACGCGCACGAGGTGCCCATGGAGGGGATCACCGGCATCACCCCCGAGATGGTCGCCGAGGCGCTGAGTCGTGGCGCCCACTGGAAGCTGATCGGGCAGGGGTCCAAGGCCGACGACGGCACGGTCACGGTGTCCGTCGCTCCCCAGATGCTGGACGCCGACCATCCCCTGGCCGGAGTCGCCGGGGCGACCAACGCCGTCATGTTCGACACGAGGTTCCTAGGCGCGGTGACCATCTCCGGTCCCGGCGCCGGACGTGTGGAGACCGCGTACGCCCTGCTCTCCGACATCATCGCCATCGACGCGTACTCCCGGCAGCACGGCTGAGGGTACGTTGGGGGTGTGTGGGGGTCTTCCGGGGTTCTCATCCGGGGTCTTTGGCGGTCTTCAGGGGTTCCCGTCCGGGGGTCTCATCCTGGGTGGATGAACCCACCTTCGTAGGCCTCCACGACGAGTTGGACCCGGTCCCGGCAACCGAGTTTCTCCAGGATTTTGCTCACGTGGGTCTTCACCGTGGTTTCTGAGAGGTAGAGGTCCCGGGCGATCTCCTGGTTGCTCATCCCCTTGGCGACGAGTCCGAGGACCACCTTCTCCCGGTCGGTGAGGCAGTCGAACTCTGGGGAGGGCTCGGGCACGGGGGTACGCGACGTCATGTGCTCGATCAGGAGCCGGGTCGACGACGGGGAGATCACGGCGTCGCCGCGGTGGACGGTACGGATCGCGGCGAGCAAGTCGGGCGGTGGCGCGTTCTTCACCAGGAAACCCGACGCCCCCGCATGGATCGCCGCCAGCACGTACTCGTCCAGGTCGAACGTCGTCACGATGATGATCTTCGGCGTGACGGGGGTGTGGTCGGTGTGGGGATTGGTACGAGGGCCCTCCGTGTGGTGGTAATCCGTGAGGTGGTTCCCGGTGGTGGAGTGCTGGGTGTCGGGGTTCTCAGTGAGGTCCTGCTGGGTGTTGTGCCGGGCGAGGATCTGGCGGGTGGCTTCGATGCCGTCCATGTCCGGCATGCGCACGTCCATCAGGACCACATCGGCGTCGATCCGGCCGAGCAGGTCAACCGCTTCAGCCCCGGTGGCTGCCATCCCGACCACCTGCATGTCGTCCTGCGAATCGATGATCATGCCCAGCCCGGCACTGACGAGTTGCTGGTCGTCGACGAGGACGACACGTAGTGGATCAGCCATCTCATCTCTCCTTCCCGGTCAGCCTATCAAGCGCAGAAGCTGGTGGGGGTGGACGTACCCCACCCGTGCGCCCGAAGAGGGGACCGAGCTCCTCCGAGTGCGTGAAGAGATGTCCGTCTTCCGCGTGGGGGCGCGAATCGTTCATTTGAAACGTCTCAATGCACGGTTCGTGCCCCCGCAGGAATCCGGGGGGCGCGAACTGTTGGTTCGGGGTGCGGAAATGGACAGTTCGCGCCCCCACGATGGTGGGTCGGACGACTCGTGCCCCCGCGGTGGTCGAGTGGACAGTTCGTGCCCCCGCGATGGCCGGCGCGACGGTTCGTGCCCCGTGGTGGCAGATTCGATGGAGTTCCCTCGTGGCCAGTCTCGTGGAGTACTGCCGTGATGGCCGGTCTCACGGGGTGCCTCTTTGGTCGCGGGGGCGCGAATCGTCCTTTTGAAACGTCTCAATGCACGGTTCGTGCCCCCGCAGAAATCCGGGGGGCGCGAACTGTTGGTTCGGGGTGCGGAAATGGACAGTTCGCGCCCCCACGATGGTGGGTCGGACGACTCGTGCCCCCGCGATGGCCGGCGCGACGGTTCGTGCCCCCACGGTGGCCGGCGGGACAGTTCGTGCCCCCACGGCAGCCGGTGGGACAGTTCGTGCCCCCGCGATCACCCTTGCGAGCCACCCTCATCGGGGACCAACGCCGGCTCCTGGGGCAGGGGGAGGACCATTCGTACGCGGAACCCGTCCTCGTACGGCTCGGCGCTCAGAGTCCCCCCGACGATGCTGGCCCGCTCTCTCATGCCGAGGATCCCTTGGCCCGAACCGGGGGCCGCCGTCGTGGGGGCACGCCCGTACTGGTCCGTGATGGTGACGACGACGTCGTCCGCCCGCCAGTTCTCGGTGACGGTGGTCTGGGCGCCGTCGCCGGCGTGTTTCATGACGTTGGTCAATGCCTCTTGGCAGATGCGGTACAGGATCAGGCCGAGACCGGCCGGCAGGAGTCGGGGCGCGCCGATGCGGATCAGGCAGACGTCCATCCCCGACTCGCGGCTGCGTTGGATCAGGGAGTCGACGCTGAACTGGTCGGGCACGGGTGTCAGCACCGGGTCCTCGGGGTCCCGTTTGAGCATCCCCAGGATCCGGCGGGTCTCGTCGACGGCAGCCCTCCCCGTCTCCGCGATAGTGGTGAACGCCCGTTTGGCTGCCACGGGGTCGGCCGCCGCGTAGCTGCCCCCGTCGGCCTGGGCGACCATGATCGCGAGGGAGTGGGCGATGATGTCGTGCATCTCACGCAGGATCCGGGTACGTTCAGACCGGATGGCTTCCTGTTCGATCAGTTCCCGCTCGGCGGCGAGCAGCGCCTCGCCCCGTCCGCGCCGCCCCGACCCCGCCGACGACCGCCACGCCACCAGCAGGACGATCAGGCACACGACCCCCACGCCCAACACGCCCGCCACCACCAGCAGCACGATGACGAGCACAGAAGCATCCATGCGCCCATCCTCTCAGACCGGCGCGAGATGGGTCCACACCTGGGGTACGGACCCCCGCCCGAGGGCCAGCCACCGTCCACACTCACGCCATCTCGCGGTTGACGCAGTCCAGGACGGGCTTGAGGTCGAGCCACCACTGATCGATGGGACGTTGGTGTGAGCGGTCGGTGCCCTCCATGGCTTCGCGGATCCCCGTCAGGCGGATCTCATTGCCCACGGACCCCACGCAGGACACCTCCGCGGCGCCCTGGGAGATCTGCTCGGCGAGGCGGGCCATCGCCGCGTCGGTCAGCCGTGTGGCCAGCAGGCGGTCGGCCGGGGTGGGCGGACCCCCCTGCTGGATGTGGCCGATGATCAGCGTGCGCGTGTCGTACCGTCCCTGCCCCTCGGCGTCGAAGAGGTTGGCCAACACGTCCGTGGTGTAGTCGGGGTGGGCGTTCTCGTTGCGCACGGCGAGGAAGAAGGAGCGCCCGTGGTCGTCGAAGCTCCTCTTGACCCACTCCACGTCCTCGCGCAGCCCGTCGAGGGTGATACTGGTTTCATTCAAGTAGACCTGTTCGGCGCCACCGGCCAGTCCGCCCATGAGCGCGAGGTACCCGCAGTCCTTCCCCATGGTCTCGATGACGAAGCAGCGTTGGGACGCCGACGCGGACATCTTGACTTTGTCGATGCAGTCCACCACCAGGTTCAGGGCCGCGTCCGCGCCCACCGATGTCGCCGTGCCGGGCAGGTTGTTGTCGATCCCGGCCGGGACGCACACGATGGGTATCTGCAGCCCCGGGTACCGGCTGCGCTCGGCGTCGAGCACTTGCACCGCCTCGTACGCGTTCCACCCGCCGATGACGAGCAGACCGGAGATCTGGCCCGACTCCAGGGCGCGGGAGATGGCGTACAACTCCTCCACCTCGGGCACATGGCGACGGGTGCCGAGGACGGCGCCGCCCTCCTGGTTCCACCCGTCCACGTCCTTCCATGTGAGCTCGGACATGTCCCCGCCCGCCAGGCCGATGAAGCCGTCGCGGACCCCCACCATCGTGAGCCCCCGGGAGATCCCCAGCCACACCGCCGTCTTCGCGGCGGTGTTCATACCGGGGGACAAGGCGCCGACGTGCATGACGGCGACGCGCTTGTCGGTCGGCGCCGCCTGGGTACGGGCAGGGTCGGACAACTCCTGGAAGATACGGACCAGGTCGCGAAACTCGTTTCCGCGCAGGTCGAGGATACGGTCGCGCTCCCCCGAGCGGACCAGGTCCGGCACCGATCGCGTGTCGGACACCGCCTGGACGAGAGGGAGGCGTACCACCCTCTCTCCGTGGAAGCCGAACACAGGTCCGGGCTCCTCCCCGGACGCGGACAGCACGTAGGCGGCGGCCTCGTACCCCAACAGGGTCGACGCCCACCGGTCGTACGCGCTGGGGGTGCCGCCGCGCTGGACGTGGCCGAGGATCGTGACCCGGGCCTCCTCCCCCAGGCTGGCCTCGATGGTGGCGCGCACCGACTCGGCCGAGATCGGCTGGCCGTCGCGGGTGGTCGCCCCCTCGGCCAGGATGACGATGGAGTCCTTGCGCCCGGCTAGACGGGAGCGGCGCAACTGGTCGCACATCGCCTGTTCCCAGCCCGGCTCGGGGGGAAGCTCGGGGAGGAGCACGTAGTCGCAGCCCCCGGAGACGGCGGTCGCCAGGGCGAGGTACCCACAGTCGCGGCCCATGACCTCGACCACGAAGCAGCGCTGGTGCGACGCGGCGGTCGACGCGATGGCGTCGATGGCGTCCTGGATCCGGTGCAGGGCCGAGTCCACCCCGATGGTCATGTCGGTGCCAACCAAGTCATTGTCGATAGAACCGGCGAGCCCGGCGAAGATCAGGCGCGGATGGGCGTCCCGCTGCTCGGGCGTGATCGTCCCGCCACCTGCCAACTCGTCCAGCAGAGCGCCCCACTGGCGGGCGAACTCGTTGAGCCCGGTCAGCGACCCGTCCCCGCCGATGACGACCAGGCGGTCGATGCCGCGCGTCACCAGGTTGGCGGCGGCCGCGAGCATGCCCTCGTGGGTCATGAACTGGCGGGAGCGGAAGGTGCCGATGACCGTCCCTCCCCGATTCAGGATCCCGGAGGCGTCCTCCCAGGCGAAGGGACGGATGGCGTCGCCTCCGTCGATCATCCCCTGGTACCCCTCGGCGATGGCGTACGGCTGGGCGCCCGCGGTCAGGCAGGTGCGTACGACCGCCCGCAACGCGGCGTTCATTCCCTGGGCGTCTCCCCCGCCGGTGAGGACCCCGATCCTGAGGCCCGATGCCGTCCCCGGCGAGACCCGTGTGGCCATGGTGTGCACGCATCCATGCTAGCAACGCGGTCGGACAGCGTCCGCCCGGCGGCGTAGGATAGCGAAATGTGGCGGGCAACAGGACTTCAGCGGGGCGTCGTCGCCTGCCCTGGCCGGTATGGGCGCTCGCCGCCGGGTGCACGGGGGTCTACCTCGCGGCGTCCCTGACGCTGTGCCGCCTGTACCTCGCCGGCATGGACCTGGCCCTGTACGGGGAGGCGGTACGCGGGTACGCCCACGGGGGACTGCCCTGGTCGCACATCAAAGCCCAGGTCCCGTTCGACCTGCTCGGCGACCACTTCACCCCCATCATGGCCCTGCTCGGGCCTGTCTACCGGCTCTGGCCGGACGTGCGCGTGCTGCTGATCGCGCAGGCCGTGCTGTTCGGTGTGGCGGTGCTCGGGGTCGGCGCGATGGCCTCCGCGCGGCTGCGCCCGCGCCAAGCCCTGCTCGTCCAGGCATGTTTCGGCTTGTCATGGGGTGTTCTGAATGCGACCGTGTTCGCCTTCCATGAGATCGCCTTCGCCGTCCCCCTGCTCGTGTGGGCCGTGTGGGCGGTATGGGAGACCCCCCGCTGGGGTCAGTACGCCCTCGCGTGCGTCCTGTTGGTGGCGACCAAGGAGGACTCGACCTTGATGACCGCCGGGCTGGGGCTCATGCTCATCGCCCGGGGCCGGGTCAGGGCGGGCCTGATCACCGGCGCCGCATCGGTGGCCGTCTTCGTCGCCCTCATCGGGTGGGTGATCCCGTCCCTGAACGCTCAGGGGACGTACACGTACCTGGCGGGGAAGGGGGTCGGCGCCAGCCTGTCCATCCTCGCCGGGCCGGATTTCTGGCTCTTCCTCCTGACCCTGGCCGTCACCCTGGGACTGGGATGGCGCTCCCCTCTGGCGTGGGCGCTGCTGCCGGCCGTGGCGGCCCGGCTGGTCGGCGGCCAGGCCCAGGCGTTCCGGTTCGGGTACCACTACAACGCCACCCTCATGGTGATCTGCTTCCTGGCGGTCGTCGACGCGTGGTCGAGGGCCCCGCTGACGCCCCGGTGGCGGACGCGGACCGACCTCGCGCAGGCGGTCGCCCTGGTCCTGGTCGCCGCCATGGGGGTGGTCTCGTCCGTGGTCGCCGTCGACCTGCGGATGCCGTCGTCGATCACCGGTCGCGCCCAGGCGCTCGACCGCGCGGTGGCGATGGTGCCCGACGGGGCGCCCGTCATCGCCGACGAGTTCGTCCTCGCCCACCTGGTCGACGACCATCCGGTCAGCATCGCCAACATCGCATGGACCGACTCCCTCGGCGCCCCGTTGGCGCGGAGTGGATGGATCATCCTCGACACGGCGTCGTACTCCTGGGACGACATCGACACGGGCTGGGAGTCCCGTCAGGCGGCATCCCTGGAGGGCGAGGGGTGCGCGGTGATGCTGGAGGAGTCGTCAATCCTGGTGCTGGAGTGTTGAGCGGGTCGGGCGGGCCCGTGTCTGATTTCGCCGCGATAGTACGGGGGCGTACGCCCAGTCTGTACACTATGGACATGGAATTGCCTGAAGAGTCTCGTCAACCCGTGGTGAACCGTCTCAAGCGCGCGCACGGGCAACTCACGGGCGTCATCCGCATGCTGGAGGAGGGCGGGGACTGCGAGCAGGTCCTGACCCAACTCGCCGCCGTGGGCAAAGCCCTCGACCGAGCCGGATTCCAACTGGTGACCCTGGGCCTCAAGGAGTGCCTGATCTCCGACGACTCCGGGTCCATCGACACTCGACGACTGGAGCGCGTGTTCTTGTCGTTGGCGTGACGGGGGCCGTCACGCTCCAGGGGGAGCCACTGACACGGCACGATGTGGACGAGGTCGGGCGCGCCGCTCTCTCGTGGCACACTGAAGATATCTCTCCCATGAATGGAGCCCTCTGATGTCAGTGCCGCCATACCCTCCCGACCCGACGCCCCAGGGCGACCCGGATCAGCCCGTCCCCCCGAGTCCGACGTCCGATCCGTCCGCATGGTCGGCAGCCTCCGGGACCACGGGCCCGACGCCCCAACCGCCGACGCCAGGGTTGGACGCGAATCAGCCGGTCCCGACGTACGACATGAGCCAGCCGGTCCCGCCGTACACCCTTGGTGGGGACCAGTCGACGATGGGGTACGGTGTGGGGCCACAACCGCCCCAGCAGCCGTACGAGTCGGGACAACCGTACGGCTCCGGCCAGCCGTACCCGCCTGATGCGTTCCAGCCGCCCTACCCCGCCGGTCAGCCGTACCAGCAGTCCCCGTACCAGCAGTCCCCGTACCAGCAACAGTACGGCGCGGGCCAGCCGTACCCCCCGAACGCGTACCAGCAGACGTACGCGGGCCCGGGGATGCCGCCGGGGTCGGTGTACCCGCCCATGGCGAGCCCTGTGCCGCAGTCGAACGGGCTCGCTGTCGCGGCCCTGATCCTGGGCGTGCTGGCCGTCGGCGGGGCTTTCATCCCGATCGTCGACATCTTCGCCATGCTGGTCGGGCTGGTGGCCATCGTCTTGGGCATCGTGGCCATGAGGAAGAAGCTCAACAAGGGCCTGGCCGTCGCGGGGACCGTCCTCGGCGCGGTGGCGCTCGTGATCGCTATTGTCACACTCATTGTCGGCAGCCTCCTGTTCAGGACCATCGACCAGACGCAGCCCGGTCAGCACAAGGTCGTGTTCACGGCCACGGTGTCTAGCGGTCAAGCGAACGCCATGTGGGGGAGCGTGTCCCAGTCCTCACAGACGTTCTCGGGCACGTGGACGAAGTCCGAGGTCTATGACGATGCGGCGGGCCTGGTGTCTCTCACGGTCACCGGGGACTTCTCCTCGCAGCAGACGGTCACCTGCGACATCACCATCGACGGAAGGGATGCGTACTCCTTCACCGGCACGAGCGTGGCTGTGTGCGTGGCCCCACTTATTTAGGGTGATGGTCTCGCATGCCGATAGGGGATATCAAGCTGGAGCGCCACGATCACCAAGGCTGGTGAGTGACCTCGTGAAAGCACATGAGGATGATGGCGCAAGTCCGGCCGACAATTGAGCCACGAGGTCAACACCGCGTTGACCCATTGCCCAGGGGTCATGTGGCAGTCCTGCTTGGGAGCCTGTCTATGCGTGGGAATCGCGACTGGCGGACCCGACTGAGTCAGGTCCGCCAGTCGTGCCGTCGAGGCTACTTAGTCATATTCCGGCTAAGAAACCACTTTCGCGCGGGGACGAGGGCGACTCCCACCGCCAGCAGGCACACCGCCAACAGGGGCCACCCGGACGCCGTGGAACTGCCGCCACTCGGCACCTGGGCGTTACCCGGGGGAGGCGTCGCAGGAGCGGACGGGCCCTCTGTCACGGAGCCGGACGGCTCCACGGTCGGGCTGGCCGATGGTCCCGCGACATTGATCGTCTGGGCCGCGGAGACGTTGCCAGCCTTGTCCGTCGCACGGTACCTCACTGTGGCGGGTCCTGCCACGGCGACGGGTCCCGTATAGGGTGTCCACGTCGTCCCGTCGAGCGAGTACTGGCTCGATGCCACGCCGGACAGCGCGTCCATGGCTGTCAGCGTGAGCACGCCACCACTCACGGCAGCCGTCACCGTCGGTGCGGTCTTGTCGATCCTCACCTCCAGGGTGGCCACATCGGATGCGGCCCCACAGTCGCACGTCGCCATGGCCGAGATCGTCGTCGTGCCCTCGGTCGACACGACGATCGGGTCGGACGGAGACTGGCTGCCCACAGTGGCCGCTGACAGATGCACCGTGTACGACGGGTCGGACGACGTCGCCGACACGGTCACATCGGAACTGTTCCAACCGTTGACAGGCGTCTTGTCGGCCGTCAATGTCACGGTCGGGGCCTCGGCCGAGATCGTCTGGATCCCGTACGTCACGACCTGAACGTCGCCGACCATGCCGTAGGACTGCCACGGGTTGGTCGCGCTGGCGTTCGGATCCACGTACATCCGCCGGTTCGTGAACGTGTTGTTCACGCCCGCGTTGTTCACGCCCACCTGCTGGCTGAGGCTTCTCAGGACGTTCTCCAGGGTGCTGGAGACCCCGATGGAGATCGTGTTCTCGCCCGGCTTCAGCAGTGAGCTGATGTCGTGGACCCGTGACACGAAGTCGAAGCCGACGGATCTCACGCCGTTGACTGTGACCTGGGCAGTGTTGCTGTTCAAGCTCCCGATGCTCAGGTACGCGCCCTGCTGGGAGGGATCCCAGGTGTCGGGCAGCGTGAACGTGGTGGTGTACGTCCCCACGCCGGACACGCCAGCGCCCACCGAGTTGGCGGGATCGTTCACGAGTTCAGGGATGTCCTTCCATGGTTTGAGTTCCGTCAGCTGGTAGGGGCCCAGTTCGGTGTGCTTCGTCTCGTACGAGACGTTCTGGGTCGTGTACCCCAGGGCGACACCGTTCTTCTCGCTCTCGGTGGTGACCACCTTGTCGCCGTTGGTGTAACTGTCGACCATGAGGGTCCAGTCAGTCAGCGGGATGTCGGCCGGAGCGTTGATCGCGCACTGCCACTTCGTGCCATCGGAGAGCGTCGTGGTGTAGTTCCCTGTCGCCTCGGCTTGCATCGTCAGCGCGCCGCCCGTCAGCGTCACCTTGTCCGCCGTGGACGACACGGCGTGCAGGGCTGCTCCTGGGTCGGTCGTGTCGATCGCGAAGTACGCGGTCTCGCCGGGCTGCAGCGTGACAGAGAAGGTCGTACGGCCATTGGCGATGGTGTACATCCCGACCTCGGTGATGTCACCTGTCCACGGGTCGATAAGGTACGGCTTGCCCACCGCGTCGACGCTCATGTCGAAGGTCGTCGGACCATTCTGGGCCTCCGGCATCGGCACGTCGTTGTAGTCATAATCGCTCAGCGCGTTGTAGGCGTAGACGTAGTCGGTCGTGCCATCCTTGCGCAGCTGAGCGAAGATGTTCTTGTTGGTGTTGGTCAGCTCGGTGCGTGGGTACACGCCAAGGCTGTGCAACGCCTCCAAGGTGGCCGAGTCGTACGGGTTCGCAGGGTCGTAACCGGCGCCGTTCGGCAGGTAGACCACGTTCGGAAGCGTCTTGATCTGGGCGACGAGCGCCTGCAGGTCCGTGTCGCTCTCCCCCAGGGACAGGGTACGCGACGCCGCCACGACCTCACCGCTGGGGTTGGTGCTCAGCTTGTTGGCCGGGATGGCCACGTTGTTGCTGTTGCTGGGGTCTTCGATCACGTTGTCCACGAAGATGATCGGCATCCCCTGCTGGGCCAGCGTCAAGAGCTGCTGCGCCGCCGCGATGGACAGGGCGTCCTGGTAGACGATCAGCGCGTGGTACCCGACACGGCTGGGCAGCAGTTCGCCGTTGTCGTACATCGTGACACCCGTGCCCGCCAGCAGATTCAGATTCTCGGGGGCGAAGTAGTCGTAGGTGTAACCGTTGTTCTGCAGCGCCATGTCCTGCCAGTAGAAGCCGAGGTTGTCGCGCGTCCAATCCGGCGCCGTGCCACCCTCCTGCAGCCTGCTCAATCCATTTTGCATGTTGTAGTCGGTGTGAAGGATCCCGATGTCCACCTGAGGGATGCCCTGTTGGTTGAGCATCTGCGCCCTGGCGATCATGGCCATGTAGTCGTCGTAGTGCTGGTACGCGGGTTGACGCGGACCCCAGCGCTCGGAGATGTTGGCGTTCATGCCCTCGTGACCGGGCCACTGGGTCGCGGTCCAGAAGTTGGCGTTCGGCACGTACGAGGCGTCGCCGCCCACATCGGCGCCGTAGCCGTGGAACACGTTGAAGGTGACACCCGCCGCGAACTGCGTGTTGATGATCTGCATGAACTTATCTTGCCCATAGACATAGTTGCTGTTCATGACGGCGCCCATCTCGCTGGACAGCCGCTCGCCCCAGATGTGGGCCCCGCCGGCTTGGACGCGGAACGAGTCGAGGTTGTTGTCGAACTCGAACGACTCGGTCTCCGTGTAGTCGACGTACTGCACAGGCGTGGTGATCTCATAGGTCACGCCGTACGTGATTTCCGCGCGCAGCTTCATGTCCATCGTGTGCAGGTACGCCTGCAGCGGCTTCAGGACGTTGTCACGGTACGTGTCGGTCATCGTCTCGAAGAGGTCGGCCCGTACCTTCGCCTCCAGGACCCCGTCGCTGCCGGCCAGGGTCGGCGTGTTGCCGATGATGTACGGCAGGTACGGCGTCAGGTCGTACCCCCGGCCCTGCTCGAACAGGCCGAGGAACTCCGAGCCCCAGAACCTGGTTCCATTCGTGGACGAGACCTCCAGGGAGTCCATGTACATCTCGCCCTTCCCGTTCGCCTTCACAGCCGCGACCAGGTCCGGGTCATTGAACAAGTACTGCTCGTAGTACTGGATGGCGTCCTGCATGCCGACCGAGTCGATGTAGTTGATCGCGTAGTTATGCGTCGCGGACGGCGTCGCGGACGCTCCGGTCGGTTGCATCCAGAAGCTGATCACCCAGTAGGTGTAGCCGTCGTCGGGGGCGGTCCAGTCGACCGCGAACGGCTTCGCGGGCGCCGGGTTCAGGCCGGACGGATCCTGCCCCCACGCGTCCTGGAACGACAGGGGGTCCGTCGTCCCGCCGTCCGGATGCGCCGGCTGTCCGTTGATCGTCACGAGGTCGGTCAGGTCGATCGCCGTCGCGCTGGCGAAGGTCGCCGTGCCGCTGATCGCCCTCGTCGCGGTGATGGTCGCCGCGTTCGTCGGATCCACCTTGATCGCCACGACCTTGACCAGATCCTGTCGGTGGATCAACTCGTCCTCGACCAAGGCTGGAGTCCCTGTGGGCTGTGTCACCGCCGAGCGCGCGAGCACGCTGTTGTAGTCCTCGCCGGGGCTGACCGCGGTCACCGCGTAGCCCAGGGAGCGACCGGCTGCCGGGTCGTCAGGCTTGAGGTACGGGTACGGCAGGTTCGCGTTGGACCAGTTCGTGCCGCTGGTCAGCGAGAAGCCCATGCCGTACTTCGTGGCTTCCTGGATGATGACCTTCTCGTCGTTGAGCCACTCCTGGGAGCCCCAACTGTAGATCTCCTGTGATGTGTCGTTCCCCCAGATGCTCGTGTCCAGGTTGTCGGGGGTGTACCGGGCGTCGACGGCCGCCTCGCCTCGGCAGACGATCTCGATCTGGCTGATGCCCATCTCGTAGAGGGTCTTGACGTTGGCGCGCAGCACGTCGTCGGTGTTCACGCCCTCAGGCAGCCACCATCGGGCGCCGGGCTTGTACTGGGTGGGTGGGCTCTCGAACAGAGCATGCTGATCCACCATGAAACCGTTCACGGGGTCGAATGTGGCGACCCCGCCGGTGATCGGAATGGCTTGGCTGACGGACGCCGACGCGGTCACTCCCATGGCGAGCGACATCAGCGCCGCGAGCGCCAAGGCGATAATACGTCTTCTCATTAAGTAACTTCCCTCCTGGTCGTGTGCGATCCTCTACGATCGCGCACCGTGAGTTGAAACGTTTCAATTAGCAGGGGCTTTGAACCGGTCTGTGTTATTGAAGATAATTAGTTGCAGTTTAACACTGTCCGAACGCCAGCACAATGGTCACGGAGTGCCAGACGGGTCACGCGAAGAGTGGCCCGTGATCACGATCTGGGTCGTACTCCACGGGCATCGTGGGCCCGTGGAAGAAGTACACGTGGAGGGCGAGGATCACACCGTTAGAACGCGGTAGGTCGCGGGTCAACAGCAGGCGTGGGTACATCATGGACGGCCACCGGCTGTGGCGCCGTCCCGTGGTCTCTACCGCCGAGGTCGTCATGCTCGTCGATACCGCCAACCTCGTATCGCTCAGTGAGGCCAATCAGACCTTCTCCCGCGTGGCAAGGTGTGTCGATGAGCGCGGGTCGGTGGTCATCTTGCGTAACAATGTGCCCCGCTATGTCGTGATCGACTTCGATCAGCTTCAACAGGATGACACTTTCGATGACATTGACGTGGCGTCACTAGGCGCGCAACTCATCACCGACCATCGACGCACCTTCGAGGTCCTCGCCCAGTGAAGCGCCTATCGAGGCAGCAAGTGCTGCTCCTGCGCTGGTGTCAGTGGACATTCATCCAATCCCAGACGCGAACATGTTACATATTCACCCGTGAAGATGTAACAAGTTACTGAAGAAGTGTCTCGGGCCTCGCCCAGCGACCTCGGTTAGTCACCAATCCACTCCCGGACGTCGTTGACAAAACCGGGAACGCCTGCCCGTTCCAAACTTGCCAAGACATCGTTGACTGACAAGGGGGGACGCCTCGCGTGGGCGGCTTGCTCGCGAATGATGTCAAGCATGGGCCGGGGAAAGAGATCGAGCATATCCCGCATGAACTGATCGGGGCTAACCGCCTCGAGACCCCATTGCCGGAGCACATCATCCGGGAAGTCTCGGAGATTTCGAGTGACTATCACATCAGCACCGCTGAGTCGGGCTGCTGCCAAGACATGACGATCATCCGCATCTGGTAGTTCAACTGTTTGTAGTAGAGATTCGTATCCGTGGACACTGGCATCGGGAAAGCGAGCATCCATCCCCGACAGCCGGGTTTGAATCCGAGTATCGGGGATTTCGGGATGGATACGATGGACTACACGTGCGACCTCACCGATGACGGTCGGCGACCACCGCGGAAGAAAGAAGCCCCGTTCAGCGGAGCGAAGAATGGTGTCTGCCAAGGCAACGGGCACGAGGACATTGGCGTCCAAGAAAGCCACAAACACTAGATCTCACCCCTGCGGGCTTGCGTGAGAGCATCCTCGTACATCTCATAGGAGTCGTTATATAGACCATCCTCGACCGCTTGTCGGGTCATCTCCTCCAGGGCCATGCGATCCTCGACATGACGACGCTGCTTGTATGCCAAGACATCGCTGAGGCGAAGCAGGCGATGACGGCGAGGGCGCTCGTAGGGGAGTTCGTTGTCCCCAAGGAGACGCACTAGGGTTTGGCGGGACACGCCCAACAGATCTGCCGCCTGGCTGGTCGTGAGCATCATGCCAATGGGTGCCACCGTCACAGCCTGACCTCGCGCCATAGCTTGGACGATGAGGGTGAGGGCTTGGTAGACGTCGTCGGGCACGTCAGTACGGACTCCGTCGGCGATCAAGGCTGCTCCCCGCTGGTGGTCGGCCATGAATGCTTCAATGGGCTTGATCAGGTCTGGATCGGTCGGCGGCAAGATGGTGTCTTGGCGCGCGGAGTCTGCATGCTGTCGTTCTTCTACTTGTGTCATCAGGACTCTCTTTCGCTGATAGATGTAGACTATCACCGAAGCGACCAAAACGACCATAACGTCCATATGTAGTGGATATTACGATCTGCCTAGCAAGCTCGCTGTGCATCCTGAAGGAATCATGACCCGGTGGTTGAACTCCCACCCATCCCATCGCCCGATCGATCAGGCGTCTCAGAATCGCTGCCTCACCCCTTCACCGCGCCAGTCAACCCGCCGACGATGCGGCGCTCGAAGGCGAGGAAGAAGACCAGGGCGGGGATCATCGACATGGACGTGAAGGCCAGGACTTGGGCCGTGTCCTGGGAGTGGGCGGTCGAGAACCACTGCACGCCGAGGGGCAGCGTGTACTGCGACTGGTCGCTGAACATGTACAACGGCAGGAGGTAACTGTTCCACGAGCCGATGAAGTTCAGGATCGCCACCGTGATGACCCCTGGGGCCGACAGCGGGATGACCATGCGCACGAAGAAACTGAGGCGCGAGCAGCCGTCGACGGTCGCCGCCTCCTCGATCTCCAGGGGGATGGCCGCCAGGAAGGGGGTCAGGATGATCACGGTCTGTGGCAGGCCGAACGCGACCTGGGGCAGGATCACGCTCCACGGAGTCCCGGCCAGGTGGATGCGCGTCATCATGATGTACAGCGGCTGGATCGCCACCGACAACGGGAACATCAGCCCGGCGGCGAACAGCATGTACATCGCGTTGCGTCCCTTGAAATGGTAGCGCGACAAGACGAAACTGGCGCTGACTCCCAGGACGACGACGGCCGCCACGGTGATCAGGGCGATGAAGGCCGAGTTTCCAGCCATCCGCCAGAACAACGGCATCTTCAGCAAGCTGAGGTACTGGTTGACCTGCCAGGGGCTGGGAAGCCCCGAAGGGTCGATGGTCAGGCGTGAGTTGGTGTTGAAACCGCCGGCGACGATGTACAGGACCGGGGCGAGGCACACCGCGATCAGGCACAGGGCGATGAAGTAGATGACCGGGCTCCCCCAGTGGTTCTTCGCGTGCCGGACATGAATGACCCGTCCGTCACGGGCGGCGACTGCTGATGCGCTCATCGGTCAGCCCTCCCTCTCGGTCAGGGCGCCTTCGGTGTCGCGGCGCAGGACGAAACGCTGGTACAGGAACGCGACGACCAGAGAGATGGCGAACACCACGATGGAGATGGCCGAGCCGCGGCCGAGCTGACCCTTGAGCTGGCCCTCGGTGGCCATGAACCACACTTGGGTCGAGGTCCCTGCGATGGTGGCGATGTACTGGCCCCAGATGACGTACACCAAGTCGAACAACTGCATCGACCCGATGATCGACAAGAAAGCCCAGATCCGGATGGTCGGCGCCAAGAGGGGGAGCATGATGTGACGCTGGATCTGCCAGTACGTGGCCCCGTCGACGGCGGCCGCCTCGGACAGCTCTTCGGGCACGTTCTGCAGCCCGGCCAGCATCAAGATGATCGCGAAGCCGATGTACTTCCATGTCAGGATGAACATCAGCGTCCAGAGGGCGAGCTTGGGGTTGGAGATCCAACTGATCAGCACCTTCCCATCGGTCAGGCCGAGGAAGTGGCCGATCTTCGCGAGAAGCCCGTTGACCGCG
The DNA here is from genome assembly GCA_009780915.1 of Propionibacteriaceae bacterium. Classification (GTDB taxonomy): domain Bacteria; phylum Actinomycetota; class Actinomycetes; order Propionibacteriales; family Propionibacteriaceae; genus WQYJ01. The sequence continues at coordinate 56,817 of WQZD01000016.1, forward strand.
CCGACGTCCTGCAGCATGAGGCGGAAACCGATGCCGACGACCGCTTCGGCGATGACGTAGGGGACGAAGATCAGCATCCGGATGATGGCCCGTCCACGCATCTTCTGATTCAGGAGCAAGGCGATGAGGATGGCCAGCGGCCCCTGTAGGAGCAGCGACAGGACCAGGATCATGCCGTTGTGGAGCAACGCGCTCCAAAAGGCCTTGTTGGTCAGTGTCCAGACGTAGTTGGCCAGCCCGACGAAGTTCGTCGCCGGCCCGTACCCCTTCCAGCTGAAGAAGCCGTAGTACAGGGCGACGAGGACCGGGACCATGACGAAGGCCAGGAAGACGATGATCGCCGGTCCAGACAAGATGGAGATCTCCAGACGGGTCTGCCATCTTGTGCGCCGATGCCGGGGATGGATGGCAGTCGGGGGTGGCGACGTGGTGTCGCCACCCCCGACCTGGATGGACTCGTCGAGCGAGATCTCGCGGGCGGCTTTGGCCGCCGACGCAGACCCGCTCATGGCAATCAAGCCGCCTTGACGGCCGCTTGCATCTGGGCCACCGCGCCGGCGGGGTCCACGCTGCCTGTCAGGAGGGCGACGACGGCCTCGTTGACCGAGTTGCCGACGTCCTGGCCGAGGCTGGTGTCGAACCACAGCACGACGTACTTGGCCTGGGTCAGAGCGGTGACCGCCCCCTGCAGAGCCGGATCGGTCACGACGGACATCGCCTGGGTGTTGGCCGGGATGGTGGTGTACGCCGTGGCGTAGTCCTCGGAGTACTTCTGCTGTCCGATGAAGTTCAGGAAGTCGGTGCAAGCCGGCTCCGGCGCCTTGGCCGAGCAGGAGTACCCGTCGGAACCTGCCATCATCGCGGACTGATCGCCCTGGCCGCCGGAGATCGACGGGAAGGTGAAGAAGCGCAGGCTGGGCAGAGGGTTCTTGTCGGGTGTGAGGTCGCCCACCACGCCCGGCTCCCATGCGCCCATCAGCTCCATGGCAGCTTGCCCGTTGGCCAGCAGGCCGGCCGACGACCCGGCGCCCTGCTGGGCGAGGGTGGTCAGGAAGCCGTCGTTCCAGGGGCTGGTGGCGTTGAAGGTCGCCAGATCCTGGAAGGCCTTGAGCCAGCAGGGATCGTCGAGCTTCTTGTCGTTGGTCATGTTCTCGATCACCGACTGCGAGCATTCCCGCAGGGCGAACTGGTAGTACCAGTGAGCCGCAGGCCACGCGTCATGGGCGCCGACCGAGATCGGGGCGACTTGGATGCCCTTCAGCTTGGTGACGGCGTCGTTCAGACCGGCCATATCGGTGGGGTTGGTGGTGATCCCGGCCTTGGTGAACAGATCCTGGTTGTACCAGAAGCCCTCGGGCGTCAGCGACATCGGCATGGCGTAGATCTTCCCGTCGATGGTGGCCGTCCCGAAGGAGACGCCCATGGCCGTCTTGACGTCGGCGTTGATCGAGTTCGTGATGTCCAACACCTGGTTGGCGGCGATCATGTCGGCCAGTTTCCCGCCCCCGCGTTGCAGGAAGATGTCCGGGGTCGTGTTGGCCTGCATGGCTGCTTGCAGCTTGCCGTCGAATTCCTCGTTCTGGACGACTTGGACCGTGACTTGGACATTGGTGTACTTGGCTTCGAAGTCGCGTACGACCTCCTGCCAGTACACCTGGGACTTGTCCCCCGTACCGTTATGCCACAAGGTCAAACTGACCGGGCCCCCTGTGTTCGTGGTGTTGGTGTTGGCGTTGTTGTTGCTTGCACATCCAGCGAGAACAAGGCTGGTGGCGGCTGCGATAGCAAGTGCAGTGGCGAATCTCCTCGCGCGCTTCATGCTTCTCCTCCTCGAGTTATGAATGATGGGGAAGCTGTAGACAAATCTGAAGCTTCCTTTAAATGAATCATAATCTCCCCGTGTTATCTTTCCAGCAAGAAATGGTAACGATTTAGATACGGCGGAAACTTTCGCGATCGGGGGGAAATGTACGCCCGTGTGGGGGTGCGGTACGGTGGACGGGCCTCAGGCCAGGATCACGGTCCGTGCGACCATCCCGGCGAGGACGGCCACCACGAGGACGCCCACCAGGATCCACTGGTTCCGTGTCCGGGAGGGGGACTGGGGCACGAAGGCCCAGACGCAGGCGAGCAGGGCGCCGCCGACGAGACCACCGAGGTGGGCCTGCCACGAGATGGAGGCGCCGCCCATGAAGGTGATCATGACGTTCAGGGCTAGCCACATCAGGAGTTGCTTCACGTCCATCCTCTGACGCCACAGGATCAACAGCAGCGCGCCCATCAGGCCGAAGAGGGACCCCGATCCGCCGTACGACAGGGAGTAGACGGGGCTGAGCCAGTACACGAACAGCGACCCGACGAGTCCGGCGACCAGGTACGTCGCCAGGAAGCGCCTACGTCCCAGGAACGACTCCAGCGCGGGGCCGAGGAACCACAGGGTCAAGCAGTTCAACCCGATGTGCATGATGTTGACATGGGTGAAGATCGACGTGAAGATCTGCCACCAGGCGCCGTCCGCCACGCCGGGCACCCAGGCGCTGCCGCTGATGGCACGGCACGTGGCCGCATCGACGCCGACCCAGTACTGGTTCGGGCTATCGGCCGCGACGCACATCCCCTGCGGGAGCAGTCCCAGGAACTGGACCACACGCGTCTGGATCCCGAGGAACCCCGCGACCTGGATGGCGCCCCACACCACCGCGTTGATCACGATCAGCACGATCGAGGTGTGGCGCGCGTTGGAGCTCATCTGTCCGCCGAAGACGCCCTGATTCTGGCGGGTCGCGCGGGTGTGGGCGCGTACACAGTCCACGCACTGGAAACCGACCGGCGCCGGGACCATGCATTCCCCGCAAATAGGCCGCCCGCACCGGCGACACGTGATGGAGGTCGGGCGGTCGGGATGGCGGTAGCACGTCGGAGCAGGGGCGTCATTCACGCGCTCCAGTCTACGTGACATCGCCCCCTCGCCTGATGGATCCCCGCCAAGGGGGAAGGGGGGTTATCGTAGAATGGTCTCCGTCGAGCGAATGGCAGGAAGTGGAATGGACGGGTACGAGACCTACGCACAGGTCGACCTCAGCATCCTCGAACGCAACCTCGACGCCATCCGCTCCCTGGTGGAGTTCCGCAAGATCCTCCTCCCCGTCAAGGCGAACGCGTACGGCCACGGGCTGGCGCGCAGTGTGGGTACGGGCCCGCTGGTCGCTCCCCTCGCACAGGCGCTCGAGGACCGCCACCTGGTGGACTGGCTCGGCGTGGCCACGGTCGATGAGGGGGTCGCCCTGCGTGCCGCCGGGATCACCTTGCCCATCCTGAAACTCTCCCCGGCCCAGAACCACGAGGTTTCCAGGGCCATCGACGCGGGGATCACGCTCACCGTCGCCGATCCCGTCACCATCTGGGCCGCCGGCGCCGCCGCCGAGGCACTCGGAATCGGGGCCGAGGTCCACCTCAAGATCGACACGGGGATGCGCCGCACGGGGTGCCAGCCTCACCTGGCCCCACGCATGGCCGAGTTGGTCGAGGAGTCGCCGTACCTGCGCCTGCAGGGGGTGTACACCCATTTCGCCGTCTCGGAGAACCCCGAGGAGGACGACTTCACCTTCCGCCAGCTCGCGCAGTTCCGCGAGGCGGTGGCCGGGATCGAGGACACGTTGGGACGTGGGATCGACCTCGTCCACGCCGCCAACTCTGGGGCGGTCGAGCGCCACCCGGACTCGTGGTTCGACATGGTCCGGCCCGGGATCCTGGCGTACGGGTACCCCCAGTCCCACCCCTCGCCGATCACCGTCGAGCCCGTGTTATCCCTTCTCAGCCACGTCTCCTTCGTCAAGACAGTGCGGGCCGGCGAGACCGTCAGCTACGGACGTACCTGGGTCGCGCCGCGCGACACCCGTGTGGCGACAGTCCCCGTGGGGTACGGGGACGGGTACTCTCGGCTCCTCTCCAACCGCAGCGACGTCCTCATCCAGGGCGTGCGCTATCCCCAGGTCGGGGCGGTGTGCATGGACCAGTTGATGGTCGACCTCGGACCCGACTCCCCCGTCGGGGTGGGCGAGCAGGTGACCCTGATCGGTCGCGACGGCAGCGAGTCGATCAGCGCCGCCGACCTCGGCGCCTGGATGGGCACCATCAGCTACGAGGTCCTCTGCGGCGTCGCCGACCGGGTCACCCGGGTGTATATCGGCTGAGGTGCGGGGACGTCGGGGCACGTCGGTCAGTCGGGGTCTGACCATCCGGCGATGGCGGTGCGGATCACGTCGGCGACGGCGTCCATGAAGGTGGGGTCGTCGTTGAGGCAGGGGATCCGGACGAACCTCCCCTGGTCGGAACTAGTTTCAGCGTACTTCTCCCGGTTGAGGATGCCGATCTCCTCCAGGGTCTCCAGGCAGTCGGCGGCGAATCCGGGACACGCGACATCGACGCGCTTCACACCCTCGCGGCCCAGCTGGGCGACCGTGTCGATGGTGGCTGGGGTCAGCCACTCGGCCGGGCCGAACTTCGACTGGTAGGTCATCCGACAAGTAGTTTCATTCAACCCCAGTCGGGCGCGCAGTGCGTGGGTGGTCTCCTCGCATTCGCGTGGGTACGGGTCGCCGGCGTCGGCCATGGACACCGGGATCCCGTGGTACGACAGCAGGAGCACATCGCCATTGTCGAAGTCGGGGCGTCCTTCTTCCTCCCACGTGGTCTCGATGCGTCGGGCCAGCGCCTCGATGTACAGCGGGTGGCTGGGGAAGGAGCGTACGAACCGCAACTCCATCTGGTCCCGCGAGGAGAGCATGTGCCGGGCCACGGCGTCGTACACACTGCCGACGGTGGTCTGGGAGTACTGGGGGTACGCCGGCGCCACGAGCACCTTGCGCACCCCGTCGGCGTACAGCCGATCCAAGACGGACGCGACGGAGGGTTGCCCGTACCTCATCGCCCAGGCCACCTCGACGTCGGCGTGCTCCTGGCTGATCAGGTCGGATAGCGCCGCGGCTTGGGCCCGGGTGTGGACGAGCAGCGCCGAGCCCTCGTCCAGCCACACGCTGGCGTACTTGCTCGCGGAGGCTTTGGCGCGGCGAGGCAGGATGAACAGTTCGAGGATCGCGCGCCACATGATCGGGTTCATCTCGACGATGCGGCGATCGGTCAGGAACTCTCGCAGATATCGACGTACGTCTGTGGGCGTGGCGGAATCCGGGGTGCCCAGGGCCACCCACACAATGGCGGTGTCAGGCACTGGCCGCTGCCGAGTCCTGGTCGGCGATGTCGCCCAGGCGTTGTTTGAAGGTGCGCTTGGGCAGTCCCAGCCCGAATCCGATCCCGAAACCGCCGAGCAGGGCGCCCACCGCGGCGAGGACGATCCACCACCGAGGATTGCTCGTGACGGCCATGTTCGCCGCGTTCGCCGTGGTCGCGAGGTGGTTGACCTGGATGATGTCCCAGACCAGCAAAGCGATGGTCGCGACGACGAGCACGACGCCCACCGCGATCAGCAGCACTTTGAGAAACTTGAGCATGATGACTCCTTGATACGCATCCGACCGAGGTCGCCTGTCGCGCCTGGCCGCCGTGGTCGGCTTCCCTCGGGTTCCGACGAGCGGGTCCACGCCCCACGACGAGGGCGACGATTCCGTCAACACAACTCTAGCGGTTCCTGGTCGTGTCCACATCGTCGGCGTGTGGTGGATGGAGGTGACGCGCCCGGGGCGACCTCACTACCCACCGTGCTGCGGAAATAGAGATTGCCACTGAGCGCCGAGTGACACCAAATGTCGACGCCACCCCCGGAAATAGGGTGTAAAGCGCCTCCGCATCCGTAAGAATGTGTCACTCGACGCTTGGCGACAACCAGTACTGAGTTTTCGCGTAATGGACCGGCGTGGGACGGTGGGACTGAGCTCGGCGATCCTGGCATGGATTGCGTCGAGTGTGGCCGTGGACTTCGGACCGAGTGGGATCGGGCTCGACTGCTGGATTCGTTCCAGCTCGGCCACCATACGAATCAGGACGGCTAGTTCACTGAAGTCGGGTGTAGTCATGTACAGGTTGCCCTCCTTGACGGACGAGGGCGAAGTGGCAATGGTCAAGAATCCATGCTGCAGCAACCAATCAAAACAGGGAAAAGTATCATATGTATTGGCGACGGCCGAGCGGACGCAACGACTCACCGATGACTGGCATTCGCTTCCAGTGAAGGGTCCCGGTGTCTCAGCGCACCAACGGATAATGTGCAGGAATCTACCACTGGCAAGCCCCGTATTCAGGATAGGGTGGACACTGCCCAGATCCCCGAGATCCTCTCGAGAGTACCGTTGAAGCGTCTCCCGGTTGCTCAGAAATGCCCGGTCGACGACTCGATACTTCGAGCTTTTCAGAGCAGGCACGATGACGAACTGTTCGGGAAGGGCGAATCGCAACATGGCCTGCCAGGAGCGGAGGCCCACACCGGAGGGCTTGGCCTTCGGGATGAGATAGGTCAGGGATGCGATCACAGTGGGGAGGGGGAGTCCATTGGCGCCACGGGATGAGACTGCTTCCCCGAAGGGACCTTGAAAGAGCCTGGTCACTGCTGCGCAGTAGGCCCAGGGAGTGTTTTGATTGGTTACGTGATATGTGCGAGGTAGTGCCCTCACGTCGGGTGGTGCAGTGCCTATCGGGGTCTTCGGGTGGCTGGGTGCCTGCTTCGGTGGAAAGATCTGCGGGTCTTGTGGCTGGCACATGATCACACGATCGACCTGCTGCTCGTAGCCGGAGGGCAAGGGATAATGCTGTCGGAAGGCCACGATCACTGACTTCCCCATGGCCTTGAGCCTGACTGCCAACGCGCGGAAGTCCTGATCGGAACTCATGATGACGAAGGTTCCGATATCCTCACGAGTAGACGCCATGCCAATGGCGTCGAGGTATATTTCGAAGTCGACAGCGTTCTTCTGTGCTTTGTTGCGCTGCAGCCTCCCATGGTCAATCACACTCTTCCTCGTGATTCCCAAGGTATCAAGGCACGTGGTGATATCTCCTGTACATAACTGGGCAGGCGTGCAGGCATACGAGGCTGCATGGACAATCGTCTTCTCTTCACCCAGCAGCGCGAAGGTCTTCGCGAAATCGATGGACCATCGATTGGCGTCGTACCCTCCCACGAGGTTCTCCAGGTCGATGAACACTGCGACCCGATCCTGCGCCCGGTCGACAGGCTTCGTTTGCTCAGAGCCGATCCCCGGTTTCAGTGCCGTATCCGTGATACTCACTCGCACGTCATCCTCGTCCACCATGTCTCCCTTCAGTTGTGTGGACACCACCTGTTTCACCGATGTGATCCCCAAGTCGGTCGGTGGTTCATCATGAGACGACCCTATGTGGGAACACTGACAATTTATATGTGATACTCGAACAAGTGTTTGCGAATCAGGAGAAATCGCAAGTAAACCTCCGCGTGAAACCTGTTCAGCCATGTCGCAGCTCCACAATCCGGTCCTTCATATGGTTGAACGTGGCTTTGGTTTTGGGGCCGAACGGGATCGGACCCGCCTTCGTCTCCGTGCGCACTTGGTCGACCATGCGGCACAGCACGGCGAGCTCGGAGTAGTCGGCTCGCGTGATGTAGTGCTTCGTCGGTCGAGTGCGCGTACGTGTCGAAGGGTGGGGATGATCGGCGCGCCTATCATTGAATGAGGGTGGCGCGAAATACCACTTTCAGTGGTATTATCGTAGGTGTTCATTCAATGTGAAGGCTGTCTGGTGGCGATCCAAGAGTTCCTGACTTCTCGGCAGGTGTTCACCGCCGAGAGCTTTGCCTCGCGCTTCCCTGGTAGTCAGACTGACCGGAACCTGTTGAGTCGCGCGGTGGCCAACGGGACGGTGGACAAGGTACGACGAGGTGTGTACGTGTCCAGGACGGGACGGTTCACAGGTCTGGCCGCTGATCCTCTCGACGTGGCATTGGCCGTCGCGCCAGATGCTGTGTTCTGCTACACCTCGGCCCTGTATCTGCTGGGGGCAGCGCACAATCTCACCCGTCAAGTCCAGTTTTTCACCAACACCCCGGTCAGGACATTCGACTACGACGGCACCCGGTACCTGCCCTACCGGCTTCACGACACACCTAAGGCCACGCAGAGCGTCCTGACCCCGGAAGGCCGCAGCTACCAGGTGACAAGTCGAGAGCAGGCGCTCACTGACTGCTTGACCGATGTGGCGGCCGCCGGGGGCCCTGACAATCTGCTGCACTCACTAGGCGCGTTGACACGAATCGACACCAACCTGGCCGTCGAGACGGCGGCCGATGCCCCGCACAGCGTCCGCTCCCGCCTCGGCTGGGTACTGGAAGCCAGGCGTGACGACTGGCGGGTACCCGATGGCACGCTCACAACGCTCGCCTCGTCGTTGGGCGTCGGCCCGTACTACTTCTGGTCGGCCACCGCGCCGAAGGACTCGTACTGGGTCAGGCGGTGGAAGCTGTACCTGCCCCACCCGGCAGAGGAGATGGCCTCATGGCTCACGAGCTAGACTTCACCGGCTTCCGAGCCGACGCCACTGAGAAGGTCATCCGGCTGTTGACCATACTCAACTCGGTCAGCGCTGACCCCTGGCTGCGGATGCGAGTGTGCCTGCACGGCGGAACTGCGATCAACTTGTTCGCGCTTGACGCACCTCGCCTATCGGTGGACATTGACCTCAACTACATCGGCCACGCCGACCGTGACGCGATGATGGCAGAACGTGACGACCTCGAACAAGCCATCATCGACACCGGAAATCAAGCCAGCTTCACTGTCGTGCCAGGCAAGTCCGAACACTCCGGGCGCAAGTTCCTGCTTCACTACCAAGGCAGCCATGGCCCAGATCACGTCAAGATCGATCTCGACTACCTCAACCGCTCTCCGCTGCTCCCCTCCGAGCCGAAAACCGTTCATCTGTCCAGCGGCGGCGACGTCACTTTCCCCGTGAACTCCGACATCGAGCTATTCGCAGGCAAGACCAAAGCTCTAGTCGAACGCGTGGCTGTACGCGACCTGTACGACATTGCCCAGATCAGCCAACGCCTACCCGCCCTGTACGCCCAGGGCGACGAGGTGCTGCTAAGCCGGATCATGCTCTATTACCTGTCGATGTCTGCGCCGTTCCCCCGAGCGTTGCATGTGGCCGACCGCTTCGCCGGACGCGAACACGAGATCACTGCCACGCTCCATCCGATGCTGCTAGCCGGCGACGAACCAACCCTGGCCGACCTGATCGACACTGCCGAAACGTACCTCGTGGACGTGTCCCAGCCCCACGACGACCAGGAGGCGGAGTACCTTTACCGGGCGGGCCGCGCCGACTTTGCACCCGAGTGCCTGTTCAGCGACTACCCAGATACTCTGGCCGCCGCTCACGCCGACCCGCAAGCTGCCTGGAAGATGCGCAACCTCGCCAACGTGCTGTGAACCGTCCTGGTGCCACCTCCCCGAAGGGGCCCTGAAAGAGCTTGGCCACTTCCGCGCAGTAGGCCCAGGGTGTGGCGCCTAGGTAGATTTCGAAATCGATGGACCACCGATTTGCGTCGTACCCTCCAACGAGGTTCTCCAGATCGATGAACACGGCGACCCGATCCCGTGGGTCAAGTCCCCTCTGGTGGTGGACTTTCGTGTTTGGTCAACATGGCGGTTCGTCGAGGTTGGGCGGGGGCGGTGTCGGTGAGGCGTCTGGTGTGAGGAGTCCGTTGCGTTCGGCTGCGGC
>WQZD01000017.1 GCA_009780915.1 Propionibacteriaceae bacterium
CGAACCCCGACCTCGCCATGGCTTCGGTGAAACCCACATCCTCCCCGGGCAACCCCGAGAACGACGTCTGGAACCCCGCCACCGGCGTCACCGGAACCTGATCATCCACATCAAAGAACACCACCTGCACCGTGCCATCCGGAATCCTCGTGTACGTCACCGTCACCGTCGAATTCTGCGTCGGACACGTCACCTGCGGAGTGACAGCAGCCTCGGCGGGCACCACAGCCGGATCCGACGTGTACCCATACACATCCGGAGACGTGACAGCCGGATACCCCGCGTCCGAGGTCATACACACCGACACGCCTGTGGCCTCGTCCCTCGTCCCAGCCCAATGCAGAACCGACACCACATCTGGGATCGACGTCGACCCACTACCCACATAGGTGATCGTCCGAGTCGTCGTCGACGCCAGATCCGTGATCTTATGCTGCACACGCACCGTGATCGTCTGCGGCGCCGCAGTGAACGTCAACACATTCGTGAACGACACATACACATACTTCGACGCGTCGAACCCCGACCGGGCCATATCCTCCGTGAACCCCACATCCGTCCCCGGCTGACCAGCGAACGACGTCTGGAACCCAGCCACCGGCGCCACAGGAACCTGATCATCCACATCAAAGAACACCACATCCACCGTGCCATCCGGAATCCTCGTATACGTCACCGTGTCCACAATATTCGCCGGCGGACACGCCGCCGACGGCGACGTCACCGGAATAGCGGGCACAACCAGTTGGTCAGCGGTATACGTCGGAACAAGCGGCGACGTCACAGCCGGGAACTCCGTACTCGTCGTCGTGCACACCGACGACGACGTCACCTGATCCGTGGTCATCGTCCACGTGATCGTGGACACGTTGTCAGTGATGGGGGTGGGGGTGCCGACATAGCGCACAGTGTGAGTCACCGGCACGTCGACAGCCACCTTGACGTGCTTCAGATGCACAGTGAGGGTCTGCGGATCATCCGTATACACAGGGATGTCATCCATCGACACGAACTCGTACAGCGACGGGTCATACCCCGCCAAGGCCGCCTGCTCATCGAAACCCACCGGATCACCCACCGACCCGGTCAACGTCGTCTGGAACCCGGGCAGGGGCGTCACCGGCTGACCCGTGTCATCATCGGTGAAGTTGACCTCAACAGTGGACGTGGGCACCGAGCACACCTGTGTCAACGCGTCGAAGACCTTGGACGCGTCACCCCAGTTCGTCGGCATGAAGTAGTCGTTGCTCACCGGATCGGTGGCGTCGCCGACCGTCGTCCCCGACACCGACTCCATGTCATTGGCGATGAAATCAGTGCCCACCGCGATCACGATGATCCGGGTCCCCTGAAGCTTCACCGCGTTGGCCGACGCGGCGTCGTCCTTGATGAACGCCCCGAACAACGAATTCGGGACCGGGTTCCGCGACGTCATCGGCATCCCATCGGTGATGAAGATCAGAACATTGAAAACAGTGGGGTCTTGAGCGACCGTCCAAAACGCGTCGTCCCAGTTCGTGCCGTCCGCCGTGACCCACCCATCGATCCAGCCGTTCAATCGGTCCACATCCGCCTGAGTGTCCACCGGCGTCAACGGACGGTTGACATTGGTGGATCCATTAGCCGGGGACTTGGACGAGAACGTGAACAACGCGATCGACGCGTTCGTGCCAGCCAAAGCGCTCACGTACCCCTTCGCATCTCGCTTCAACACGTCTATAGCGTTATTGGTGGCCATCGACCCGGACAGGTCGACCATCATGGCGACCTTCAACCGATCCTGACCACACACCACCGGCGGATTCGTCCTCGCCATCACGATCGGCTGAGAACTCGAGTACGACAAGCCACCGGCGGGGCCAGCCGGGACCAACCATGTCACCGTTCCTGGGTACGTCGTGTCGTACCATCCATCCGGAGCGGACACCACCTCCGCCGTGAACCTCGTCGACGCGGACGTCGAGGTCATGGACGTCGGAACCAAGAGAGTGCAGTCGCCATCTGCGTCGGACACGCACGTGATTTCAGGCGAACCCGACAATGCCACCGTCACACCGGCCAGAACGCCATTCGCCGTGGCTCCCGTACGGTCGCCATTGACCTTCATGTTCAACGCGACCGTCGTGGACGTGGGCGGTATGACCTGCGCCGACGCGACCGGCGTGACCAACCCCACAACCGCTCCGGCCGCCAATGCGAACGCGCTCAGCCCCGCGATCCACTTCTTCCCATGACGTGATAAAACCGACATCGAACCCTCCCGGTCGAGACACGGCGACCTGACCATCGCCTCGCATAGTAAACATGACCATTTCGTGAGATCCCAGCATCTCACGACTATCGTTTTTCCGTTTCTATGAGCAGTATCTCAGACCCAAGCCCACATGTCTACTGTCGTCCCACTACCTGGGCACCCCGCTCGCGACAAGGGTTGATGATCTCGGATCAACGATGGAATAGCAGACTGCCCCCGGCGAAGAGCCAACCGCTCATGTCGACGCCGATCATCAGGCTGTCATTTTGCCCACGAAGTCGGAGTCGAGGCCATTCACCGTGGACAATTCAGCGGATCACTCAGCGTGATATGGCGGCAGGACGTCTGGGCGATCGCTCGCACTGTCTCGCGAACCGGGTCATACGATGACCGCTTCAAGCATGCTTCGGCGAGAAAATGTCAGACCTGGCTCGTATCGTCTATGGACATGATCAACAATGCGAACAAGGCCGAAATCACAGCACTGTTAGCGCGCCTACCAGGGGTGGCAACCGTGGGCCATCCGCCACCTGATGAATGGCCCAGCCAGCGGGTCATCGTCACGACGGAGTCAGGCTCATGCCATCTGGTTGATCTCACCCAGGGCGAATACCGGCGATTGCGCAGCCCACACGACCCATTGGCGTCCGATCTGCGGCAGGACGGCGAGGTCATCGAGGTACTGGCCGCTCACTTGCCCGTTGTTGGCTGGGAGTGGACCATCTGGATCACAGGCTTGAACCCGCTGGCCGACTACACTGAACGTACGACTACCCCAGTCGCCGAGATCGAGTGGATCAACGTTGAGCCACCTCCGTAAACCTAGCTTCGTTGCCCCATCCAGGCTGCGCGACAGGACCATGGCCTGCCAGAGAATGATTAGTATCTTTGCGTGTTGCTTATAAGGTGTTGGCGATGTCGTTCTAGGGCTGGCTGCACACGCACGAGTCTCGCTCGATGCACGAGGCGCGAACGCACACGGACGATGGGCCCGTGACAGCTCTGGGACGAGAGCGGCACCACCGGGACGCCGTCCATCCTACAACCTTCCAATGGTTGCATGATGGTTGCATGATCGGTAGCAAGAGCGGGTCACCCGCTCCAACGGGCAGGACCACGACTGGCAGCCCGCCTGGGTCCCACCGATGACCACCCCCTATTCTGCCCTGCCCGCCGCTGATCCGTTGGACGCTGTGCCTCGTGGGAACCTTCCTTGGCGAGAGCGATTCTTGTATGGTCGCAGGTTGAACGGGCGGACAGCTCGGATGACGTCGTCGGCGCGGATTTCGTGGACGACCGCCTGCACATATGGACGCTTGGCGAGATAGTCACGGTCGAAGAACGCCTCCCAGGATTTCTCGACATCGGCTCGCAGGTCGGCAGGCCACGCCGCGATGTCGTCCCTGCCCACAGTGCCGAGGCGGCCGGTGAAGTCGTCCCATATGGCGTCCATTCGCATGGTGAGCTCTTCGGACGTCTCGCCGGGGACTTCGGGGACGTTAGGGCTGCGGTTGAGGCAGGAGTGCCAATCGTCGAAGTCAGACAACAACACGTGGCTGGCGTCCATGCGAACAGTCAGAAGGACCTGTCCAGGGGCGTAGCGGGTGGCGTCGACCAGCTCGCGGCGGCGCGTACGGGCCCAGAGCCACAGCAACTGGCCGCCGTCTGTGGGCAGGCGCACCTCGGCCTGACGTTGCATCCATTCGTACGGCTGACGGAAGAGTTCGTCGTCCAGTGCACGATCCGGGGTGGCTCGGAGCACTCCGGCGGAGGGGGCGTCGTCCTTGCGCTTCGTCGCACCGTCGCCCGTCGATGCGCTGGTGGGTGTTATGGCATTGACGCCGACGCCGAGCGGCTATTGCGACGACGCCGAAGACGACAGCACCGAAGCGCCAGCCGAAGGGCTCTACCACAGGTACATCCACAATCTGACCCTCTCCGGCGCCGCGCGTGGGTGCACATGCGACCAGGAAGGCTGCCACTGTGACGGCATCGCGGATATGCCACTGGAACCAGGCGTGTGCGGATGTTGCCTCGTCGACTGCCCCACCGCACACGGCGACGACGGGTCCGACTGAATCCCACCGCCGCAACACCACAATAGAACCCTCCGGACAGGTCGGCGGGATTCACATGTCATCACCTTGCTGGTTATGACAACGGTAATGATGGTGACCACATGGTAATAATGGGATGCTCAGGCCTCGAACACCGCCAGCCTCGCCCAGGGCGCGCCCTGTTCTGCGTTTCAGAGCGGTTGGCCTGATCTCCTCGGCGAGAAACAGTCTCATTGCGTGTCTCGTTCGCGAAATAGTTCAGTCCGGTAGGCGGTACGTGTCAGGCCGACAACCGATGGGAGAGGTCATCAGCGCCTCTGGCATACTTCTCCATCCAGGTGGCGTGCGCCTCCTGAAGGTCAGCCATCGCAGTTCGTACATCAGCCTCGGCATTCCGAGCATGCGGGCCAGCCAGCCCCCGTAAGCTACTCAAGGCCCTGTCTAACGATGACATGGCCTCCATGACGTGCGGCCTTGTCTGTCGTACATCTCCGCAGAGGGATTGCAGCGCGGCAACTGTCGTGTGAATGTCGGTCATGTCAGTCGTCCGACACCCACATCATAATGTCGACAAGCTTCGTCTCGCTCACGGCCCGGTGGATGGCTACTTGCGCCCGCTGCAGGCACGTCACCACCTGAGCGGTGTCCCGAACAAGTTGGTCGCCGTCAGTATGACCTAAACCCATGGCAGCACGGGTGACGCCCATGATTGTCTGAACACGTTGCTGCGCGAAGCCGTCACGATTCGCTGCCGCGTCAAGAGCATTCAGTGCGGCGTTGCGGAGAGTTTCCGCCCGCCGATCGACCACCCATGCCATGCTGCACTGCCTACTTAGTCAAGTCCTGGATAAACCGGTCGATATCCGATTGCAGCGTCAGCAAACGCCCGGCGCACTCGCGGACTGCATGCTCCGCCTGATTCACCTGCCGTACGGCGTCCTCACCCGTACGACTGCCCCTGACAGCCGCCCCAAGTTGTGAACCTTGCGTCTTCAGCGTATCCGCACAACCAAGAGTACGGACCTGGGCGCCCTGCGCCGATTGGCCAATACGGTATGCGGCGTCGGCGATCTCTTGAATGGATGCCATCCTTCTTCCTCTCTTCTCTTAGACAGCTCGAACTTGTGTCAGGGCATCCGCGGCGCGTTGCAGACTCGATAGCGACGATGCCAGCGATGACTCAACCTGTGACAGTGAGTTGACCATCAACTGGTCGTAGCCTTTGGTGCTGCCCTTGAGTTCAGTTCGCACCAATTGCATCGTGTCACGATTGCCCTTGAGAAAGTCGTTAATCAACCGTGTCTGGTCCTGAATCGCTCGCTGTAACGAGGCTATCTGGGCCATTGTATCTTGAAGGGACATTCCTCCTCCGTTTCCATGTAAGGATGTTGTTGCCTGAAGTCCAGGCGATCCCGCGCGCACTTCAGCCGTGGTTTGCGCAAGAACTGAGGTTTCAGCCGCATAGACGTCTGCCTGTGCGGAGCGGGTGTCTCTCGCCATCGAGCTTGCCTCCCGAGTGAGTTCTTGGAGAGGCCCCACGTCAGCCCCCCTCTGAGGCGAGTTGCCTGACCCGCCACCTATCTCAGACTCGGCCATATGCACCGCGACAGCCCCGAGAGTGCCGAGAGCATCCGTGTCTACTGAACGGGGAGGGTGGCTGGGAGGCCCCTCATGCGTGCGACCGGGAGACCGCTCGGGATCGTAGGTCACGGGTCATCCTCGCATTCTGGTGACGGTAGCTGGATCAAGTACGGTGTAGGGGATGACGCGAATGGCCTCAGCCAGTTCCGTCGAGTCCCAAGCGAGCATTCGGTTGTCGATTGGCTTCCATTCAAGCAGCGGATCGGCGACGAGTTGCTTGGCTGATTGTGAGTCGAGACGCAGAGCGAGACGTACGTCAAAGAACGCATCGCCGCCGTAGCCGACGTGCTCACGGAAGGAATCCATCTTCAGCCACCAGCCAATCGTGTGTACGCCCACGCTCGGGCCAGTCTTCACGATGTCTTGGAACTCCATCGGCATCATCCTCATACGATCCAGGCCCAGGCCGATAAGCACCATGTCAGTCGGTTCGCTGCGATCCATGAGGCGCTCGGCCTCGTCCACGATGAAAGCCTCAATCTCGCCCTTGGACAACACCGTGAGAGCGCAATCCGTCTGCTCGATCATCTCTGTGAAAGCTTCCCGCGTACTCTCCCAGGAGGGGTTGCCGTCCAGGCAGTCCAAGACGTAGAACCGCGTGCCCATGGACTGCATCGCGAGCGACAGGGCGATACTCTCGATCTCAACGACTGCCTCGCCCTGGCCGAACAGGGCGATATTACGCCCGATGTCACGACTAAAAGGCACCTCCAAGGGTCGGGCGTCCACCTCGATACGCGACCCAAGGAACACAGTTGGCGCCGTGACTGGCTGCGACGGTCTCGCGCGCAATGCGACAACGTCATCCAATAGAGAGCGCTTGCGCTCCCCGACGAAGACGTACGGTGGCCTCGTGAACTCGTGGGCCCGCCGCCACCATCCTGTGCGCAGGGGCGCGAGGACAGCTTCGTCAGCAAACGCAATAGACGTCTTCCGATTGGCCGAAACATCGCCGTAATCCTGGTTCACGATGGCCTCACGAGCACGAAGATGGGCCGCGGCATCGTTCTTGTCGCTCAAAGTCGCATGGGACTCAGCCAGTGAATTCTTCAAGGCCACCCTCACAGGCACCTGGCCGAAGAGACCCTCCCCTGTCGACCCCATGAGTGACATGTTGCCACCGATGGTCTGTGAAGCCAGGATAATGTGAATACCGCAGGCGCGGAACAACCGTGCGCCGCGTACCAGGAGGTCGGCGATCTCATCGGACACTTTGTCACGTTCCGAGAACATCATCTGGAACTCGTCGATGACAACCACGATACGGGGCATCTCTTCGCCCGGTATCGTGTCTCGGTACTGCCGGATGTTCTGCACGCCGAGAGACTTAAACGTCTTCATGCGACGCTTGTAGACAGCGAAGAGGTCGCGTAGCACACTCAGACCGAACTCTCGATCAGCCTCCAACCCAAGTACGCGAGCATGGGGCAGGTACTCTCCCGTTTCCGCGTTAATGAAGGGCTGAAGGGTGACACCCTCCTTGAAGTCAAGCAGGTATAGCTCGACTTCGGCTGGCGAGTACCGCTGGCACAAACTGTGGATGATGACCGAAATGAGGTTCGATTTGCCCTGCCCAACTGCGCCTGTGACGAGCATGTTGTGCCGTTGGTTCAACTCATCGCCGAGTGTGATCTCGACATTTTGCAACCCGTACTTGCCGATGGCAAACGTGACCCCATCAGAACTGGTCCCGTTCCACGAGTCCTGGATCGGCTGCACAGCGGTGAACGCGAGTGGATCCATCTTGGCTGAGGCGAGGCCGTCAGCGACCGCTTGAGACATCGCGATCAAATCATCCGGCGTGGGAGCCGTCCAGTCGATCACCGGATCTCCACCTTCCCGCTCGATGGCGGCATGCTTGACGGTCATATGGTCACACATGGCCACGGCCGAGGGGTTGGCACCCAGGGTCATCGAGTGGATGAGAAATGACACGCCAGCACTAGGCGCGGCCTTGAGCAATACCCCGAGGTCGACTTGCGTCCCTTCGTCAAGGAATGAGAAGTCCGTCGATATGACGACCAGCTTGTAGCCCTCGACAGGGTACTCGACGCGACTCCGGAAAGCTGCAAGGCTCCTGTCCTTGCCCTGCATGACGTTCTTCACACCTTGGACATGATCGCGAAAGAAGTGAAGACCGGCCCTGAACTCCTGCTCATCGTTGATAATGTTCAGCATCTTCTCGCCCCCAGAATTGAGCGGCCAGAACGGGGCAGCGAGACCACTCAGACCATCATCGAAGACCGTCACTTCGAGTTGGCCGGGCGCGGTGCCCTCCAACGCCTGTTGGATGATTGATTGAGTGAGCCGAATGGAGGAGTCGTCGATGAGGCTATCTTCGATCCAGATGTTGGTCTGCCCGAGAAGTGGGAGTGTGGCCGAGCCGAGTCGTATCGACTCGGCCACGCGCAAGAGTGAGGAGGCCATGTTTTACTTGGCGAGCTCGATCGGAGTATTCGCAGGAACCGAGGGAAGCGGTTGGAACCGTGCTTGGTCGATCTCCCCGATCCGTACTTGAGCCTGTTGGAACAGCTCGGTTGCGCGCGTCCATTGAGAACGCTTACTACTTCTCACAGCAACATAGGCAACGATGGCACCGACAACCAGCAAGAAGAACATCCCAGCGCCAGGAGATACCTGATACATGCCGATCATGATAAAGAAGACCACGATGGCAGCAAGTATGGCCACCAGGGGTATCGCTGGTCGGGGGCCAGCGGGCGCCTTGAATTCGCACAGGTCGTTGCGCTCGGCTTCCAACTTTCCACGCTCCGCCTCCGCTTCCTTCCTCGTGTCCAGCGCTCGACGGAGCTCCTGGCAGCGCTCAATATTCTCTGTGATATTGTCTGTCAGGCGGTTCTTCGATGAGGCATCCATCGAGGCCTTCGCCACCATTCCTCTGCGTGCCGTGTAGTTCTCTATGCTCTTCGAAGGATCACTGGTGTTGTCGAGACAGTTATAGGAATGGGAAAGAAGAACTTCCGCCCCCTCTCGAATCTTCTGTATCATATCCACGCCCGCAGTCAGACTCCGGAAAGCTGAGTCGAAGCACTCTTGCCATTTGCGCATGCTGTTATAGACAACCGCTTTACGCCAGTAGATCTCCGACTTCTCACCGTCAGTCGCTTTGGCCAGCGCCCGGTCATAGCTAGACAGGGCACGATCAGTATCGCCTACAAAGAAGTAGGCCACACCACGAACCAGCTGTACGTCAACAGAGTCCGTTGTGAGTTCATCCAGGACGAATGCCTCATCAGCGTCTTGTTTCGCCTGTTTCCATTCTTTGTCGTGCAAGTAGACCCAGGCGGACGCTACATACGGCATTGGGTGGTTCGGGGACTGCTCCTTGGCCTTACGAGACGCGATCATGGCAGCGCCATAGTCTTCGCTGTAGTAGTAATTGAAGGCGCGCGTGGTCCAGTCAACCTGGGCCTCTTCCTCGGGAACCTCACCAGCTCGCCTCAGCAGGACGTCATAACGCTCACGAGAGTAGTCATCCCTGAATGCCTCCTCTGCCTGACCGACCAGTTCAAGTTGGTGCTTCCACTTCTCTTGCTGACTGCCAGGGCGGGCAACCTTGTTCATGAGTTGCAGCTTGAGGTTTTTCAGCCCCTCCCTAATCTCGGCGATGCCGGCCGTGCGATCGATGCCAAGCTCGTCATAGTAATTCATAACGTCCGCCATCGCGGAACCTGCCTTTCTTTCGTGGATGGGGCGATGGCGTGCGACGGTGGGTTGCCGGCAAGTTGCCGCCCGTAATAGTGGGATATATCCCACTCCCAGGTGCGCAACATCCTACTGAGATTGAAAGGTGAAGTCGAATGAATCCCACTATGAGAGCCGAATGTCGGCGGCTGACGGGCCACCAGGTCTGTTTCCGCCCCCACCCCTCAACTGGGAGGCATGGCGTGCCTACGTGAAAAGACTCAAGGCCGAGACCGCACTATCCATCAATGAACTCGCCGGTCGCTCGGGCCTGGACCGATCCACAGTGATCGAACTGATCGGCGGGCGACGTGGAGTGACAGACGTGCGGGTAGGAACACTCTGGGCACTCGCATGGGCTCTTGAGGTCGAGGACTTCGCGGAGTTCCTGGCCCCGTTGACCCAGAGGACCGTGACAGAACTAGCCGACAGCGCTCGTCCCGGCGAGAGCATTAATGCGTGAAGTCCCGAATCTGTCGACCGCCCCCTCACGTCGTATGGAGCGTGTCACATCGTACGGAATTCATCGAAAGTGGACGCCTCGGCACTCTCGGACCGAAACAACTGAGGCTCCGACAAAAGCTTCCGCCAGTCAGAGATACTCACATAGCCGGATATCGGGGGTTTTCTACGGTTGGCTGGGGTTGTCAATCATGACCAAAAGATGTCCTCGTGCGGCCGGTTAGGCCTGGTCGCTCCAGAGGCTGAGTTGGTGAGAGATGACATCGTGACCGCATTCACGTGCTGGTGGGCATGGTGTGCTGCGGGGCTGGATGTACTGGTATCTCGAGCAGCGTGCTGGTCGCTTCGCTCATCCGGCCAGCGGTCCGGGCAAACAGATGCCACCACGTTTCACCATCATGGCCCCAACAAGTCGACTGGAATGACGATGACGCCGTCGTCACGCCTATGGGCCACTGCGCCGATTCCGACAATGACTATTGAGACAGCCGGTCTCGGGTCACCGTTGGCTGCGAGCTTATTACTAAGACGCAGCAGCGACGATGCCGCCGCGTCGATTTGGCTCTGGCCCAGCTTGATTTCAATAGCAGCCCATTCGCCTGTCACCAACGAGATGATGGCGTCAACCTCGAGATCGCTGTCGTCTCTGTAGTGCGACAAAGTGGCCCGCATGGCTTGCGTGTAGACCAGCAGATCGCGCAGTACCAATGATTCGAACAGAAATCCCAGCGTCTTTGGATCCAGTTTCACGTCGGCGACACTGGCCTCGAGCCCGGCCACGGCCAGCGATGGATCCACGAGCATCCGCTTGGGGGCACGGCGCAGTTTGACGGGCGATCGAAGAGCGGGATCCCAGGCTGGTATCTGTTCCAGCACGTATAGGCGTTGCATCATGGTCAAGTATTCGACAATGGTGTTTGGCGATAGATCCGGCCCGTTCGCCTGTGCGATATCGCGTCCCAACGCGGCAACACCGACGCTGGTGGCTGTGTTGCGAGCAAGTGAGCGTATCAGGGCCAACGCCTTGGCGGGGTCGCGCCGCCGGCCATCGATCTGAGACATATCAGTGCGCGCCAGATTCTCGACGTATCCCGTGGCAAGGTCGGCGGCTTGGTCGGGCGATGCGTCAACCAAGGCAGGCCAGCCACCTCTGACAACCAGTCCCGCGACAGTGTCAAGTGTCATACGCGATGAGGCGACGCTCACCTCGCCACCGGCAAGAAGTGATGCGAGTGATACTGCCCCTGTCGCATCACCTGATTCGAACAGCGTCATTGGGCGCATGTGGACACGGAGAAATCGTCCAGTGCCGCTGTGCGCAACCGCGTCGTCAGCTGGCGTCGAAGAACCGGTCAGAAGGAATTGCCCAGGCTTGGGGTGAGCGTCTACATGGAATCGGACGGCGTCCCAGATACCTGGGACTTCCTGCCACTCGTCGATAGCATGTGGCGGTGCGCCTTCCAAGGCTGTGGCGAGGTCTAGTTGCGCCACAGTGCGGTTGGCGAAGCCGCCGGCCGGGTCAGAGACGTAGAACACGGAATTGGCGTGATGCAGAGACGTCCATGTTTTCCCGCACCACTTGGGGCCTTCGATGCTGAGTGCCCCTGCGGTGGTCAAGAAGCGGTCGATGGTGGTGTCGACCACTCTGCTACGGTAGCCCCCAGGCGTCAAAGCCATGATGCGCCTCCTTATGCGCTTACAAGGCAGTATACATCGTAGTGAGTGATTTGCGACCTATCCACTGCATGATTTGGGATGTGCCCATTGCGTGAAATGAGACGCACAAGATGCCGTCATTCTGGAACTTGCCGACTGTGACTGCCAGTTCTTCTGGGACGATGACGGAGATGATCAGATACTCCAGATGGTCCGGTTCAGCCTCTTCAATCTTCTACGACAAGATAGAGACGGTTTTCCTATACACTAGTAGTACTGATGTTGAGGTTTTCCGACAGGAGGTGGGGCGCAATGGCCGAAGCTCCCAATCTAGATGGGCTGCCTGGCGCGTTCCGCTACACCGAGGCTGTCGAGTCTATCGGCGAGCGCAGGTTGCGTACCCTGATCGATCAGGGCGCGATAAGACCGCTGGCGAGGGGCTTGTACCGGAAGGGTGACTGGCTGGGGGACGAGGATCTGGCTGAGATCGCCGTCAAGTCAAGACAGGCCACGATATGCCTGCGGTCTGCGCTGGCTCGTCACGACCTGATTGACGACATTCCGGCAGTGATCGATATCGCGATCCCGCGTGGGTCTTGGCAGCCTGCCATCCAGCCGCCGGTCAGGTGGCATCACTTCGACGCTGCGACGTTCGACCTCGGACGCCAGACCGTTGACATCGGAACTGGTCACGCCATCGGCTTGTACAGCCCGGAGCGCAGCATTGTCGACGCGTCCCGGTTGCGTCACCGGGAAGGCCCCGACATGGCAATCGAGGCGTTGAAGCGTTGGCTCAGGTCGGGTGGCCAGCCGTCGACGCTGCTCAAATTCGCCCAGGTGTTTCCCCGGACGCTGTCATTCCTACGATCCGCATTAGAGGTGTTGTTGTGAGTCAGGTTACCCGTGGGACCACGGCGGGGGATGCCGCTATCCATTGATGATGGGTTGGAGTTCGATCTTGGTTCGTTGACTGCCGGTACGATTCGCGACGAGGACGAGTATGCCGGTGTACGGGTTAACGTGGACGCACGTCTGGCTTCGGCGCAGATCCGTTTCCATGTGGACGTGAACATCGGCGATCCTATCTGGCCAGAACCTGTGCGTGTGTTGGTGCCGCGATTGCGCGGCGGCGGCCCTATTGAGATGGCGGGTTATCCGCTGCATATGGTTCACGCTGAGAAGATCGTCACTGCCGTTCAGCGGGGCACCGTCAACACTCGCTGGCGTGACTTCGCTGACGTGTATATCCTGATCCGTCTACACCAGGTTGACGGGACATCGCTGCATCGCGCCTGCGCGGAGGTTGTGTCTCACCGCAACACCCCGCTTGAACCGCTCGCGGATACGCTCGAAGGCTTCGCTGGCTTGGCGCAGGCGAAGTGGGCGGCATGGCGTCGCCGCCAAGGTTTCGAGCACCTTCCGAAGATTTTCGCCGATGTGCTGACGGCTTTCATCCGGTTCGCCGACCCGGCGATCATCGGCTCTGCTGTCGGCCCAATCTGGGACCCTGACGCCCAGTCTTGGGGAGTGGCGCCTCCTTGTTACCTCGATGGCAACTAGGTGCCAGAAGGCCGACTTGGCTTTCGACTGTGGGATCCAGGTGGACAGCACCGTTGCTGAGACCCAAACCCAGGGCAAAGTCGAACGTTTCCAGCAAACATTGAATCCAAGACCTCCAGATCACCATCATCAACACCGCGACCGGAGAGATTCTCCGCGACCTCACCCTCGACCCCACCAGGGACCACCAATGTTCGGACTGCTCGAACAACGCTGCCAAGACGAACACCAAGCCTGGCTAGCCTTCGGCCTGGTCGCCGCCGCCACCAACGCCGCCATCCGCACCCAAAACTCAGGCCACACCACAGACCTTCACGCTCGCCTCCTAGCCGAAATCGAGGCCATGCAGGCTATTCTGACGTCATAGGACTTGCTATAATCGAGACATGACGACAAGTCTGGCCGAAATCGCTCAACATACCGATGAGGTAACCGCGCAAGCGCGAGCACAACTGGTGGACGCCG
Source organism: Propionibacteriaceae bacterium (assembly GCA_009780915.1). Classification (GTDB taxonomy): domain Bacteria; phylum Actinomycetota; class Actinomycetes; order Propionibacteriales; family Propionibacteriaceae; genus WQYJ01. The sequence goes on from WQZD01000017.1 coordinate 13,801, forward strand.
TACGCGAAGCCTCGGCTGAGGGGATGTCGCAAACACAAATCGGCATCTTGATAGGTCGAAGCCAACCAGAGGTGTCGAGACTGCTTCACTTCCACGGCACATCACCGCTGGCTCGACGCCTCCGCAAACATGTCCGCAAGATCAAACGCCTCCTTGCCGACGTCGGCGGAACAAACCTTCGAGTATTCGGCTCCGTCGCCACCAGAAACGACCACAAAGAATCAGATGTTGACCTTCTGTTCACCATGAACACCCCCCTCAGCCTGATGCAACTCGCAAGCCTCGAACACCAGATCAGCCGATTACTCGAAGCCGAGGTTGATCTTCTACCCGACAGCGCCTTACAGCCACACTTACGCCAACGTATCCTCCGAGAAGCGGTACCACTATGAGCAGACCACCCGAAGAAATCCTTACAGACGCACTCGCCCATCTCGACACCTTACAAACCTACGCCAAACGTGACCTCGACGACCAAGTCGTCATCGACGCTGTGTGCATGCGGTTGTCAGCAGCCATCGAAACCCTCGCCGCACTGCCTCCTGCCCTTCGAGAGCAGCTTTTCGGCACCAATTGGCCTCTCATGTGGGGAATGCGAAACAGAATCGCGCACGGCTACATGCTCGTCGATACCGACATCGTGCGGAAAACCGTCCAACAAGACATCCCAACAATCATCAAGCGAATACGCTCCGGGCTACATACCGCCCGAAAATGCGAGACAGAGGAACCATAGTCCCCAGCGCCTCACAACGAAACCAGGTTCAAACAAGCCTCATCAGGTCGGGGTATTCGGCCTTGACAGGCCTACTACCCCCTCCTTGGCCTCGGCAGAGACTGCGAGCAGTCTCTGCTCTCGGCCTGCGTCGGGGTGACAGGATTTGAACCTGCGACCTCTTCGTCCCGAACGAAGCGCGCTACCAAGCTGCGCCACACCCCGATCCTCTGGTGATCACCGGGTTGGACCCAGTGGCACCCGCTGCCGGTGAACCGGCAGCGTGGGCTAGTCTATCGCACATCGACCTTGTGCTCCCAAATCATGCGGCTCAGCGCCTCGGGAGGGCGCAGATCAGCGCCTCAGTCGTCCTCGTCCACGTCCCAGAAATCGTCGACCGCTTTGCGGAAGACGGGACCGAATCTCATGCCTTCGCAGATGCGCTCTGCGACGTCCTCGCTGGTCAGGTCGTCGGCCTCCATGAACATGGCCTCCATGTCCATCTCAGACACGCCCTGGTCGGCGAACATCCCGAGGTCGCCCACCGGGCCCTCGTCGGGCACGTCCGGGCTGTCGGGATCGATGTCCAGGAAATAGACCGCGTCGTGGACGATGGGCCACGTGTCCATGAAGTACACGTCCGAGACGAAGACCTGCACATGGCGCGGCCCTCGTACCCTCACAGCCACGAGCACGTCGGAGTCCAACGAGACCAGCCCCATGGCGCCCGCGTCGCCGGGGATCCGTTGGAGGTAGTCGATGAAGCCTTCGAAGTCGTTCGCCAGATCCGGTTCGAGCGCGATCCCGGTGGGCACCCCGTCTTCACGGTACAGCGCCACACAGAAATCGATCTCGTCTTCGTCAGCGTCTTCGAGGTCGTCGTCCACCTCGTCGTCATCCTCGTCGTCGAAGTCCTCTTCAGAGTCACGAACCTCGTCCCTGACGACATCCTCCGAAAGATCGTCGGGGTTCCATACGGTCATCATTCCTCCTTACTGTGCGTCGCAATACTATCTTTGCAGGTCCCATCGCCATCGGCATAGGGGGCATCGTCAGTGATCTCACGGCGTTACCAAATCGTTACCTTGTGCTTCAGGATAGTACGTCACGCGGCCCGGAGGTCGCCTCACGGACCTGGCTAGGTACGATACCTGGACTGTCCAGCCCCCATCCGCACGCGGCCCTCTCCCCCGGTCCCGCGTCGGGGACCTCGACCCCGCCACCTCGACGACTTTGAGATATCCCTCAAGTTCCCATCACCGATGAAGTGTGACAAGCTGGACCCGTGGAACTGCGCGTCATCGATCATCCCCTTGTGGCACATAAACTATCTTTGCTGAGGGTCAAATCAACCGATTCCCCTCTCTTCCGTCACCTCGTCGAAGAACTGGTGATGCTGCTCGCATACGAGGCCACCCGCGATGTTCGCGTGGAGCCCTGCGAGGTCGCCACTCCTGTCGCCGACACGACCGGCGTACGCCTGTCCAAGCCGCGCCCGCTGGTGGTGCCCATCCTGCGCGCCGGTCTCGGCATGCTCGAGGGGATGACCCGGCTCATGCCGTCGGCCGAGGTCGGTTTCGTGGGCATGGTACGCGACGAGGTCTCCCTCAAGCCTTTCACCTACGCCGAGCGGCTGCCCAAGGACCTCTCCGGGCGTCAGTGCTACGTCCTGGACCCGATGCTCGCCACCGGCGGCTCCCTGGGCGGCACCGTCCAATTCCTGCGTGAGCGCGGCGCCGACGACGTGACCGCCATCTGCCTGCTGGCCGCCCCTGAGGGGATCGACCACATCCGGGACCTCACCAAAGACCTGGACGTGCCGTTCACCCTCGTCGTGGCCGCCGTGGACGACCACCTCAACGAGCACGGGTACATCGTGCCGGGCCTGGGCGACGCCGGAGACCGGCTCTACGGCCTGGCCGAGTGAGATGACGCCCTTTCGGGCGCGTCATCACACCATCAGTCTGCTCACTGCTCGTTCATGAGCGCCGCGACAGACCCGTCCAAGAACACAGCTTTGATGGCCTTGGCGAGCAGCGGCGCGATCGACAGCACGGTCAGCTTGGGAATGTTGACCTTCGGATCGACCGGCAGGGTGTTCGTGACGATGATCTCCTCGAAGGCCGACCTGTTGAGACGGTCGGCGGCAGGCCCCGAGAGGATGGGGTGAGTGGCGGCGGCGATCACCTTGGCGGCGCCCTTCACCTTCAACGCCTCGGCGGCCAGGCAGATCGTGCCGCCGGTGTCGATCATGTCGTCCACCAACAAGCATGTCTTGCCCTCGACCTCGCCGACGACCTCGTGGATGGCGACGGTGTTGGCGACGTTCGGATCACGGCGCTTGTGGATGATGGCCAGCGGGCACCCGAGGCGATCCGACCACATGTCAGCCGTACGGACACGGCCGGCGTCGGGGGACACCACGACGACGTTGCTCAGGTCGTACTTCTGCCGGACGTAGTCCGCGAGGATGGGCAGGCCGTACAGGTGATCCACGGGACCGTCGAAGAAGCCCTGGATCTGTGCGGCGTGCAGGTCGACGCTCATGATACGGGTCGCGCCGGCCGCACGGAACAAGTCGGCGACCAGGCGGGCCGAGATGGGCTCGCGTCCTGCGTGCTTCTTGTCCTGCCGGGCGTACGGATAGAAGGGCGCCACGACCGTGATCCGCTTGGCGGAGGCCCTCTTGAGGGCGTCAACCATGATCAGTTGCTCCATGAGCCAGTCATTGACCGGCGCCACATGCGCCTGGATGACGAAGGCGTCGCACCCACGCACGGACTCCTCGAAACGCACGTAGACCTCGGAGTTGGCGTATGTCACCATCCGAGAAGGCACGACTTCCGTGCCAAGCAACGACGCGATCTGGGCCGCAAGTTGGGGATGCGACCTTCCCGCGAAGAGCATCAAATGCTTGACATCTTTCTTGGTCAGGTCAGACACGGTCACTCCTTGCCATTTGAAGTTTCAGTGGATGTACATCCATTGCCGTCGGGCGTGATGGACTCCTCGCCATGGCCTGCCTCGGTGGAGTGCTGACCAGCGGCGGATCGCCCGCCCGGCGTACGATTCCGGAACGATTGTACCCAGCCGGCAATATTCCTCTGACGACCCCTGGCCACAGCCAGATCTCCCGACTGCACATCGGAGGTCAGAGCCGAGCCGGCGGCCACGAAAGAGTCGTCGCCGATATGCACGGGCGCCACAAGCACGCTTTGCGATCCGATGAATGAGCGTTTGCCCACGGTGGTACGGTACTTGTGCGTTCCGTCGTAGTTCGCGAAGATCGTCCCAGCGCCGATGTTCGTCCCCTCCCCGATCTCCGCGTCGCCGCAGTACGTCAAGTGCGGAACCTTGGCGCCGTCGCCGATCTGGGCGTTCTTCGTCTCCACGAAGGCGCCGATCTTCCCGGCCTGTCCCAGCTGGGTCCCCGGACGCAGGTACGCGTACGGCCCCACGGTCGCGTGCGCGCCGATGACGGCCAGCGTCGCCTCCGTGCGCAGCACCTCGGCGCCCTCGCCGACCTCCACATCGGTCAAGCGCGTGTCGGGACCGATCACCGCGCCCGTCCCGATCGACGTGGCGCCTCGCAGGATCGTCCCCGGCCACAGCTCGACGTCCGGCTCGATGGACACCCCAGCCTCGATCCACACGGTCGCCGGATCGATCATCGTGACCCCTTGCATCATCCACGCCTCGACGATGCGCCTGTTCATCTCCCCCGACAACGACGCCAACTGGCGTCGGTCGTTCACCCCCTCGGTCTGCCACACGTCGGTCTCGACGTACGCCCCCACCCGCTGGCCCTGGGCACGGGCGTACCCCAGGACATCAGTAAGGTATAATTGCTTCTGATCATTGTCCGGCGTGAGCTGCGCCAACCCACGGCGCAACACATCCGCGTCGAAGACGTAGATGCCGGAGTTGATCTCGTTGATCGCCCTCTGCGCGTCGTCGGCGTCGCGATGCTCCACGATCCCGGTCACATCGTCCCCGCTGCGCAGGATCCGCCCGTACCCGGTCGGGTCCTCGACGATGGCCGTCATCACGGTCACCGCGTTGCCAGCCTGACGATGGGTGGCGACCAAGCGGCGCAGGGTCTCCCCCGTCAAGAGGGGCACGTCCCCGTAGGTGACCACGATCTCACCGCTGACATCGCCCAATGCGTCCAATCCACATCCGACGGCATGGCCCGTCCCCTGGGGCTCGTCCTGCACCGCGCGGATCACTGTCGGCGCGATGTCCATCAGGTGCGCTTCCACCTGCTCGCGTTGGTGGCCGACGACGACCACGAGCCGGCCGGGCGACACCCCTTCCGCTGCGGCCAGGGACCACGACAACAGAGTCCGTCCACACAGGGTGTGCAACAGTTTGGAGGTACGCGACTTCATGCGAGTTCCGCTGCCCGCCGCGAGGAGTATGACTGCCGCCACCGATGAGTCGCGCTCAGATGTCATCACACCGTACTTTCGATTCAGCGTCCCCGGATCGCACCGACCCTGCGCTGTGGACAGGTGGATCAACCTCGGCGGATCGGGAACATTGGACACAGACATCCTATCCCCTTGCCCTATGGATGTCCCACCCCAATCAGGTCGTGAATCCCCCCGCGTCCGCCGCGTGTGCGACGAAGATGCCAACACCACCCTCTCCCCGATAGAGTAGACCCTGCGCATTCCCCGGTTGGTCTTCCGGCAGGGCCCGCCTGACTTTGAATCAGGATTAGCGAAGTAGGTTCGACTCCTACCCGGGGAGCGAGCTGTGAAACACAAGCTTCGCTTGTGATTTCACAGCGAGCGACCCAGGGTCGAGCTGATCTGAAAGATCAGCGAGCACCCGGGGAGCGATTGAGTTAGTGGTCAATGTGGGCGAACCCCGGTTAATGAAACTCGTACGCCTACCGCCCAACTCAGGGTCAAGCTGATCGGAACGATCAGCGAGGACCCGGGACCCACGGGAGTCACCGATCAATACGGATGATGCCCGTACTCCTCTACCCCTTCATAACCTCAGCCACGGCCCCCACCACGATCCCCATATTCCGCTGATTCATCGCGGCGATGCACAGCCGCCCCGAATCCAACCCGTACACATGGAACTCCGACCGCAGGCGCTGCATCTGCTCCAACGACAACCCGGAGTACGTGAACATCCCGGCTTGGGCCGTGACGAACTCCAGGTCCGAGGTCACGCCGCGCGCTTCCAGGCCGGAGCGGAACTCCACCCTCATCTGCTTGATGCGGTCTTTCATCGCCGCCAGTTCCTGCTCCCACAGGGCCCGCAGCTCGGGGGTGGTGAGGATGGCGGACACGATCGCCGCGCCCTGGGTGGGCGGGTTCGAGTACATCGCCCGCACCACCGTCTTGGCCTGCGACAGGACGCGGGCGGCCTCGGCGGCGTCGGAGCAGACGAAGTGGACGGCGCCGATGCGCTCGCCGTACAACCCGAACGTCTTGGAGAAGGAGTTGGCGACCACGAACGGGATCCCGGACTCCGCCAGGGCGGTCACGGCGTAGCGGTCCTCGTCGACGCCGACGGAGAGCCCCTGATAGGCCATGTCCACGAAGGGCACGAGACCCTTCTCGACGAGCGTGGCGACCACGCGGTCCCAGTCCTCGGGGGCCAGATCGGACCCGGTGGGGTTGTGGCAACAGGCGTGGAGGACCACGATGGTGCCGGGCGCGGCGTGGGCGAGGTCGTCGAGCATGCCCTCGACGTCCACGGCGCCAGTCGCGCGGTCGTAGTAGCGGTACCGCTCCAGCGCGAACCCGGCCCGCGAGAACAGCAACTCATGGTTTTCCCAGGTGGGATCGGACAGCATCACTGTCGCGTCCGGCGACGCCAGCATCAGAAGACCGGCGCCGACGCGCAGGGCTCCCGTCCCCGCCAGCGTCTGCATGGTGGCCACCCGCCCGGCCAGGACAGCCGGGGAGTTCTCGCCGAAGACCAGCGCCTGGACCGGCGCCTTGAACGCGGGCATCCCGTCGATGGGCAGGTATCCCCGGGGACGCTCGCGAGTCGCCAAGTCCTGCTCGACGGCGCGCACAGCCGCCATGAGGGGAGTCTTGCCGGTCTCGTCGAGGTACACCCCCACGCCGAGATTGACCTTCTCAGGCGCGGGATCGGCGTTGAACGCCTCGGTCATCCCCAGAATGGGGTCGCGGGGGGCAGGGTCGAGGCTCGAAAAAATAGACATGGAAACTCCCTTCGGGATCTCATCCTAGACCGTCGCCGACGCCTCGGACAGCCCTCGCCATCACCTGGGACGCGGCGCCTCGGCGGCGCCCGACAGGTCGTGAGGTCACTGACCGAGCTGCCTCGCCAGGACTCTCGCGATCTCGCGGGCGGCGTCGGGCCGGGCGAGCTTGGAGCTTGAGGACGCCGTCTGTTCGCGGGCCGCCGGGTCGAGGACGAGATGCTGGATGGCGTCGACGACCGCTTCGGGGCTGGGCGCCCACATACCGGCCTTCCCGTCCAGGACGTAATCGACATTGCCTTCTTCTTGGCCGGGAAGGCAGGCGTACATCACGATGGGCAGCCCACAGATGAACGCCTCGGAGATCGCGCCCGGCCCGGCCTTGGTCACGAAGATGTCGGCCGCCTTCATCAGACGCGGCATCTGAGACGTGAACCCGTACACATGGTGGGGGATCTTCCACTTCAGGCGGCTGAGATCCTTGAACAGGTCCTCGTTGCGCCCGCAGATCACGGCCAGGGTCACGGGGGCCGCGGCGTCGTTCAGGGCGCGCGCCACCCGCCGTACCGGCCCCATGCCGTCGCCGCCGCCGACCAGCAGGACGACGGGCCTGGGAGACGTCCACCCCAGCTCGCGTCTCAGGTCTTCCTTGGACTCGTCCACCATCGCGAAGCGCGGCGACACCGGCTGTCCGACCACCTGGATCATGTCGGGGGGCAGCCCCAGCCGGATCCCGCGGTTCTTGGCCTGGTCGGTGGGCACGATGATGAGGTCGGCGCCGGGCGAGTACCAGAAGGCGTGGGTGGTGACCATGTCGGTGACCACGGTGATGAAGGGCACGGGGTTGGCACGCATGGCCCTCGGGATCACGGCGTTGGCCAACGGATGGACGGACACGATCAGGTCGGCGGGGTTCTCCGCGATCAGGCGCTCGGCCGATCTGCGCAGATAGGGGTACGTGAGCTGATTGAGCGCCCGGCTGCGCTTGGGGCCGTTGGCGGCCTCGTACGAGAACTTCCACGCTTTCTTCAAGCGCGACAAGGGGGGATAGAGCTCCGGGGAGTACCGCAGCGGGCTCGGGGAGTAGTACCGCAAGAAATCGACCATTTGCGTGTCGAACGTGTCCGGGTACTCCATGTGCAGAGCCTCGATGATCGCGTTCGTGGCCGCCCTGTGTCCACCGCCCGTGTCCGAGAACAGGAACAGGATTCGCTTGGCCATCGAGGTCTCCTCACGTGACAGGCTCGCGCAGGCGTCGAGCCCCTGGTCCAGCACAAGGCGAGTAGTGTACGCCGATCGGGGCGTGTCGCCCGACGAGCCGGTCTCAGGTTCGGACTTCTACCCTACTATGCTGCTGCCACGATCCGTACTCCACCGCCCGCGCCGGGCGGGCCGATCTCACTCCTGGGACTCCGGGCGTGTCGTGAGGCGGCTGACGTCTTCGGACATGGCGGCGAACACCATGATCACAGTGGTGGCGACCATTCCGATCACCCAGGTCATCAACATCACCAGGACGGCCAGTCCCGTGTCGGGGGTGCCCCGCGTGAACAGGCCGGCGGACAGGGACTCCGTCAGACTCGAGATCTTGAAGAACGCCACGATCCCCGCCGCGAGCGAGAAGCCCAGGAGCACCCATCCCATGATCCGCATGGCGAGGACCCAGAAGGCCCTGTCGCCCAGCCGTCCCCAGGAGGCCCCGGACGAGACATGGCCGGCCGAGCCAGGGGCGTGCGTGGAGTACAGCGACGACCACGGAACCTTCCCCGTCCCTCCCTGCTGCCCAGGGGAGGCCGTCGCGCCCGGCAGGGTGGGCGGGGGGTACGACGCCGGGGCCACGGACCCGGACGCCGGCGCCGGGGGCACAGCGGGATGGACGGGAGGCTCAGGCGGTGGCGGCGGGACGGGGGGATGCGGGACGGGGGGCGCCTGCGGCGGGACCGGTCGCGGCGCCGAGACCGGCACGGTGTTCTCGGGCGCGGCCCAGGAGAAGGGTTGTTCGGGTGACGTCGACTGCCACGGGGACGGCTGATCAGGCATGTTCGCTCCTCACATTTCGTCCATCCAGCCTATCAAATGAATCACCGTTTCCCTTCCCCCCTCGCTCGCGGAGGGCTGGGCCAATGAGAGAATGGAGGTCTATGAGCCACTATTTCGACCATGCCGCGACCACGGTGATGAGGCCCGCCGCGATCCAGGCCTGGGTCGACCATGCCCAGCAGTGGGGAAACCCGTCCTCCATCCATGGGGCCGGGCGCCAGGCCCGGAAGGTGGTCGAAGACTCCCGTGACACCATCGCCGACCTCCTCGGCGTGGATCCCTTCGATCTGGTCTTCACCTCGGGTGGCACGGAAGCCGACAACCTGGCCGTCCTCGGTGTCGCCCGCGCCCGGAAGGCGGCCGACCCCGCCCGTACTGTGATCCTCATCAGCCCCACGGAGCACCACGCCGTCCTCGACCCGGCTTTGTCCCTTGTCGAAGAGGGTTTCACCATCCTCGAAGGTCCCGTGGACGCCGACGGCCTCGTCGACCTGGACGCATGGGCCGCCCTGATCGGCGAGCATCGCCGCCGCCTCGCGCTGGTGGCCTGCATGTGGGTCAACAACGAGGTGGGCACGATCCAACCCGTCGCCGCGCTGGCCGACCTGTGCGCTGCTGAATCGATCCCCTTCCACTGCGACGCGGTCCAGGCCCACCTCGTCTGGGAGGACCCTCCCTCGTCGACGACGCTCGCGTTGTCCGCCCACAAGTTCGGCGGCCCGATGGGGATCGGCGCCCTCGTCGTCCCGCGTACGCTCTCGGTCTCGCCGACGTCATTCGGCGGCGGACAGGAGCGGAAGCTGAGGTCCGGCACCGTGCCCGTGCCCCTGATCGCGTCCTTCGCCCAGGCCATGGTCGCCGCACGCCAGGACCGGGACCGTGACCTGGCCCGCCTGACCGAGGTGTCGAGGAGGGTGGAGTCCGTCCTGACATCGGCAGGGGCGCAGATCGTCGGCCAGGGGGCCCCGCGCACCCCCGCCATCACGTACGCCCTGTTCCCCGGATGCGCGAACCAGGACCTGATCGTCTTGCTCGACGCGGCCGAGGTGCACGTGTCCACCGGGTCGGCCTGCGCGGCCGGGATCCCCCAGCCGAGCCATGTGCTGTGCGCACTCGGGTCCAGCGACGCCGAGGCCCGCACAGGACTGCGTTTCTCCCTGGGATGGACGACCACCCAGGAGGACGTCGACGCCCTGGCCAGCGTCCTCCCCGCTGCCGTGGACCGCCTGAGGGGGACCTCATGGCGCGCGTGATCGCGGCCCTGTCCGGGGGCGTCGACTCGGCCGTCGCGGCCGCCCGGGCCGTGGAGGAGGGCCACGAGGTCACGGGGATCCACCTGGGCTTGTCCCGTGACCCGCAGGCGCACCGCACCGGGTCGCGCGGATGCTGCTCCCTGGAGGACGCCAATGACGCGCGCCGGGTGGCCGACCATCTGGGCATCCCCTTCTACGTCTGGGACTTCTCCGAGCTTTTCCTGCAGAAGGTGATCGGGAACTTCCTGAGCGAGTACGCGCGTGGCCGCACACCGAACCCTTGTTTGAGGTGCAACGAGACCATCAAGTTCGCCGCCCTTTGCGACCGCGCGCTGTCCCTCGGCTTCGACGCGGTGGCCACCGGCCACTACGCACGCCTGGCTGCCCGCGCCGACGGGGTCATCGAACTCCACCGCGGCTTGGACCTCGCCAAGGACCAAAGCTATGTGCTCGGCGTCCTCACCCAGGACCAGTTGCGCCACTCGCTGTTCCCGCTGGGGGACTCGCGCAAGGACGACATCCGGGCCGAGGCCCGTCGACGCGGGATCCGCGTTGCCGACAAGCCCGATTCTTTCGACATCTGCTTCATCCCCGACGGCGACACGGCCGGGTACCTCCACGACAAGCTCGGGGACCGCCCAGGCGACATCACCGACGAGTCCGGGACCGTGCTCGGCCACCACCTGGGCATCGTCGGCTACACCATCGGGCAACGCAAGGGACTCCACCTCGGCGCCCCAGCCCCCGACGGCAAACCGCGCTATGTGGTGGGCGTCGACCCCGCCACCGACACCGTGGTCGTGGGCGGGCGGGAGAGTCTGCGAGTGCAGGGTCTGCACTGCGTCGACCCCCTCTGGTGCGACCAGACGCCCACCGGCGAGTTCCAGGCGACCGTCCAGTTGCGGGCCCACGCGAAGGAGGTCCCCGCGAGCGTGCGTGTGGTGGATGACGAGGTCTGGATCAGCCTGGACGAGCCCGCCTTCGGCATCGCCCCCGGCCAGACGGCCGTCGTGTACGACGGGACGCGTGTGGTCGGATCGGCGACCATCGACTCCACGAGTCGAGCCGCGTCAGCCCCGGCGTGAGCCGGGAGAACCGACGCGAGCCTGGAGGACCGACGCGAGCCTGGAGGACCGGCGGCCCGTCACGGATCAGATCATGATCTGGCCGTTGGAGTCCAGAGACGACGCCGAGCCGGGCTGGGCGCACAGCACCACGATGCCCTCGATGAACCCCCACAGGGCGCCGATGCCGGCGGTGAAGATGCTCACCAGGAGTTGGGCCACCCCCATGCCCACGTTGCCACGATAGAACTGGCCGACGCCGAAACCACCCAGGAAGATCCCCAGGAGGCCAGCGGCCAGTTTCGACTTCTGGCCCACGGTGAAGGTCCCGTACGGGGTCTGCACGACCTGCCCGGGGACCATCACCACCGGCTGATGCGCGTACACCACGGGATAGGGTTGAGAGCCCCCGGGAGGAGGCGTCTGCGCAGGCATGGCCTGGGGGTTGTACACCTGGTAGCCGGACGGGTCTGTCGGCGCGTAGGACGACGCATAGGGCGGAGCGGGAGGCGGTGTGGCGCCGGGTGGCGTCATCGACGGATACCCCGGAGGCGTCTGTCCGAACGGGCCCGGGCCGTACCCCGACCCATCGAGGGGAACATAGCGATCCGCAGGCGGGGTGGGAACCCAGGGGCTCGGCCCCAGGCTCAAACTGTCAGTCTCGGGAGTCCTCGGAGCGGACTGCGACCCATAGGTATCTGACATTACTTCCTCCATCTGCAGACACGACATGCCTATGCTATCGGGTCTTCACGACAATGGAGGCACCACGTCACGAACGGACGGCCAGGCCCGCCGCCGTGACCATCGGCACCCACTGCCCTCCGACATGGACGACCCCGTGGTCCTGGACCCGGAACTGGGTCCGGTACGCCTCGTGAGCCGCCGTGAGCGCCCGCAGGCGGTCAGCCGCGTCCAACCACTGGTCCGCCGCAGCCGGGTCCGTCACGATCTGGGCGAACGGCACGGCGCACGCGCTCGCCGCCAGGCGGGCCGCCTCATGACAGCGGATATGATCGGGGTGCCCGTACCCCCCGTCGGGACCGTACGAGACCAGGACGTCCCCTGCGAGACCGCGCACGCACGCCGCGACGTCCTCGACGACCTCGGCCAGATCGGCCAGGCACAAGGAGTCGGCGCCCGCGTCGGGACTGGGCCCCGCCAGGGTCGGGGTCACCCATCGCATCCCCGAATCGCGATACATCCGGTCCGGGCGCCCGCCCGCACGGGCCAGGCCGCTTCCCAGCCATCCCCCGTCCAGCGCCCCCAGCGAGTCCAGGGCGCGGGCGCGCTCCCCCTCACGGGTCGCGACGAGGTCCACGCCGTCAGACAGCGATCCGGGCAGCCACTCGCCCCTCTCCCCGCGCGTGGCCGTCACCACCTGGCACTCATGGCCCTGCGCGACCAGGCACGCGATGATCGCGCCTGTGGACAGCGTCTCGTCATCGGGATGGGCGTGCAGGAAGACATACCTCATGACACGAGCGATTCATAGACATCGGCGACCTGGCGCGCCATGGCCTCCCAGGTGAACCGGCGGGCGTGAACCCGAGAGACCACGCCCATGCGAGCCAACGTGGACTCATCGGTGAGCAGTCGCGTGATCGCGTCCGCCCAATCCCCGGGCTCACGAGAATCCATCAGTTGTCCCGTCTCGCCATGGACGACCGCCTCGCGCAGCCCCCCGGTCGCCGACGCGATCACAGGCGTCCCGCACGCCGCGGCCTCCAACGCCACCAGACCGAACGTCTCCGAGTAGGACGGCACGAGCACCAGTTGGGCCCCCTGGAAGAGCGCCGCCAACTCAGGACGAGTACGCGGACCCACGAAGCTCACGTCCTCGGTCAGGCCGAGGTCCCGCACCTGTTCATGCAGGTGCGCGGCGTACTGCGCGAAGTCGAGAGAGTCGGCCCCGGCGATCACCAGCCGCGGTCGGACACGAGCGTCCACACGAGCGAGGGCCTCGATGGCCAAGTCGGGCCCCTTGAGCGGTTGCAGCCGCGCCGCGAACGCCAGGTACGGCCGTTCGTCGCTCGACTCGCGGTCCGCCACAGACAGCGGACGGAACAGCCCCAGATCCACACCGGGAGGAATGATCGACACCCGGTCAGGATCGGCCCCGCACCGCTGGATGACAGTACGCGCCTCAGCCGCCGAGATGGCGATCACATGGTCGGCCTCCCGCGCCAGCCGCGCCTCCCCCGGCACCCGCCCCGGCGACTCCGGCGGCTCCCCATGGCTCAGATCCACCCCAGGCGGCGCCGCCACGGAATGGAAGCTCTGCACCAGCGGAACCCCACGTCGCCGAGCCACCTCCAGCGCCGCGATCCCACTCATCCAGTGCTGGCAGTGGTACACGTCGTACCCCCCCAGCCCATCCAGCGCCTCAGCGAACTGCGGAATGAACGCGTCGATAGCCGACTTGGGCAGCGACGTCGCCGGCCCCGCGTCCAGATGCAACAGCCGCACCCCCGGCGCCACATCCACCACATCCGGCAACCCCGGCGCATGCCGCCGCGTCATCAGATCGACCTCGACCCCCATCCCCGCCAACGCCAGAGCCTCATGCCACTCGACGACGTTCATCCCCCCCGCGTCCGCCGCCCCCGGCGCCTCCGCCGGAGAAGTATGCAAAGAAACCATTGCGATTTTAAGTGATGACATACCTCCAGTGTAGAGCCCGTCACAAGCCAGTCCCAGCCCTAACAAGGCAAGAAAACAGAAGCAGCCACAAGCACCATCACACAATCCGAGGAAGCGCCGTAGACTCCCGAACCACCAGAGAAGTAGCCAGTTCGATCTTCCGCCGAGGAGGATCGATCCCACGGTAGGCCATCTCGATGAGGATCCGAGTCGCCTCGCGCGCCATATCCGCCAACGGCTGCCGAATAGTAGTCAACTGCGGAGACACCCACTGACACAGCGGCACGTCATCGAATCCAACAACCGACAAGTCATCAGGCACCACCAACCCCGCAGCTTTGGCCGCCTGGTACACCCCATACGCCTGCTGATCAGACCCCGCGAAGATCGCCGTGGGCGGATCCGGAAGATTCAGCAGTTTCACCGCGCCGGCGAATCCGCCCTCGACCTGGAAGTTGCCGAAACAGATGAGGTCCTCGTCCACCTCGACACCCGCCTGCGTCAACGCCTCTTTGTACCCAGCCAGCCTCTCCTGAGAGCACGCCAGACCACGCTCGCCGGTGACGATGCCGATACGCCGATGCCCCAGGGAGAGCAGGTGCTCCGTCGCCTCGGCCCCGCCCTCCACGTTCGTCGCCCCGACCACGGGCATGTCCTGCTCGGGGACGCCGATCGGATCGACGAAGACGTACGGGATGCCCAGCTTGCCCAGTTCCAAGTCCATGCCGATGTGCAGGCGGGAGACGACGAGGACGATCCCATCGGAGTGGCGCTGCGCCAGGGCGTTGATCCAGTGGCGATTGCCGATCGTGCGACCGTGCGTGGGAGTCACCACCAAGCCGACCCCGGCCCGGGCGGCCTCCTCTTGGGCGCCCACCAGGATCTGAGTGGCCCACAACGTGTCGATCCCCCGCAGGACGATGTCGATCAGTCCCGCGCGAGTCCGTCCACCTGTGCCGCGACGGCGGTACTCCTGTTCGTCCAGGAGCGCCAGGATCCGTTCCCTCTTCTCGGGGGCCACCCCGCGTCGTCCGTTCAGGACCTTGGACACGGTCGCCAGCGACACCCCCGCCACTGCGGCGATGTCGGCCAATGTTCGCCGAGGCTCGTCCATGACACCCTCCTCGCTGCCAACGACCACCTGGTCCTATCTTACGAAAGTTTCTTCCCAATTGTCACAGTTTTCTCTCCATCCGTCCCACTATCGTGGCACCCGACATACAGTTGTCATGAGAGATCGCCGCCGTCCTGCTCGGACGCCCCTCGCGGGCGTCTCACCCCGGGTGGCGGGGATCGGTGACCACTGTCGTGTGAAGGAGGGACGATGGCGCCCCCGTCTGAGCGAGTTGGAGCGTTGCTCGCGTCCATGAGCGTCGAAGAGAAGATCGCACAATTGTCCAGCGTCTGGCTGGGACGCGCCGAGGCCGGCGTGGTCGCGCCCGAGATGGACTCCGCAGCCGACTCGGCGCCTGAGTTCGCCGACGTCGCCGCCCACGGGCTCGGCCAGTTGACCAGGATCTTCGGGACGAAACCCGTCCTGCCCGCCAAGGGTCTGGCCACCCTGCTCGGCTACCAGCGGTGGGTACGGGAGAACGCGTCGGTCCCGATCGGCGTGCTGGCCCACGAGGAGTGCCTGACCGGCCTGTCCTCCTGGACGGCGACGACCTTCCCCACTCCGCTCGCGTGGGCCGCCAGTTTCGACCCCGGACTCGTGCGCGAGATGGGGCAGGCCATCGGAACGACCATGGGCCGACTGGGGGTACGCCAAGGGCTGGCGCCCGTGCTCGACGTGGTCCGAGACGCGCGATGGGGGCGGGTCGAGGAGACCCTGGGCGAGGACCCGTACGTCGTGGCGACTCTCGGCAAGAGCTACATCGAGGGCCTGCAATCGACGGGAGTGATCGCCACGGCGAAACATTTCACGGGGTACTCCGGCTCGTACGGGGGACGCAACTTGGCGCCCGTCCACGCCGGACCACGCGAGATCGAAGACGTCTTCCTCTTCCCCTTCGAGGTCGCCGTGCTCGACGCCCGGGTGGGGTCCGTCATGCCGTCCTATGTCGACATCGACGGGGTCCCGGCCCACAGCGACCGCCACCTGCTCACTGATGTCTTGCGCGAGCGGTGGGGGTTCTCGGGCACGGTCGTGGCCGACTACTTCGGCATCGCCTTCCTCGACACCCAGCACCATGTCGCCGCAAACCCTGGCGACGCGGCGACCAGCGCCCTTCTCGCCGGCGTCGACGTGGAACTGCCCTCCGTGGACGCCTTCCGCGATCCCGCCTTCGCCCAGATCTGTCAGACCCCGCACGTCGCCCTGGCCCTCGACGAGGCGGTGACCCGCGTGCTGGCCCAGAAGGAGGCTCTGGGGTTGCTCGACATCGACGCCGAGATCGCCCGCCTGGAGGCGCTTCTGGAGTCCGCGCCCGCGAACCTCGATCCCCACGAGCACCGACACGTCGCAGCCAGGATGGCCGAGGAGTCGGTCATCCTGCTCGCCAACGACGGTGCCCTGCCCCTGGCGTCTCACGGGACGCCGCGCCTGGCCGTCGTCGGTCCCAACGCGGACCGCGCCCCGGCCCTCTTCGGGTGCTACAGCTTCGTCAACCACGTCTTGGCCAACCATCCATCGGTGGCGCCTGGGATCGAGGCGCCCACGATCTTGGAGGCCATCCGCGCCGAGTTCCCCGACTCGTCGGTGGAGTACGCCGCAGGGGCGTCGGTGTCGGATCCGGATCGGGCCGGATTCGACGAGGCCGTCGCCGCCGCCACACACGCCGACGCCGTGATTGCGGTCATGGGCGACCAGGCCGGTCTGTTCGGGCGCGGAACCTCCGGGGAGGGATGCGACGCGGACAGCCTCGACCTGCCCGGAGTCCAGGACGAGTTGGTGGACGCCCTGATCGCCACCGGCGTCCCTGTCATCCTCGTGTCGGTCACCGGCCGTCCGTACGCCCTGGGACGGTACGCCGGGCGCGCCGCCGCCGTCGTGCAGGCCTTCTTCCCCGGCGAGGAGGGCGCCGCCGCTGTCGCGGGGGTCCTCAGCGGTCGCGTCAACCCGAGCGGCCGCCTGCCCATGTCCGTGCCACGGTCGTCAGGCGCGGCGCCGTACTCCTACCTGCATCCCCAACTGGGCGAGGCGAACCGGGTCTCGTCCATCGATCCCACGCCGGAATTCCCCTTCGGGTTCGGGTTGAGCTACACCAGTTTCGATGTCCGTGAGTTCAGCGCACCGGGCGAGGCGCCCACGAACGGATGGATCCCCGTGTCGGTCACGGTGGCGAACACCGGGTCGCGTCCGGGCGCGACTGTGGTCCAGGTGTACGGGCGCGACCTGGTCGCGTCCGTCACCAGACCGGTGCGCCAGTTGCTGGCGTACGCCCGGGTGTCGTTGGACCCGGGCGAGTCGACGGTGGTGCGCATGGAGATCCCCTCGGCCCGCTTCGCCTTCCACGACCGCCAGATGGTCCGCGTGGTCGAGCCCGGCGCCGTCCTCCTCTGGGTGGGCTGGGACTGCGAGCACCCGGCCACCGACGCGCACGAGGTGCTGCTGACCGGAGACCTCGCGCTCGTCGACAACGACACCCCCCGGCTGGCCCAGGTGAGCGTGCCGGACTGAGGGCACTGGCCTGGTGCGTGATGACCCGTCATGGCGACGGGGATTCCCGCCCGTACCACCCGTACCACCCCACCCGTTCCCCGGCTGCGGAGGCGCGAACTCACATGGGGCACCGACAGCGATCCAAGGCTGCCCACTCCCCTGGCGCGGGGGCGCGAACTGTCCATGTGAGCGCTAACAACCAACGATTCGCGCCCCCACCAAAACCTTGGGGGCGCGAACTGTGCATGTGAGCGCTCACAACGAACGATTCGCGCCCCCGCGGCCTTCACACCACACGACCCACCACACCATACGACTCACCTGGCCACGGGGGATCCTCACCTGGCCACGGGGATCCTCACCTGGCCACGGGGGATCCCCACCTCGCCACGGGATCCTCACATGGCCACGGGGGTCCTCACCTCGCCTCGGGCTCCTCGCATGGTCGAGAATGGACCTCGCCCCGGCCGAGACCGACGTGCAGTACATTGGATGGACACACCCAGGACAGGAGAGGCAATGCCCACGCTTCGTTCACGTACGACGACCGAAGGCCGGATCATGGCCGGCGCCAGGGCTCTGTGGCGCGCCACGGGGATCCAGGAGTCCGACTTCGGCAAGCCCATCATCGCCGTGGCCAACTCGTACACCCAATTCGTGCCCGGCCACGTCCACCTCAAGGACATGGGCGCCCTCGTGTGCGACGCCATCGCCGAGGCGGGAGGGATCGGACGGGAGTTCGACACCATCGCCATCGACGACGGGATCGCCATGGGGCACTCGGGGATGCTGTACTCCCTGCCCAGCCGGGAGGTCATCGCCGATTCCGTGGAGTACATGGTCAACGCCCATCAGGCCGACGCGCTCGTGTGCGTGTCCAACTGCGACAAGATCACCCCCGGCATGCTGCTCGCCGCTCTGCGCCTCAACATCCCCACCGTCTTCGTCTCCGGCGGCCCGATGGAGTCCGGGCGTACGGTCATCCACACCG
Organism: Propionibacteriaceae bacterium; assembly: GCA_009780915.1. Lineage (GTDB taxonomy): Bacteria > Actinomycetota > Actinomycetes > Propionibacteriales > Propionibacteriaceae > WQYJ01. The sequence goes on from WQZD01000017.1 coordinate 32,304, forward strand.
GCGAGGCCGAGTCCTCCTTGGACCTGATCGACGCCATGGTCGCGTCGGTGGACCCCCACATCTCCGACGAGGAGATCGACCGCATAGAGAAGGCCGCTTGTCCGACCTGCGGCTCCTGCTCGGGGATGTTCACGGCCAACTCGATGAACTGCCTCGTGGAAGCCCTGGGCCTCGGCCTGCCCGGCAACGGCTCCACCCTGGCGACCTCCGCCGCCCGCCGCGACCTGTTCACCCAGGCCGGCGCGTTGATCGTCGACCTGTGCCGGGCGTGGTACGACCAGGACGACGACTCGGTCCTGCCGCTGAGCATCGCCACCCGCGCGGCCTTCCTCAACGCGATGACCATGGACATCGCCATGGGCGGGTCGACGAACACGGTCCTGCATCTGCTGGCCGCCGCTCAGGAGGCCCGGGTCGACTTCACCCAGGCCGACATCGACCACCTCTCCCGGCGCACGCCGTGCCTGGTCAAGGTGGCCCCCAACTCTCATCGCTACTACCTCGAGGACGTCCACCGGGCTGGGGGCATCCCCGCGATCCTCGGCGAACTGGACCGCGGCGGGCTGCTCAACCGAGGCGTCCACGCCGTCCATTCCCCCGACCTCGACACCTGGCTGGCCGCCTGGGACATCCGTTCCGGCACGGCCTCGACTCGCGCTGTCGACCTGTTCCGCGCGGCGCCCGGCCGAGTGCGCACCACACAGCCCTTCTCGTCCACGGCCGTGTGGGAGACGCTGGACACCGACGCCGCCGAGGGGTGTGTGCGCGACGTCGCCCACGCCTACACCGCGGACGGCGGGCTGGCCGTCCTGACGGGCAACATCGCCGAGGACGGTTGCGTGGTCAAGACGGCGGGCGTCCCCGCCGACCAGTGGATCTTCACCGGGCCGGCCAAGGTCACCGAGTCCCAGGAGGAGGCGGTCGACGCCATCTTGAACGGGCGCATCCAGCCCGGCGACGTCGTGGTCGTGCGGTACGAGGGCCCGAAGGGCGGCCCGGGAATGCAGGAGATGTTGTACCCGACCAGCTACCTCAAGGGGACGGGACTGGGGCCGCAGTGCGCGTTGATCACCGACGGCCGCTTCTCTGGAGGGTCGTCCGGGCTGTGCATCGGGCACATCTCGCCCGAGGCGGCGGACGGCGGCGCCATCGGGCTGATCCGCGACGGCGACGTCATCTCGATCTCCATCCCCGACCGTCGCATCGACGTCCAGGTCGGCGAGGCGGAGCTCCAACGGCGTCGCGCCGAGCAGGACTACCTCGGGTGGAATCCACGCCACCGGGATCGTCCCGTCTCCAACGCCCTCAAGGTGTACGCGTCCTTGGCGCAGTCGGCTGACAAGGGGGCCGCACGGCGACAGCTGTGACTCGGGGCATCCGCCCCTTGGTCGACTACGTCTCCAGTTGGCCGATGATCACCAGGTTGTCGATGGCGATGCCGCCTTCGGGGCGTACCAGACAGGTGACCAGCACGAGGCGACCTGGGACGTTCGCCCAGAGATCGGAGTGAGCGGCGTTGCCGATCTCGGTCTTGGGGATGACCTGGGCCTCGACGAAGTCATAGGTGAGGTTGTTGACCATCATCTTGTCGCCCGGGTTGAGGGCGATGTGCTGCTTGGACTGGAGCATGTTGCCGGGGGCCATCCCGCCGGCGACGGCGTGGGTGACCATGTACACAGTGCCCTGACTCGCGTTGTCCATGCTGACACCGCGGTTGCGGATCCAGAAGACCGAGGTGAAGTTCGCGGGGTTCATGACTCCGTCGACCTCGTTGATCGAGCCGATGGGAACGTTGAGGTTCACGGCGGGGACGACGAAGCCCTTGCCGCCGTCGTCGACGACCATGTCGGCGGCTTGCATGAAGGCGGGCTCCGTGGCGGACGGATCCTCAGGGACGATGACATTGCCCTTGAGGTCGACCAGGGCGTTCGGCGCCGGAGCGTGGGGCCACAACGAGACCACGCCGACGGTCACGCCTGCGGCGACGAGAAGGATCGACAACAGGACTATCCAGATCCCACCGCGCCGCTTCTTCTTCTCCTCGACCGGCTGCTCAGTGCTCACGTCTGTGCCCATATCAGTGATCGGATCTTCGTTCGGGACCACCGGATCGCCCTCAGATGACATCGTTCTCCTTGATCATTTTCCCCTCATTGCCAGATTCCAGCTTATCACTTGCGCTCGGCCCCTCCCATGCACCCGAATTCCACGGAAACGCGTGGACACCACCGTGGTCCCCGACCACGAGAGACTCGCCTCCTCCGCCGGGCTCGCCGCCAGAACTCGCCGATCCAGGCATCCATCACAGGAGGAACACCCCCCATAGAGAAGTGAGCCACCCTCGGGGGGGCGCGAACCGTTGATGCAGCCGCCGTGGGGGCGCGAACCGTTGGTATGAAACGTCTCAATCGACAGTTCGTGCCCCCACGAAAACCACGGGGGCACGAACCGTGCAAGTCAACCCCGGAAACGGACAGTTCGCGCCCCCACGGCCACACCCGGACCCATACCGATCAACAGCGTCGCGCCCCACGTGCCGTGACCGCCCACAGCACCCCAGCTTGGGCCGACTCCGCTGAAAGCCACCGACGGCTGCCGTTCGTCATGGCTTGAGCACGCCGATCGGCACCACGTAGACGCCATCAGACCGACGGACCGTCAGCCCGCTGCCCGTGATCACGGCCAGAAAGGCTGGCTGACCAACCACACGGGTGTCGATTTGGCTGACGGCCTTGGCGAGCGAATCCGCCGCCTTGTCGACCGCTCGTGCCCCCAGCTTGATCTCGCAGGCGCCCCAGGCGCCGTCAGCCAGTTCGATGATCGCGTCGATCTCATGTCCGTTGGAATCGCGGAAGTGGTAGACAGTCCCGCCGATGGCCTGTGCGTACACCCGCAGGTCTCGTACGACCAAAGCCTCAAACAGAAGCCCCAACGTCTCCACATCGGTCACCAAGCGCTCAGCGCTGGCCCCCAATGCCGCCGCCGCCAAGGACGGGTCGGCCAAGTGGCGAACCGGGGTCGATCGTAAGGTGGCCCGCGACCGAAGCGCCGTTGACCAGGCCGGCTGGTCTTCCACGACCATCGCTTGTTGCAGCCCAGCCAGGTAATCAGTCACCGTGGTGCGGGCAACCGACTGGTCCCCACCCTGCCCGACATCAGCCGTCAACGCGCGAACCGAAGCCTCCGATGACTCGGCCCTGGCCAGTGATCTCAACAGCCGACGCACACGGACGGGGTCACGTCGCCGACCCGTGAACTGGGACAGATCCACCTCCGCCACCGCCCGCAGGTGGCTGGCCGCGAACATCGCCGCATCGTCCGAACTCAGGGCGACGGTTTCGGGCCAACCACCCCTGACAACCAAGCGCGCCGCATCGGCGACGCCTCTGCCGTCAGGGGCTGCCGCCACGTCCGCTTGAGCAAACAAGTCACGCAAAGACACCTCGCCCGTCGAATCGCCCGACTCCCAACCCGACATCGGCCGCATCCGCACCCACCCGAAACGGCCCGCCCCCGAGTGCATTGTCGCCTCTGGCGTGGGTGTCGCCGATCCGGTCAGAATGAACTGGCCGACCGATTGCCGAGCATCGACCTCGCGCCGTACGAGATTCCAGAGACTGGGCTCCGACTGCCACTCGTCCAACAGCCGCGGTGTGGCGCCGCGAAGCAGAAGCGTGGGGTCTGTCTCCATTGCCACAGGCACTGTTGGGTCGACATCGACATCCAGGCGGCTTGAGGCCGCGTTGGTCGCCGTCCACGTCTTACCGCAGGCGCGCGGCCCCTCAATGACCACTGCGCCAAGAGCCGCCAGAAGCCGCTGGACTTCGGCGTCAACCACCCGGGGCCTGTACTCACCGCCCATCATCACAGCACAACTATACCAAAACGAGCGTCACAACTATGCCAAATATGGACGAGAAACTGAGCCAAAACGAGAATCAGACAGCAGCATCAGGCAGCACATCATCCAAGTGCTCCAACCGATAGACCCCTGAATGGGCGTCGGTCAGGTCGCTCACGCGGGTCTCGCCAGTGAAGACGACGGCGGCGTCCATGCCTGCGTCAAGGGCCATCTGGATGTCCGTGCCCAGCCGGTCGCCGGTCATGAGACACGATCCCGGAGCGACGTCCAGACCTGCCAGGGCGGCCTGGAGGATCCATGGCGACGGTTTGCCCATCGACGCCGCGCACGTCACGTGGGCACAGGCCTCGATGGCGGCCGTGATCGCGGCCGCGTCCGGCTCGCCGCGGCCGCCGGGGAAGGGGCAGTACGGGTCCGGGTTGGTCTGGATCAGGATGGCACGCTTGTGGAACCAGAGCGCGTCGAACGCGATCTGGAGTTTGGCGTACGTGAATCCCCGGTCGTACGACGCGATGACCACGTCGATGCGACTCGGGTCGTCGCTGAGTGTGAAACCAGCCCGGACGAGGGCGTCGCACAGCGGCGCCTCCGCGATGGGGTACACCACAGCGTCGGGGTGGTGGGTCTTCAGCCACCACACCGTGGTGGCGATGGTCGTGGCGATCTCGCCCTCGTCGACCGGGATGCCCATCCGCGTCAGCTTGTCGGCGTACTGCTCCGGGGTCCTGGTCGGGTTGTTCGACACGAACCGGACGACCTTGCCCGCGTCCCTGACAGCGCGGATGGTCCGCGCCGCCCCCGGGAGCGGGTGGTCGCCGAGATAGACAGTCCCGTCCAGGTCAAACAAGTACGCTTCGTACCATTTCTCTGGACGGGACATAATCTCACACTCGGATCAGCAACCGTTGAAGGAATCCCCGCAGGAGCAGGAGTTGGTCGCGTTGGGGTTGTCGATGACGAAACCCTGCTTGGCGATCGTGTCTTCGAAGTGGATGGTGGCGCCACCGAGGTACGGGACGCTCTGTTCGTCGACGACGACCTTGACGTCGCCGAACTCGATCACCTGGTCGCCTTCGTAGCTTTGGTCGTCGAAGAACAACTGGTACCGCATCCCGGCGCAGCCACCCGGCTGCACGGCCACGCGCAAGGCCAAATCTTCGGTCTCGCTCGCCAGCAGGAGCTTGATCTTCTCGAGGGCGGCTTCGGTCAGGTTCAGGTGCGATTCCACAGCAATTTCAGTCATGGCCATCATTCTACTGGACGGTCCCCACCCGCACCGCAGACGAACCGCCATTGCCCGTCCATGTCTGGACGATCCGGCGCACATCGTCAGCGGCAGCCACGCCGTACCCCGCCTCGACGCCCACACTGCGCAACTCTCGCGTCGATATCTGGCACGTCCCAGCGACGACGATCACGGGCACGGCCCGTGCTTCCGCCCAGCTCGACACCTGGCGTAGACCAGGCCCGCCGGCGTCGGCGAAAGACACCTCGTCGGCGACGACCACGACGAGGTCCTTGCCGGTGACGGCGCTGGCGCCTCGCCGCAGCACGGTCGAGTCGACCGTGCCCGACTGCGCGCCCATGACAGCGGCCCTCATGTCGAGGGAGTCCACCGCGCACCCGCCGTCGCGGAACCCCTGTTCCACTGCGAGGACGAGATCGTCGCCTTCCGGCGCGCGCACGGCCGCCACCACCAGGATCTGCATGGCCACAGCCTACCGGCCCGACCTCGCCCATGGGCCCGCCACAGCCGCACACGTTGCCTGGTGGGCTACACTTGTCAGGAACCCATAGTCGGGTCAAGCACCTTCAGATCGAAGACAAGTGGGGTTCAGCCCTGCGCAGAAAGTAGGAAGACGTGGGACTCTTCAAGCCCTATGACCGTACGACGTCGGCCAGCGAGCAGAAGGCGACGACAAGCGGCTCCGCCGCGTCCTCGACTGCGTCCACGGCGAAGACCACGGCGAAGAAGTCCATCCCCACCCCCTCGCGCAAGCAGGCCGAGCAGGCCCGCCGCGACCGCATGCAGCCCGTCCTGACGCGCAAGCAGTCGAAGATGAAGGAGCGCGAGGCGCGCTACAGGTCCCGCGACGAGTCGATGGCCAAAGCCAACGCCCTGCCTCACAACACCATGATCCGCGACTGGGTCGACGGGCGATGGAACATCGCCGAGTTCGTCCTGCCCCTGATGCTCGTGGTCTTCGCCACCACCATCATCGGCGCCTATTTCATGCCGGTGCTGACGTACGTGGCCTCCTACGTGATTTGGGGCGTCTTCGGCATCCTCGTCCTCGACGTCCTCCTGATGTGGATCGGGCTGCGCAAGCAACTGCGGACCCACTTCCCGGATGAGCCCCTGAAGGGCAAGCTGAGCTATGCCCTGTCCCGTTCGATGATGATGCGCCGCTCCCGCCAGCCGGCCCCCCGGGTCAAGAGGGGGACGAAGTTCGCCTGGCCCTATCACCAAGACGTCCGATGACCTGGACCTGGGCCGTCACGTCGCCACTGACCGACACGGACCTCGCCGCCGACCTGGCCGCCGGGTGGGACAGTCGCGAGCACGCCGAAGAGTGGATGCGGTCGGCTTTCGCCGATCTGCTGGACGACGGCGCCGACCAGGTCACCCTCATGCGAGACGGCGTCGAGGTGTACACCATGGACTTGGGGCCACAGGCCTGACACCCGCCAGGCGTGTCACAGCGGCGCCGTGCAGCACACCACGACCGTGAGCAGGATGCTCAGGCAGATCTCCCCCACCCCGATCCACAGCGGCTTGGCCCGCGGCCACGCCCGTGGGACGACAGCAGCCCGCGCCACGGCGACCACGGCGAAGAGGGCGACCCAGGCGTCGACCAGCAGGGCCGGCACGATCAGCATGGCGTGGTACGCCACCGACGCGACCCACCACCCGGTCTGCCCGCGCCGACGGATCATGGTTTTGACGTACAGGATCGTGCCCCAGAAGTACCCCGCGTACACGGCCGCGACCACCCAGGCCCGAGGCTGGCACACCGCCGACCAGACGCTGGCCCACCCCATCCCCGTCAGGTGTCGGCAGGTCGCCGTCACGACGGCCATCAGGCAGGAGGCGCCGATCAGGAGCGCGTCGTTGACGACGGTCCTCTCATGGCCGGTGAGGATCAGGACGAGACTGGCGCCGAGGACCGCCGCCAGCGGGACGCCCCACCACAGCAGGCCCGGACGCCACACCAGGAGCGCCGCCACACACGCCACGCACACCACGGCGTACACGATCGTGGGCACGACATACCGCTCGTGACGTCGGGGCCTCAGCCATCCCCGCACGGCCATGAAGGCCAGGTACGCCGACACCCATGCCACGAGGATCCCCGCCTGCGGCCAGCTGAATCCTGCCAGGATCCCGCCGGCGAGAGCGGGGGCGATCATCATCGCCCAAACGCCGTGTTGGCGAGGGATCCACGCCTGGGTCATGCGGGATAGGGAGGCTTCTGGCGTATCTCCAAGGGGACCCTCGGCATGCGCGCGGTGGTCCTCGCCAATTCGCCGTCGCACTTGTGACCAGCGTCGAGGACCTTCAGATGGACCAACCTCGTCGCCGACCCCATCTCCTCCAGGGACCCGTTGATCATGCCCGCATGGAGTTGACACATGACCTGGGCGTACCGCCTCGTCGACTCCATGAAAGGACAATTATGCAAGACGAGCCTGCGCGGGCTCTCCTCCACGATCTCGGGAGCGAACCACAGGGCGTCCAACTTGTCCGCCAACCGCTCGATGACCTCGGTCTCGTCGACAGGTTCTTGTGAGTCCTTGCGCGCGACGACATGGCGACCCCATTCGACGCCCACCTGGTACATCCACTCCCCCGCGTCGCCATTGTTCGACGCCACTGCCGTCGCCATGATCTCGGCCAGCAATCGATATCCCTGGGCCCGCTCGTGGGTCTGGTTCGGCAAGGTCCCCATGTACGCCACCCTGGGTCGCCCCGGCGTCGTACGGCTCTGGGCCTCGCGTGTGGCCAGGCCGGAGTCCACGAGTGATTCCAAATGGAAGCGAGCCGCGTTCGGCGGAAGGCCGACTCTCTTCGCGATCTGCTCGACTGTCAGGGGTTCTTTCGTGTCGCGCAGCAACCTGATGATGTGCGTGCGGCGACCTCCATGGTCCCCTCGACCTGTCGTGCCATCAAATACTGGGTGGTCAACTTGTACTGCCACCTCAACCCCCTTATTGGTCGGAACCTTATTTACAACTATATATGTCGGAACTACTATGGGAAAATCCCACACCTTCCCTATTGACCCTCGTGCATCTGCCCACCATCTGCATGCTATCTGCTGAAATATATTATCCAGCCTTCCCATAACACCTTGTCAACTACGAGTCATTGTAGCACCCGCAATGTTTTCCTGCATTAATATCAGTTTGATGGACCTCTAGTTTCAACTCATGCTAGTTTTATTACACCTGTAACACATTGAAAGGTGTGAGTCATGGCAACCGCAAAGAAGCCCATGCCACGGCTACGTCGCGTGTTCACGATAGTGGCCGCCGCGTTATGTGGCTGCGCCTTGGGAGCAGGGATCTTCGGATTCGGTTATTCTGAATTACCCTCCTACCTGGGTTCTGCGCCTGAGACATGCGCTAACTGCCATGTCATGCAGGAGTACTACGATGCTTGGTCACGGGGCCCTCATCACAACGTCGCCACCTGCGACGATTGCCATCTTCCCCATGGAAACGTTATCCAACAGTATTCCGCCCAACTCTCGGACGGAATGCTCCACAGTTACAAATTCACCACAGGTGATTATCCGACAAACATTGTCATACGCCAATCCAGTCTCGACATCGTCAACCAGTCCTGCCTGACTTGCCACGACAATATGACCGCCCAGATTCGCGCAAGCATGACTGCCGACGGCGACAGTGTCACGTGCTCGCGATGCCATTCACATATCGGACATGATTAGGAGTTCGACATGACTGACCAAACCAACGTCAAGACACGCAAGGGCGTCCCGATCTGGGGGCTCGTGCTGATTGTCATCGCCGCCGCAGGAATCACCTTCCTCATCACGGCACTCGTCGCCAACATCGGGGAGAAGAAAGGAGAAGGAACCACACCGTTCACACAGGTCGTCCAACTGACAGCGGACAACTGGTACGATCCGGCCACGTGGGGGCAGAACTACCCCAATGAGTACGACGGCTGGCTGGCCACGGCGAACTTCACGCCCACGGCCCATGACGCCGCGCTCGTGCCCGTGACCCAAGACATGAAGGATCACGTGGGCGCGGTCATCCCGATCTCGGATCCTCGTACGTCCACGACCCCGTCGAAGCTGACGGAAGATCCTCGTCTGAAGACGTTGTGGAACGGGTACGCCTTCGCTCTCGACTATCGCCATCTCCGCGGACACCAATGGATGTTGACCGATCAACATTACACATTACGTATCCTCGACAAACCCCAGCCGGGCGCGTGCTTGAACTGCCACGCCTCCCTGGTGGGCGTCTATGACCAATTGGGCAACGGGGACGCCATGGCCGGCTTCGCCGCCATGAACAAGATGACGTACGCCGACGCCGAAGCCTTGGTCAACACCGACGTCGCGGGCGGCGGCTCCATCGGCTGCATCGACTGCCACGATCCGTCGACGATGAACCTGCGCATCTCGCGTCCCGCGTTCATCAACGGCATCGCCGCTCTCAAGGCCAGCCAGGGGATCGCCAACTACGACGTCAACAAGGACGCCACGACCCAAGAGATGCGTTCCTATGTGTGCGCTCAGTGCCACGTCACGTACTACTTCGCGGGCGATGACAAGACCCTCACCTTCCCCTGGGCCGAGGGTGTCGACATTGACAACATCTACGACTACTACCAGAACGGGCCCAGCGGCCCGATCACGGACTACACCAACGCTCTGACAGGCATGAAGGGCATCAAGGCCCGCCACCCGGAGTTCGAGGCATGGTCCATGGGCGTGCATGCGGCCAACGGCGTGACCTGCGCTGATTGCCACATGAGCTACCAGCGGGTGGGCGCGCAGAAGATCTCCAACCACGACATCACCACACCGATGGCGGACATCAACGGAACATGCGGCACCTGCCACCTGGCCTCCGATCAGGTCCTCCAAGACCGTGTGACGACGATCCAGAACAGGTTCATCGAGTCCCGTGATCGTACCCTCGACGCCGTGACCCAACTGATCACCGCCATCAACGCCGCCCAGAACGACGGCACGACGCCTCAGTCCCAGATCGACCTCGCGATGACCTATCACCGCCAGGCCAGCTTCTACATCGACTTCTGCTACTCGGAGAACTCGTACGGCTTCCACGCCCCCGATTACTTCCAGCGAGTCCTGAACGAAGCTCTGGATCAGGCCCGCATGGGACAGTTGGCCCTCCTCGGGGTCCCACAGTCTGCGTGGACACCCTCCGATGTCGCTCAGGCGAATCTGCAGGGGATCAACGAATCGGGACTTAAGTGAGTCATACTGACAATGATCTACTGGAGGAGGTAGACGACGACATCGTAACATCACGGAGTGCCTCGTCCCGAGGCAAGAAGAAGAGGTCGGGACGAGGTAGGGGATGGGTGGTAGCAGCAGTACTCCTAGGAATGATCCTCGGGGGCTGGATGGCAGGAAAGACCACCACCGCAAGCACTTCGGGTAGCACGACACCGTCGCCTACCTCCTCTGACACTCCAACCGTCGATCCAGTGGAACGGCAGGCGGAGTTGGAAGCACGGATCGCCCAGTATCCCGATGACGCGGACGCGCATCTGGAGCTGGGCACGATCTTCTTCAACGACGAGAACGATCTGGACGGCGCGAAGAGCGAATGGGAGACCGTCATCCAGATCGATCCGACACTGGCCGAGGCGTGGTACGACCTCGGTTTCTACTACCTCTACCAAGATCCGCCCGACTACACCACCGCCCAACAGATGTGGGACAAAGTGGTCGAGTTGGACCCCACCTCTTCACTGGCGCAAACCGTCCAGACCCACCTGAACGGGCTCCTGCCCTCCTCAGACCCACCCACCACACCGTCGCAGGTTTCTCCGACTTCCAGCGAAACTGGTCAATAATGAAGCAACACGTCCACCAGCATGCGGGATACTCATCCGTGCGTGTGGGTGGACGTGCGGCGTCATGGCTCGTGGCGATGGCGCCACCAGCCGTGAGCGAAGGAGGGGGCCATGGCTGAGCTGTCCCTGTCCCTCGTCTCTCTGGTGATCGTCTTGTGGGCTGGCGTGGTCTCGTTCGCGTCCCCCTGCTTCCTGCCGGTGGTCCCTGTCTTCGTCGGCTATCTGGCCGGTCAGCGCGGAACCACACCCCCCAAGCGCGGGGCAGCCGTCGGTCAGGCCCTCGCCTTCATGCTGGCCTTCACGGCCGTGTTCGTCGCCTTGTGGAGCCTGGTCGGGTTGATCGGCTGGGCTGTCGGCAGTTACCGCGACTGGCTGCGGATCGCCGGCGGTGTGGTCTTGGTCATCATCGGCCTGCACATGACCGGGCTCATCTCCATCCCCGTGCTCGACCGGGTCCTGCAACCCCGCTACTCCCCCAACCGTCAAGAGGCCCCGAACCTGCGCCGCTCCCTCCTGTTGGGCCTCGCCTTCGGCGCCGGGTGGACCCCGTGCATCGGCCCGATCCTGGGCGGAGTCCTCGGCCTGGCCATCACATCGAACTCCTTGGGCACGGGCGTCATCTTGATGCTCGTGTACTCCCTGGGGCTCGGAATCCCATTCGTCCTGGTGTGCGCCGGGGCGTCCGCTCTGGTGAATCGGCTGACGTGGTTCGTCACTCACCGACGCGCCGTGAACATCGTCATAGGAATCTTCCTCATTGTCGTAGGATTTCTTATGATTGCTGATTTGCTCAGTCGCTTGGCCGGCATGTTCCCTCAACCAATCTAAGGAAGTGAGAAATGACTGTTTCCGAAACCGACACCCACCTCGATCCCGACCTGTCGCAAGAGCCCCCCTCTTCGTCAGAGGACGTCCCCGAGGTCTCTTTCGGTGATTTCTTTCATCGCATCTATCAAGTGACGTACTCCAAGACCGTTGGACTCGTCATCATCCTCGCACTGGCCGTGCTCGTCCTGGTCGGCGTCCTCATCAACCAGGCGCCCGCCGGAGTCTGGACCGACCCCGACAACCGCGACGCCTTCCTGACCCAGATGCAGAGCCAGTACGGGGGGTGGACGAGCCTGCTCAAAGTACTGGGCTGCTTCCACATCTTCACCTCCATCGGGTTCTACGTGGTCATCGTGGCCCTGGCGATCTCGATCCTGGGGTGCACGACTCACCGCATCCCCCAACTGTGGCAGCGCTTCCGCCACCCGAGGGTCGTCGTCAACGACCACTTCTTCGCGGCCGCACGCTACCGGGCGTCGGTGACCACATCGTTGAACGACGACCAGACCATCGCCACGGCTGCGGACAAACTGAAGGCGGCGCACTACCGCGTCCTCCACGGTGACGGCGCCTCCCTGTACGCAGACAAGTTCTCCTGGGGCGGATTCGGCACGGTCCTCGCCCACCTCAGCTTCATCGTCATCATCATCGCTTTCATGATCACCGGGCTCGCCGGGACGGCGACCGTGCTGGACCTCAGCGTCGGCGGCGCCCCCGTCCCCCTCGGCCATGGCACGAACATCACGCTCCAGGCGACCAACTTCGACGCCAGCTTCGACGCGCAGAATCGTCCCGTGGACTACGTCTCCCACCTCCAGGTCTTCGACGGCGCCTCCATGGTCGTCGACCAGGACGTGCGCGTCAACGAGCCGGCCAGCTACAACACCTGGGGCTTCCACCAGAACTCGTACGGCATGGCCGTGGACGTCAGCGTGACCAATGCCCAATCGCAGACCGAGTTCTCCGGTCCGGTGCGCCAGCAGTACACCTCTGACGACGGGACGCTCGTCGCCGGTCGCTTCGTCATGTCGGACCTCGGATTGTCCGTCGACGTGTGGACGGCCGCGTCCGGCGCCGTCAGCACCGACCTGCAACCCGGCCAGCTGGCCTTCGTCGTCTATCGCGACGGAGAGACGGACCCCGCCGACATGCAGGTGGTCGACCAGGGCCAGACGGTCACCATCCTGGACCTGACCTTCGCGTTCAACCGTGAGACCGAGTACACGTCCATCATGGTGCGCCAAGATCCCGGCGTGCCCTGGATGTGGACCGGCGCCATCCTCGCCGTCCTGGGCATGACCGTGACCTTCACCTGCCGTCAACGGCGCATCTGGCTGCGAGCGAAGGACGGAACCCTCATGCTCGCCTCCGCCGACAAAGAAGACTCGAGCTTCCGCCAAAACTTCACCCACCTACAAGCCCAGGCTGAGACCTGGTTCCCCGAGAGGAGCAAATGATGTTACAGACTGCTGAATACCTTCTGACCGCTTCCCTGGCCTTCGTCGTCATCGCCCTGGTCACCAACCTGGTCCTGTTCTCCGCGTCGCGCCGCGCGCCTCGACGCCACGCCGTCAAGCAATTGGCCACGGTCGGTGCGCCAGCGGCTGGCGCCTCCGGTGACACGGTCGTCGGCGATGGGCTGCCCGACGACGCGATCGCCGACGAGGTCACCGCAGACCTGATCGCCGACGACGTGGTCGCCGAGGGGGCGACGAGCACGACGACGGCCGACCTTGAGGCCGATCTGCTGGCCATGGACGACGAGGTCGACACCCATGCGCCGACCCCGTCCAAACCGAAGGAGAAAGCCGCGCCGCTGAACGTCGGCGCCTTCGGCACCGGATTCACCATCGTGGCCTGGGTCATCCTGACCGCGTACCTGGGGATACGGATCGCGCTCACCGGTCATGGGCCCTTCGCCAACCAGCACGAGTTCGCCGTGTCCTTCGTGTGGGGGATCCTGGCGGCGTACCTGGTCGCGTACTGGCGCTTCAAGATCCGCATGATCTCCCTCGTCGTCCTGCCCGTCTCGGCGTGCCTGCTGCTGTACGCGATCTCGTTGGGCTCGGAGGTCGCGCCGCTCGTGCCCGCCCTGCAGAACAACCTGCTGCTCACCCTGCATGTCGGGTTCGCGGTCCTGTCGTACGGCGCCGCGTGCGTGTCCTTCGGCGCAGCCGTGTTGTACCTGCTGTACCCCCACCTGCACCTGAAGACGAGCCGCGACAGGCTGGACGAGATCGGGTACAAGGGCGCCGTCGTGGCCTTCCCGCTCATGACGATCATGATCCTCCTCGGCTCCCTGTGGGCCAACACCGCGTGGGGAAGCTACTGGAGCTGGGACCCGAAAGAGACGGCCGCACTGGTCACCTGGCTGTTGTACCTCGCCTTCCTCCATGCCCGCGTCTCGCGCGGGTGGCGGGGCACCAAGTCCGCGTGGCTGCTGGTCATCGGCTTCGCGGCGGTCATGTTCGCGTACTTCGGGAACATGTTCTTCGGCGGACTACACTCCTACGCGTGATGTCTCGTAATCTTCGTACCGTCCTCGTCCTCGTCATCACCACGGTGGTCATCCTGGGCGGAGTCTTGTTGGTCCAGCAACCGTGGAAGAACTCGTCGGCGACCGATCCGTCGGGGGTGACCTCCATCGACGTGAACCTCAACGGGCAGGCCGCTCCCGCGGTGGGCCAACTCGCCACCGATTTCACCGCCACCACCATCACCGGGGACACGATCACGCTGTCCGACTTGCGCGGCCACCCGGTCTGGCTGGTGTTCGGCGCCACATGGTGCGTCAACTGCCGGGCCGAGGCGCCGGATGTGGCCGCGGTGGCCCAGGCGTACGACGGGAAAGTCACCGTGGTGACGATCTATGTGGGCGAGTCCGTCTCGACGGTCCAGGGGTACGCCGACCGTCTGGGGCTGACCACCCCCCAGATCGCGGACACCTCCAACTCCATCGCCACCGCCTACGCGATCATGGGCATCCCCGCCCACTTCTTCATCGACTCCAACGGTGCCATCCAGAGGATCGTCGTGGGCTCAGTCACCAAACAGAACGCGACCGACATCCTGAACTCGTTGATGGGGTGAGTCGGTCGGGGGTCGGCACTGTGGTGATATCGCGGGGGCACGGTTCGTTCCTGTGGTGATGTCGCGGTCATGCTGCGGTGGCACGGTTCGTCCGTGCGGTGATGTCGCGGGGGCACGAACCGTGCTTTTTCGGGCGGAAACGAACAGTTCGCGCCCCCACGAAAAACAGGGGGGCGCGAATAGTGCTTTCTCGGGCGAAAACGAACAGTTCGCGCCCCCAACGAGGACAGGGGCAACGAGGGGACCGGGGTACCACCACTACCCCATGAGCGCTCCGGCGCACGACCCCGCGTACCGCCCCAGCACGACCCCGTAGACGACCCGCCCAGGACCCGCGTACGACCTACGGTCAGTCGGTCACATGTGACGGGACGAAGGGAGGGGCCACGACTTCGAACTCCTCCAGACGGGAGCGCACCTCGACATGGACTCGGTCGCCGACGGCCACGTCGGACGACAGGAGGGCCAAGCCGATGCCGCGCTTGAGGGTCGGGGAGAAGGTGCCCGAGGTCACGCGTCCGAGGACGGCGCCGTCACCGCCGTCAACCCCATCAGCCCCACCGACCCCGCCGACAGCCCCGCCAGCCCCGTCAGCCCCGTCACCGCGGTCAACCCCGTCAGCCCCGTCAGCCCCGACGACTCCGACGACCGACATACCGGGCCGGGGGATGCCCCGGCCGACGGCCTCGATGCCACGCAGGGTACGTACCGCGCCATCGCGGCGCTGCTCGCGTACCGCGCCATCGCCGTCGAAGTGGTCCTTCTTCCAGCCGACCGCCCAGCCGACCCGGGCCTCCACGGGGGAGATCTCAGGCGACAGGTCTTGGCCGTGGAGGGGGTACCCCATCTCCGTGCGCAGCGTGTCGCGTGCCCCCAGCCCGCAGGGCTGGATGGCGCACGGACGGCCCGCGTCCATGATCAGATCCCAGATAGCGGGCGCGTACTGGGCAGCCACGACGATCTCGTACCCCCGCTCACCCGTGTAGCCGGTGCGGCACACCGTCATCGACACTGAGCCCTCGCCCAGCGTCAGGGTGGCCACCTGGAAGGCCATGTACCCCATGTCGACGGGCAGTCCGCATGCGGCGAGCACCGTCGCCGAGTCGGGGCCCTGCACGGCGATGATCGCGTCCTCGACATGACGGTCGGTCCAGACCAACTGGTCCGGGCTGGAGTCCTGGAGCAGGGCGATCACCGCGGCCGAGTTGGCGGCGTTGGGGATGACCATGACGCGATCATCGTCCAGCAGGTAGACGATCATGTCGTCCACCACTCCCCCCTCGCCGTTGAGCAGGAGGGTGTACTGGGCCTGGCCGGGGCCGATCCGGGTCAGGTCGTTGGACAGTCGCGTGTTCAGGTACGCGGCCGCGCCGGGTCCCTCGACCAGGAACGTGCCCAGGTGGGAGACGTCGAAGACGCCCACGCCCGTCCGTACTGCTTGGTGCTCGGAGAGGACGCCGGAGTACTCCACCGGCATGGAGAACCCGCCGAATTCTGCGAACTTGGCTCCCAAGTCCTGATGGATCTCGGCGAGCGGGGATTGGATCAGGTCAGACATGTCATTCCTTTCTGGTGACACCCTAACCCACCGGTCAATCGTGCCGCGACCGGCAGTGCCCGGGCCTTCCCGCCAGGACGGACAGGTGGTGGCGCCGGGATCTCAGGCGGCGAGCAGTTCGAATTCCTTGCGGCACGCCAGGACGCGGTCAGGGAAGTTGGAGACGATACCGTCGACCCCCTTGGACAGCATCCGTTCGATGTCGGCGGGCTCGTCCACGGTCCACACATTGATCTCCAGCAGGGAGTTGTGGGACTCGTCGACGAGGGCAGGCACCGCGTCGACGTACTGATAATGGGGATGCAGGGCCGTCGCCCACAGCTGATGCGCGTAGTTCCACGGCTCGTACAGGACGTCCTGGAAGAGCACGCCCGTGTAGACCAGAGAGCCGATCTGGCGGATGTGGGCCAAGGTCATGTGATTGAAACTGGAGAGAGTCACGCGGTACTCCCAATTGCGATGATCGACCATGTCGAGCACCTTCTCCGCGATGCCGGGGTACGGCACGCGGGAGTCCTTGATCTCGACGTTGATCATCATCTGCGAGTCGCCGAGGAGGTCGAAAACCTCGTCGAGGGTGGGGACCTTCTCGCCGGGGTAGATCTCATTGCCCATGGACGCCGTCAACGCCTTGATCTGCGCCAAAGTGAGGTCCTTGACCATCCCGGTGCCATCAGTGGTACGGTCGACGCTCTCGTCATGGATCACGACGAGTTCGCCGTCCTTGGTCATCTGAACGTCGAGTTCGATGCCGTCGGCGCCGAGATCACGGGCCAACTTAAAAGAAGCAAGTGTATTTTCTGGAGCGTACCCGCTCGCCCCCCGATGAGCATAGACTTTCGTCATTAGACCGCACCTTTCTCCATGGAGCACGTCGTTGTACCCATTTACTAGACTATACCGCCCAGGCGTTCCTGGACATCTCCCACAGGGCTTACTCTACAGCCTCCAGCGGATATCATTCAACATAAAATGACTACTGTTATCTCGGGTGCTGGTCATGCGGCCCGCTGACCACGAGATGGGGAGGGAAACCGACCAGGTGGGCGCTCAGATGCCAGTTGCGCCGCAGCCACATCAGGGCGAACGCCGCCACGGCCACCGCTGAGAGGGCGCCGATCCCGATGGCCAGACGGGTGCCCCACGCCTGGGATATCCAGCCGATCAGCGGGGAGCCGATGGGGGTCGCGCCCTGGAAGACGAGCATGTACAACGCCACGACGCGCCCACGCATGCTCGGCTCGGTGGCCAACTGGATGGTGGAGTTCGCGGCCGTCATCACGGTGAGAGTGCACAGCCCGACGAAGATCCCCGCGAGACCGAAGGTGACGTACGTGGGCATCACCGCGGACACGGCCGACGCGAGGGCGAAACCCAATGACGCGCCGATGATCAGGCGCAGCCTGGGACGGGTACGCCGCGCGGCCAGGAGCGCCCCGACCAGAGCACCGATCCCGAACATGGAGCTCAAGAGCCCGAACTGGCCGGCCTGGCGATTGAAGACCTGCGTGGCCATCATGCCGATGGTCAACTGGGAGTTGAAGCCCAGACATGAGATCACGCCGATGATGACGAGGATGAGCCAGATCTCGGGTCGGTGGCGGATGTACTGGACCGCCTGGCGTATCTGCCCCTTCTCCTTGGCCACCCGTTGGACGATCCTCAACTCGACCTGTCTCATGCACATCAGGCCGATGATGGTCGCGGCGAAGGTCACGCCGTTGATGATGAAAGCCCACCCCGTCCCGAACGCCTGGATGAGGAATCCGGCGAGGGCCGGACCGATCAGACGGGAGGAGTTGAAGGACGCGGAGTTCAGCCCGATGGCGTTGGACAGGGACGTCTGTGGGACCATCTCGGTGACGAAGGTCTGCCGCACGGGTGCGTCGATAGCCGTCGCGCACCCCAGGAGGAGGGCGAAGACGTAGACGTGCCACAAGCGCACATGCCCGGACAGGACGAGGACGCCCAGTCCGAGGGCCAGCACCCCCTGGCTCGCCTGGGTGGCGATCAGCAGCTTCCGCCGGGGAAGCCGGTCCGCGAGCACCCCCGCCCATGCCGACAAGACTAGGGCGGGCGTGAATTGCAAGGCGGTGACGATGCCGGCGGCCAGCCCGGAGTTGTGCGTCAACTCCTTGAGGACCAGCCAATCCTGGCCGACCCGCTGGATCCACGCCCCGACGTTGGAGACGAGTGCGGTGAAGAACCACATCCGGTAGTTGAAGAACCTCAGTGACGCGAAAGTCTGTGCGATTGCCGAGTGTAGTCGTGCCACAGCCTCTCCCTTGTCGCATCGCGTCGTATCAGTGGAACCCACCTCCCACTGTACGCCGATCAGGGCCGCAGTGGCGTCCGCCCCGCGGGCCCGCCCGCTTGGGCGAGGATGAACTGAGGGGCCAGATGCCCCTGGCGCGAGAAAGCCGCGCTGACAGCCTCTCTCGTGGCGTCCAGCGCCTGGTCGAAGACCAGGGCGATGGCCGAACCGCCGAAGCCTCCGCCGGTCATCCGTGCCCCCAGAGCCCCAGCCTCCAACGCTGTCAGGACGGCGAGGTCCAGCTCAGGACACGAGATCTCGTAGTCGTCGCGCATCGACGCATGGGAGTCGACGAAGAGCCGTCCCAGCTCGGCGAAGTCGTCGGCGTCCATGGCCTGGACAGCTTGGCGCACTCGATGAGTCTCGGTGACCACATGCCGCACCCTCTTGCGCAGCCGCTCGTCGGGCAGCCGGGAGAGGTGGGCGGCCATGTCGTCCACGGAGATCTCGCGCAGGGTCTCGACGCCGAGGCGGGCGCATGCCCGTTCGCAGTCGGCCCTGCGCGCGCCGTACTGTCCCGTCGCGTGGGAATGCTCCGCACGGGTGTCGATGACGAGGAGGGTCAGGCCGTGCTCGCCCAGCCGGAAGGGCACGTGCCGCACGCTGGAGTCGGCGCAGTCGAGGTACAGGGCGTGCCCCGGCTGGGCCCGCAGGCTCGCCGCCTGGTCCATGCCTCCGGTGGGGGCGCCGGCGATGTGATTCTCCGCCCGCTGGCAGATCGCGGCCAACTGCGCCCGTCCCTGGTCGTCGGCGAGGAGGTCGAGCCCGAACAGGTCGGATGCGGCCGCCCCCATGGCCCCTTCGATGGCCGCCGAACTCGACAGTCCGGCGCCCACGGGAACCTCGGAGGCGAAGGCGGCGTCCACGCCCCCGACCCGATGTCCGGCGTCCTCCAGGGCCCACAGGACCCCCGCCGGGTACCGCCGCCAGTCGGACGGAGTCCCCGGCGCGACGGCGTCCAGGTGGATGGGCGCCGCGTCGTCCATGCCGTGCGAGACCAGGTGGAGGGCGCGGTCGGGGCGCCGACGCGCGGCCACGTAGGTACGTTGAGGCAGGGCGATCGGCAGGACGAGTCCCGCGTTGTAATCGGTGTGCTCGCCGATGAGGTTCACCCGTCCAGGCGCCTCCCAGATCCCATCCGGCTCGCCGCCGAATCGGGCGCGGAATTGCGACAGTGCCACGTCGCACGCAGTCATATGAGCCTCCTCGGAAGACCGGTCATCCCATTCTGCCACAGGGCGACGCGGCACCCGTCGCTCAGCCCGTCCCCGTCGCTCCGCACGTCCCCGTGGGCGGGCCGCCGTAGCCGTACCAGCTCTTGGCGCCGACGTTGAAGGCCAGGATGAGTTGGTCGCCGCGTACTGAGATTCCTTCTAGCTCGTCGGTCGTGTCCAGTTGATAGCTGGTCACGTAGGAGGCGGAGCCGGTGGTCGGCCAGGTCCACACAGAGATCCAGTTGTTGGTGGTGACACCCGTCTCGGGGGAATGAGGGATGTAGATCTGGGACGAGTCGCAGCCGACATCTTGATCGGTTCCCGTGAAGGACGCCAGGGCGTCTCCGCTGAGGACGGTCTTGTCGATGACCTTCCTCGACGTGGTGAAGGTGGAGTTGTACTCCCAGTAGGTTCCCGCCGACGAGACGACGACATACCGCTTGTTCAGAGAGTCGAAACAGACCCCCCACGCGCTGCGACCGATGTCTTGAGTCCCGACGATGGTCAGCGACTCGGGGTCGATGAAGACCAGTGGAGAGATGTATCCTGCTGGATTATTGTCACTTTTCGTTGTCGCGACGAGCCTCATCCCGTACGGGTCGTACGTCAGCGCGTTGCCATGGCCGAGGTCCATCACCTGACTGTGCGCCACCAGTTGCCCCGAGAGGAGGTTGAACTTTCCCATGATGATCTTGCCGTCGCCCGCGGAGAAGTTCACGTACAGGTACACGCCATCGGTGGCCGACCCCTGGACGGTCTTGTAGGCCGTGAAGCCCGACCCCAAGCTGAGGTGGGCGATCTCGGTCGTCTCCATGGTCGCGTACGTCTTCGGCTCCGCCTGCGCGTCGCCCGTCGGGGCCATGGCCATCGCGCCCAACACCACGACCAGAGCGATGCCGAGCACGAGAATATATTTCTTCATGGCAGCTCCCATCGTCACAGCACCGCGTAGGCCCCCCGGCGGATGCACGTGACACTATCCTGACATCTCTATCACGTCCAGGCAAGACCCTCGAAGACCAGTGGAGAAAAAAGAGGGCCTGCGGTAAAAAACCGCAGACCCTCTCTACGGCAAGGCACTGGGAGGCGAACCTTGCCGTAGCCAATGAAGGCTTCAGCTGAAATGGCTTTAGCCTGTCGTCTCCCAATTGCCCACTACACGCCTTCGGCTTCGTCGCCCGACCTCGTGAACACTGTCAGCTTAGCACAGAGTTCGGGAAAATTGTGGGGTACGACCGATGCAAAGAACGTACTCAGAGGGCATTTGATGGCAACGGAAGGAAATATGAACGCATGCGTGGGCTCACGGGTGGAAAAGGTCATCGGGGACACGGGCGACCTCTTGGCCGGTCAAACCCGCCAGAAGATCGGCGACTGACTCACGTCCCATGACCGCGTCAGGGTCGAGATCCAGCCAGGGCGCGAGGACGAAGGCGCGTTGGTGGGCTCTGGGATGCGGAAGGGTCAGTTGGGGGGTCTGCCAGATCTCGTCGCCCGCGCAGATCAGATCGATGTCGAGGGTACGGGGACCGTGGTGGACGTCTCTGGTCCGATGGGCCTGGGCCTCGATCTCCAACCCGACACGCAAGAGCTCCGGCGCAGGAAGGGTGGACACTCCGATGACGATGGCGTTGAGGAAGTCGTCCTGGACGATCGTCGACTGCGCGACGGTCTCGTACACCGGGGACACCCGTACCCGGTCCAAGTCCAGCCGGGCTATCAGAGCCGACACGGCGAACTGCAGGTAGTCCCACCGCGGCTCGATGTTGGACCCGAGACAGAAGACGACCTCGCGGGCCGCCACCGTGCGGGCGGCCTGCCAGGTGGACCGCACGTCGGTGAACCCCACCATGAGCGGGGCCTGGGGCTTGTGGACCTGGACGCGCAGATACTCGAAGGGGAACCGGGCGAGCAGAGCTTCGCCGACCCGCGCCGCCAAGGTTTCGATCAAGTTGAGCGGGGACGCTTGGACGACCTCCACGACGAGGGAGGACACCTCGCCGTAGTCGATGGTGGTCTCCAGGGCGTCGGACCGCGCGATGGGCGCCATGTCCACCCACCACGTGACGTCGATCAGGAAGGGCTGCCCGTCGCGACGCTCATGGTCGAAGACGCCGTGATAAGCCCAGGTCTGCAACCCGGTGAGGTCCATGCGGTCGAGGGTGGCCATACGCTCCACGTCGGCCCGAGTCAGCGGCCGGCTCACGGAGGGCGAACCGTACCTGGTCATGTCGGGCACCCCTGGATCCCGGTCTCGCCCGCGCCGCGCACGGCTTCGGCGACCGCGACGGCGGCGCGGTGCTCGGCCACGGTGTGGGTACGCACCGCCCAGACCCGCTTGCTGGCCAAGAGCGCCGTGACGGCGGCCGTGGCCGCGTCGCGCTGCCACGGCTCGGTGGCATGGTCGTACGCCTCGGACAGGAATCGTTTGCGGGACACGCCCCACATGACGGGGAACCCCAGGGCGGCGATCCGGTCGACGTTCGCGAGCAGTTCCCAGTTCTGTGCGGCGGTCTTGCCGAAGCCGACTCCGGGGTCGAGGATGAGCTGTTCGGGGGCGATCCCGGCCTCCATGGCCGCGTACGCCCTCTTCGTGAGCTCGGCGCAGACCTCGGGGACGACGTCGACGTGGGTGAAGCTGTGGTCGAAGGGGGTCCGCCAATGCTGGAGGACGTACCCCGCCTGGTATTGGGCGGTCACCGTCAGGATCTGCGGATCGGAGAGCCCGCCCGTCACGTCGTTGATGATGCGCGCGCCAGCCTTGAGCACGGCCTGGGCCACGGCGGCGTGCATGGTGTCCACGCTGATGACCAGGCCGGCGGCCGCGAGGGCCTCGACGACGGGGACCACCCGGGCGATCTCCTCGGCCTGGTCGACCGGCTTGGCGCCGGGCCGGGTGGACATCCCGCCCACGTCGAGGATCTGCGCGCCTTGGGCGGCCAGTTCGATGCCGAAGTCGATGGCCTGGGTCCAGGTGCGATGGGTGGTCTCGGAGAAGGAATCGGGTGTGACGTTGATGATGCCCATGACCTTGGTCGGACCAGGGGAGAACAGGGCCTCGTCAGCGCGTGCGTGAGTGGTCGGTGGCATTGACGCCTCCATTCAGCGGCTGCGGCCTGCCATGATCAGGCTCATGGCTTCCGCACGGGTGGTCGGGTTGTGCAGGCTCCCGCGCACGGCCGACGTGACCGTGCGGGACCCTGGTTTGCGCACTCCGCGCATGGACATGCACAGGTGCTCGGCCTCGATGACGACGATCGCGCCCGAGGGTTGGAGCTCGGTCATCAGGGCGTCAGCGATCTGGGTGGTCAGCCTCTCCTGGACCTGGAGCCGCTTGGCGTACATATCCACCAGCCGCGCCAGCTTCGACAAGCCGACGATCTCTTTGGAGTCCCCGGGGATGTAGCCCACGTGGGCCAGCCCGGTGAACGGGACGAGGTGGTGCTCGCAGTAGCTCCACAACTCGATGTCTTTGACGAGGATCATGTCTTGATGCTCGATGTTGAACCGGGCGCCGAGTTGCTCGCCGGGGTCCTTGTCCAGTCCCGAGAACGCCTCTTTGTACGCCCGGGCCACGCGGGCCGGCGTGTCGCGCAATCCTTCACGGTCGGGGTCCTCCCCGATGCCGATCAACAGTTCTCTCACGGCAGCCTCGACACGGCGGGCATCAAATGTCATGTCACGAGTCCTCACGAACGCGGGGCCGGCGGGGCCCAGTTGCCTGGCGCTTCAGGGTCGACCCATGTGCCCGGGCCCATGGGGCCCGCAGGCGGTTGCCCGCCGGGGAACGGCGGCTGCCCCTGGGGGACCGGGGGTTGGGCCTGTGGGGGCTGTGGGGTCTGGATCGGCGGGTACGCGGGCGGTGGGTACGCGGGCGGGGTCTGCTGGGGCGGGTACGGCATCGCCCAGGGCGACGTCGACGGGCTCCCCCAGTGGCCCGACACCGGCTGACCCGGGGCGGGAGCGGGAGCGGGCATGGGCTGGCCGGGCTGTCCGGTCGTCCAGGACTGCCCTGGCTGGCCGGACGGATCCGCGCCGGCGCCAGGATGCCCCGCGCCGGTCGCCGACCATGCGGGACCCGCGTGGGTCGGCTCGTCGTCCAACGTCGGCTCGGGGATGTCGGGCGCCGGGATGGGCGGGATGGACGAGGGTTGACGAGTCTCGGACCCGGTCCACGCGGGACGGGTCGGCCTCATCTTCAGCTGCGCGAAGATGGCCGCGACCTGTTCCTTGTCCAAGGTCTCGTGCTCGAGCAGTTGGCGCACCAACTCGTCGAGGATCTCACGGTTGTCGACCAGGGTGTCGAACGCCTCTTGATGGGCGTTGTCGATGAGCTTGGACACCTCGGAGTCGATGACCGCCGCCGTCTGCGGCGAGATCGACGAGGACTGCCCCATCTCCATGCCCAGGAAGGGTTCCCGGTCGTCGGAGCCGTACCGCACAGCCCCGAGGGCCTCGGTCATGCCGAACTGCATCACCATGGCGCGGGCGACCTTGGTGGCCTTCTCGATGTCGTTGCTGGCGCCTGTGGTGGGGTCGTGGAAGATGAGCTCCTCGGCCGCACGCCCGCCGAGCATGTACGCCAGTTGGTCGAGCAACTGCCCGCGCGTCTGGGAGTACTTGTCCTGGTCGGGCATGACCATGGTGTACCCCAGCGCCTGCCCCCGGGGCAGGATCGTGATCTTCTGGACGGGGTCGTTGCCCGGCATCGCCGCCGCGACGAGCGCGTGCCCGCCCTCGTGGTACGCGGTGATGAGGATCTCATGGGCGCTCATCACACGAGTGCGCTTCTGGGGGCCCGCCACCACCCGGTCGATGGACTCGTCCAGCACGGGGTTGGTGATCTGGGTCATGTTCGTGCGGGCCGCCAGCAGGGCGGCCTCGTTGAGGACGTTCGCCAGGTCGGCGCCGGTGAACCCGGGGGTACGCCGGGCCACGCCCTGGAGGTCGACGTCGCTCGCCAGCGGCTTGCCCGTGGCGTGGACCAGGAGGATCTTGTACCGGCCCTTCAAGTCGGGGGCGTCCACCGCGATCTGGCGGTCGAAACGACCAGGACGCAACAGCGCCGGGTCGAGCACGTCGGGACGGTTCGTGGCGGCGATGAGGATCACTCCGCCGTGCACGTCGAAGCCGTCCATCTCCACCAGCAACTGGTTGAGGGTCTGTTCGCGCTCGTCGTGGCCGCCGCCCATGCCGGCGCCACGATGCCGGCCGACGGCGTCGATCTCGTCGATGAAGACGATGGCCGGGGCATTGGCCTTGGCCTGGTCGAAGAGGTCGCGGACGCGGGAGGCGCCCACGCCGACGAACATCTCGACGAAGTCAGAGCCGGAGATGGAGTAGAACGGCACGCCGGCCTCACCGGCGACCGCGCGGGCCAGAAGGGTCTTGCCCGTCCCGGGAGGCCCGTACAGCAACACGCCCTTCGGGATCTTGGCGCCCAGAGCCTTGAACTTGGCCGGCTCCTCCAGGAACTCCTTGATCTCCTGGAGTTCCTCGACCGCCTCGTCCACCCCGGCGACGTCCGCGAAGGTCGTCTTCGGGGTGTCCTTGTTGGCCACTTTGGCGCGCGAGCGGCCGAAGCTGAAGACACGTCCCCCGGCGCCCCCGCCCATGGAGCCCATCATGAAGACGAACAGGCCGACGATCAGCAGCATGGGGATGACCCACGACAGCAGGGTGCTCCAGAAACTGGTGGTGGGGTTGTTGCCGTTCCAATGGTCCAAGGTCCCGTCGGCCACGCGCTGGTTCAGTCGCGTGATCAGGTCTTCCTCGGAGTTGCCGATCCAGTACGACTGGATGCGGGTCCCGTCCTCTTTGGTGATCTGGATCAACTGCTGTTGATCGGTCAGGATGACCTCTTTCAACGGCTCGTCGCCCATGATGACGGCCACCGCTTGGGAGGTCGGCACATCGTCGTACGTGGGGGAGCTCTGGGTCACCCGGAAGATGACGACCAGGGCGATCAGTGCCACCAGCACCCACAAGAAAGGGCTCTTGAGGATTCTCTTGACGATGTTCATCTACATACCTGCTTGATCGAGGAGGGGAAGGTCAGGAATACACCTTGGGAGACAAGATCCCAAGACCCCTCAGATTACGGTACCGTCCGGCATAATCCAACCCATACCCGACGACGAAATCGCTGGGGATGTCGAATCCGAGGTATTTCACACTGACGTGGTTGCGGACGGCTTCCGGCTTGCGGAAGCCAGCGCAGACCTCGATGCTGGCAGGGTTGCGCGATTTCAGGTTCTCGATCAGGTACGACAGCGTCAGCCCGGTGTCCACGATGTCTTCGACGATCAGGACATGGCGGTCGACGATGGAGGTGTTCATGTCTTTCAGGATGCGCACCACGCCCGAGGAGGCCACGCCGGACCCGTACGAGGAGATCGCCATCCAGTCCATCTCGCAGTGGATGCTCAGGGCCCGGCTCAGGTCGGCCATCACCATGACCGCACCGTTGAGGATGCCGACCAACAAGGGAGACTTGTCGGCGTAGTCCTGATCGATCTGGGCGGCGAGTTCACCGATCCTAGTTTCGATGTGCTCTTCAGTGAAGAGCACGGCGCTCAAGTCAGCGCGTACATCGTCCAATTTCACATACCAACTCTACCGTCACCGCACACACGGAGAGAACTTGGTAGCACATCAATGAGCGGATTCCGCCGCGGGGTCGAGGGCGTCGATGTCCACGAGGATCGCAGAGACGTTGTCCCTGCCCCCCTGGGCGAGTGCCATGGCGATCAACGTGTCGACGGCCTCGTGTACGTCTGTGACGGTCCGGAGGACGGACTCGATGGCGCGATCGTCCACTTCCCCGGTGAGCCCGTCCGAACAGATGAGCATCCGCTCGCCGGGCACACAGGGGACGAGCCTCATCCCAGCCTGGGGCGTCGGCGCGGATCCCAGGCTGCGGGTCAGCATATGGCGGGTGGGGTGAGTACGGGCCTGGTCCGGATGGATCCTGCCGAGTTCCACCAGGATCTGGGCCTCGGAGTGGTCGGTCGTCTCCTGGACGAGCCCCTCGTCGGTCATCCTGTAGACGCGGGAGTCGCCGATGTTGAAGACCAGCCAATGCGCCTGCCCGGCGAGGTCCATCCAGGCCATGCCCGCCACGGTGGTTCCCAGGCCCGCCGCCGACGGGTGCTCGACGGCGTACTCGAGGATCTTGTCGTTGATCTGCGCCAGGAGGGTCGAGATGTGGGCGTGGCCCATCGTGCCGGTTCGGTCGTACTCCGCCAGGCATGCGACGGCGATTCTGCTGGCTGTGGCGCCGGCCGCCTGGCCGCCCATGCCGTCCGCGATCGCCCATACGCGCTTGCCGACGAGGTAGGAGTCCTCGTTGCGCTCACGGACCTTCCCCGTGTCCGATCCGGCCGCGACCCGCAGTTCGACGTCCATCCTGTGCCTTTCCTACCAGACTGCCGAGGCAGAAGACTGTGGCGGATAGTCTGGCATCCGCCACAGCTGTGATCGCCGCGAAAAAGAAGGGCCCCGTGCCCTGTTGACAGGACTAGTCTGTCATGATGGTTGCTTGTCGACAACGGGGACGACTCCCCCATCACTGTACCTGTTGGTCATGTCCGTATCATCCCTCGTCACTCGGCGCAGAGCTCTGGCTCGGTGGGACGGGTCGACTGATCATGGGACGCGGGCGTCGCTGAGGGTGGGTCGACGGCCCCGTCCGGGAAGGTGATCGAGTCGATGATCTGGTCGAAGAGGTCCGTGATCGGCCCGGCCACCGGCAGGTGCGGGGTGGAGACCCGGGCGTACAAGACCTGGGCGCGGTCCGGGTACGGGATGTGGTACTCCAGGCGCGACACCGGGCCACGACTCAGCGGGGCGGCCGCCTGGGCGTGGTCCGCGACGCGTACCGCAGGCCCACTGCGCAGATCGAGGACGGCGCCTCCGGGGAAGCCCTCCGTCAAAGCGCGCAGGAGGTCGTCGGCGCCCAGGCCCGGCTGGGCCGTGACCGGCCACGGCTCGTCGGCCATCAGGATCGCGGCGGGGAAGGGCACGCCCGGCACCAACTCCAGGCTTATCAGATAGGTGTGGACGCCGGCGGCGACCCCGCTGGCGATGGTCGCCATGGTGTCGTCCACGGCGTCGGCTCTCATGTTGGCCGAGTGGTCGTCTGTGCCCATCCGACGGCGCACCAAATCGTGCACGAGCGCCCGTGCGGAGGTCTCGTCGTCCAAGGGGACATTCGTCCAGGTTCCTGGCAGGATCATGGCGACCCGCTGACCGGCTACCGAAACGGTGTTCTCATCTGGCATTGCTTCCTCCCTCCGACGCTCATGCCCTCCTCAACGTATGGTGGGGTCGGCGACCCCCCTTCGCCTGAATCCCCCGACTCATTGCTATTACGCGACCCCCTCGGGCGTCACATGTGACGCTCAGGATGCAGGCTCCGGCGCCGACCTTGGACATCATTGTGCCCTGTTTTCATCTGTCGCGCGAATCCGGGTGCTGACACCCACAAACGACGGCCCCGGATCGCCCTCGGCTCGCGCCCGACTCGGCCCCGGTTCGCCCCACCGTTGCGGGACCGACGGGCGGGCCCGGCGTCTTGCGTCCCCTCCCCGTCGAGGGGGCGCGAACTGTCCATCTACGCGCGTAGAAAGCACGATTCGCGCCCCCGGAACCACCACCCCCTCACGGGGCACGCCTCCACTCGGCCATCACCCGCTGCGGGGGCACGAACCGTGCACGTGGAGCCCAAAAACCACGGTTCACGCCCCCGCCCCCGTCGAGGGGGCGCGAACCGTCCATCTACGCGCGTAGAAAGCACGATTCGCGCCCCCGCGGCATGGGGGACGGGGGCGCCTCGGGGAACCGCGACAGGAGCATTTCTAGCGCCATTCGCCGTGGCTGTGAGACGATAGAAGCAGTCAGGGAGCATGACGACATGAGGAGGTCAGCATGGCTGAGTTGAAGACTCGTCTACGAGACGATCTGACGGCCGCGATGAAGGCGAAGGACGCGTTCACCACGGGAGTCCTACGTATGGCCATCGCAGCCATCGCCAACGAGGAGGTCTCCGGCACTGTCGCCCGTGAGCTCACCGACGCGGAGGAGCAGACCATCGTGACCCGTGAGGTACGCAAACGCCGCGAGTCGGCTGAAGCCTACACGACGGGGAATCGACCCGAATTGGCCGAGAAAGAGGAGCGCGAAGCTCACCTGCTCAGCGCGTACCTCCCCGCACCGCTCACCGAGGCCGAACTGGACCAGATCGTCACCGAGGAAGTCAACGCCGTGGACCAAGCGACCATCAAGCAGATGGGCCTGATCATCAAAGCTGTGAACGCGCGTACCCAGGGTCGGGCGGACGGGTCGATCGTCGCCTCCAAGGTCAAGGCGGCGCTCAACTCCTGAGCCGCCGGCGAGCGCCGCGTCGACCGGGTCAGCATCCCCCACCCCACGTGTCGTCCACCCCACGCTCCGTTCACCCCGTGCCGTTCACCCCGTGCCGTCCACCCACGTCCCGTCCACCCACGTCCCGTCCACCACGTGCCGAGGTCCCGCCCTGGTGTCTAGGGCGGGACCTCGTGGATTGAGGCGACTGTTAGTTGCCTCGACGTCTCCGACTACCGATGGCGAAGACTGCGACCCCGGCGAGGACTAAGAGTCCTGCCAGGAGACCTGCGGCGCCCAGGGTCCCACTCTCGACGGTTCCACCCGTCGTGATCTTGGCCTCTGGCGCCGGAGCAAGCGGCGGCTCAGGAGTCGGCTCCGGAGGCACAACCTCCCCAGCCGGTCTGGACACCGTCGTGTCGACCGTGGACTCGTTGGACGTCACCACAGTGACGTTCCCGAAGGGATCCTCGATCGGCAACAGGGTGGCGGCCTCGACCTCCGGAACGGCGGTGACCACAGCCGTGTTGGAGACCGTGCCCGTGTTCGTGACCGCATCCACGTCATCGTCCACCGTGGTGTACGACGGCAGCGTGCAGACGATGACCTTGCCAGGCATGAAGACCACGTCCGTCAGGTCGACCGCCTGGCCGCCCATCTGGCATGTCATCATGGACAGGTCGAGCGCGACGCCCTGGCCGGTGAACAGCGTTTCATTCACTGCCACGTCGGTCAAGGTGATGTTGCCCGTGTTCGTCAGGGTGAAGGTGTACACGAGCTCGTCGCCCACCTGCACCTCGCTCTGATCGACGCTCTTGACCAGGGTCACCTCGGGCGTCTGCGGGATCGTCACCGGCGGGGACTCCTCTTCCTCACTCGGCGTGATCACATCCTCAGGATCCGTGCCCTTCGCGATGGCGGCATTGGTGATGAGACCCGTGTCGACATCACGCTGCAGGACCACGTACGTCGCCGTGCAGATCATGTGCTCGCCAGGGAGCAGCGTCGACGTGGGGCACGGCTGCGAATCCAGCGACCCGAACCCGGTGAAGTCGGTCTCCTCGATGGAGATGTCCTTCATCGTCACGTTCCCGGTGTTCGTCACCAGGTACGAGAAGGTCACGGTGTCGCCCAGGGACGCCGTCGTCTTGTCGACGGTCTTGACCAGCGACAGGCTCGGCTTCTGGTAATCACGCAGATCCATCGTGTTCGACGCGTCGGTGGTCACCGGATCGTCGTTGGGATCGACACCGGTCGCCGTTGCGTGGTTGACCACGACACCCGCGTCGATGTCGCCCTGGGTCAGAGCGTACGTCCCCTGGCACGTCGCCTCGGCCGCGGGGGCCAGGGTCGTCGCCGTGCAGGTCACATCTGTGATCATCGGGTCCGTGACCGCGATCTGACGGATCGTGACCGGACCGGTGTTCGTGACACGGAAGGCGTACACCAACGCGTCACCCGCACGTAGCGGCGTGTGCGCGTCCGGGCTCACCGTCCCCGACTTCGTCAAGGACAGCGCAGCGGCGTTCGGATTGCCCGCCACCGTCGCCTCGGCGTCGTTCGAGTCGACCGTGAGATCGCTCGGAGTCGTCGCCGTCGCGTACGCGACGTTCCTCAGCGACCCGGCGTCCACGTCGGTCTGCGTGACGACGTACGTCGCCGTGCAGGTGACCGTCTCACCCGGCACGAAGTCGCCCTGCGGGCACTCGACCTGGGAGATCTCTCCGGATCCGGAGAACGCCCTCTCAGTGATCTGCGTACCCGACATGGTGAGGTTTCCTGTGTTCGTCACGTCGAAGGTGTACGTGACGGTCTCGCCCAGGACCACCGTGTCGGCGTCCGCGGACTTGACCAGGTGGAGGGATGCCGACGAAGGAATCACGATATCGGATGGCGGGGAGTCGTCGGTCTCGTCATCGCCCTTCGGGGTCGTGCCCTTGGCGATGGCGACGTTGACCACGTGACCCGCGTCGATGTCGGCCTGTGTCAGGGAGTACGTCCCGTGGCAGACCAGCGGAGGATCGTTGGGATCGATCGTGGAGATCGTCCCACAGTCGACTCCCGGGATCTTCGCGTCGGTCACGACCACGTCGTGCAGCGTCACGTTGCCAGTGTTCGTCACGGTGAAGGTGTAGAACACCTTGTCACCGACGGACACCGGGTTGTGCGCTCCGGCGTCGAGGACGCCGACCTTGTCGATGCTGATTCCGGGCTCCTGCGGCACGCCCACTTCGGTGCCGTCCTCGCCCTGGGGCTCGTCGCCCGTGGGGCTGTTCCCTGTGACGACGGCGGCATTGTCGATACGACCGGCGTCCACATCCTGTTGGGTCACGGTGTAGGTGGCCGTGCACTCCATGGACTCGTTCGCACCCAAGGAATCATGCGGACACACCGGGACGGGCGCGACACCCGTGCCCGAGAACGCCGTCTCCGACACGAGGATGTCACTGATCGTCACATTGCCCGTGTTCGTCACCAGGAACGTGTACGTGACCACATCACCCAACACGACCTCAGCCTTGTCAGCGGTCTTCACCAGACTCACCGTGGCCTGCCTCGTCAACAGCACCGTCACACTCGACGGCTGGGAGCTCACCCGCACACCATCCGAACCCACCGCCGTGGCCGTCGCCGTGTTGTCCACACGACCCAGATCGATGTCATCCTGCGTCAAGGCGTACACACCCGTGCACGTCAACGTGTCGCCCGGACCCAGATCCGTGTCAGGACACGACACATCCGGAATCAACGAATCCAGAACCTCCACACCCGACACCGTCAACTTACCCGTGTTCGTCACCAGGAAG
>WQZD01000018.1 GCA_009780915.1 Propionibacteriaceae bacterium
CACCTTGGGTGCGGCCGGCCCGGTGGTCGGGGCGATCATGATCGGCGCCCTGGTGGCCAACACCGCGATCGAGGTCAACGACATGGTCGCCGACGCGACCGGCCATAATTTCATCCAGGACACCATCTGTTCAGGCAACGCGGCGTGTTACACCGCTGTCGAGATCGGCGGCGCCGCCCTGGGCATGGTCGGCCCCACCGGCGCCGCCGGGGCCGCGAAAGCCGCCACCGCCGCAGCCGAGGCGGAGAAAGCCGCGAAAACAGCCGCCGAGGCCGAGAAAGCCGCTGAGGAAGCTCAGAAAGCCGCCGAAGCCGCAGCTGACGCCAGGAGAATGGCCGAAACGGCTGGAACTGCAGTCGAAGGAACTCCTCAGTATGTCTACCGTGGGGGAACGCGAAGCACTGTAAACATGACCCCCCGACCGGGCATTGACGATGTTGGCGACAATCCTGGACTGTCAACATGGACAACACCTGAAGCTGCGGCTCCGAATGGAGGCAATGTGCAGGTTATTGACACCACAAAACTTGAATTATGCGAGGCTCGATGTGACATTGCTCCAGACGGGCATGTAGCAATAACACCATCTGATGGCACCACAGTGTCTGACTGGGCCAATACGAGAGGGAGTGACCCGCCGAGTCCGCAGACTCAAGACGTCATTAACGCAATTGTAGGTACAATTAAGGTAAAGAATTGATGATGGTATGTGATTGGTCTCGTCTGTCTGAGATGTGCGTTCAAGTGTTCTCACGCATGGCGGATGAGTTGAAGATAGTCTCACGGGGCGCATGTATTTCGGTTTATCACATGTCGAATTCTGCATTTCACTTGAGTGTGACATTGTCAGTATTGAATAGTGTAATGGAAGATGAGATTGAAGCGCTGGAAATGTCTTTCTGGCGCCCCCCGAACGCGTCCTGCGAGAAGTTCAGTACTTGTTTGATTCGCGGTGATGGGTCCTTTTTGGAGGATGGTCTTGATCGAGAGTTTCTGGGTCAGAATGACAGTTCCGAATTCTCCGACTGGGTGGGTGAGTGCATCGAGGAAGGTCTCGTGTGGTGCGATAACCACATGGACCTTATGAAGGCGGTGCTACTAAGGCGAAGTTGAGGGACGCGCGGCTGCTTTTCCCGACCCACGGCAAGGCGGATTCAGTAGTCTTGCGGCAATAGATAGGCTAGACATTCGTCAAACCATTGACCCTTGGCATGAGCCAGGGTATATCCTCGGGGGACGTGCTGGTCGACAAGTCCACTGGCGCTCTGTGGCTTAGATCCAAGACTGGACAGTTCCTGGACACGGGGTTTATGAAAGCATGACATCGATGATATCTATCAAGTGTGATCTGACTCTTGAAGGGGTCCGGCTTGACCTGACGAAGGTCACCCAGGTTGTGGGCAGACGGCCCACGGTCACGCGTCAGGCGGATATGCGTGCTGGCCAGATGTCACCTGGGAGAGATGTCTGGGGGTATCGAGTGGAGACCTGGGGATGCTCGTCCGTCAGTGTGGGTGCTGAGGTTGGATGTGCTTGGCCGGCCATTGAGGTGCCGGTGCGGCGCCTTCTCGACGCCGTCTCGGGCAGGGAAGACGACATCGCCGTGTACTGCAGGTCGCATAATATTGATGTTCTCCTTGTTGTTGTGATCGGATCGTCAGATGAGCAACTCCCGTCCCTTGACCTGCCATCAGACATTGTGCTCCTGCTTGCCCGTCTGGGTGCCGCACTGGTCTTCGACACGTACCTCAACCTGGGTGCAGACTATGGCGAGGGACGGGGCTCGGAGCTTCCACGCGTTGAGCAGGGCTGATGATGACCGCGTCCATGGGCGGAACACGTATTCAAGCTGAGAGGATGGGATCAGTTGGCAGCCGAGATGTCTGGCGATGACGCTCTCTTCGTTGGACCAGCCATGGGAAGGGACATCATCCGCAACGAGACATATCCTGGTCAGAGTAGTGTTCTGAATGAGGTGATGACAGTCGGCATCCGCATGGGTTCGACCAGCGGCGCACCGACGATAGATATTGCTTATCCGAGTGGGCCAAGTGGTGAAAATCCATGTGGCGTGAAGGAGGTGATCATGGTAGGTGCGTTTAGTCGTATGTTGTTCATGGAGGGGCTCAGTGACTGGGTGATGCTCGCTGCTCTGCGTATGGGGTTCATCGGGGAAGACCCGTCGGAGGACCGGTTCGTCGCGAAGTCGCGTGCCGCTTTGGAGCCCCTTCTGCGCGATGGGTTGATGGTGATGGGGGATCTCACCGCTCCCGGGGGGAGGTTCCATGCCTGGGATGTGTCTGTCGAGGAGTGCCTCGACCGGTTTGAGTGGGAGTGCCGTGATGACCACACTCCTCACAAGACCGGCGACTGGTCGTGGGGAACCTGGCTCTGCTTGACACCGAAGGGAGAGGTTGTCGCGGAGGAGTGCTATGCCTCGGACCCCGATCCACTCGGTATTGATGCTTCGCGTTATGGAGGCGCCGTGCCGGGAGGTGTGTTGTGAATGAGAAGGAATGGGTCGCTGACGGAGTGCCCGTTCGGTTGGGGCGGATTGACGAGAGCCCCTGGCTGGCTCTCGATCGCACCCTCTCTGAGGTCGGTGATGCGTGTTTGCGCTGGCTCATGGCTGGCTTTTCTGTGCGGTGGGTGTCTGGCAGGCAGATGGGTGGTCTTGACGGGGTCTTCGCACAGTTTGCTGCCGCGTGGCAGTTTCCCCCGTTCTTCGGCTGGAACCTGGCGGCGTTCGATGAGTGCCTGAGGGAGGTGGACATCAATCAGGTGGTGCCGCCTGGTCGAGGTTATGTGGTGGTGCTGTTTGATGCGGGGTCTGTCCTGGTCGGGGAAGAACCGGATTTGCCTCCCCTTGTTCGCGCGATGAGTTATGCGCATGAGGTGTATTCGAAGCCCATCATCCGCGGTGAGTGGTGGGATCGTCCCGCACTGCCATTTCATGTGGTACTCCACATGGGGCGCGACCATGCTCGACGCTGGGAGGATGCTGGGGTGTCCTTGTCGTGGCTCGACCAGGAGTCTGACGGCATGGCTATCGACGGTCTGAGGAATCCACGACGGTCCCTGTCTTTTCCATCGACCAAGCACGCTACTACCAATGGGAGGCATCCCAATGAGCTATCTCACATATCTTGCGGGGTTGTCTTCCAGAATTGAGAAACTGTCGAATCGTGCGCAATCGGCTTTGTTTTGGGTTCTGGGAGAAGGACTTCTTGCAGGCCTGGAAGCGCCTGACAGGTGGTGGGATTGGATTCGGAGTGCTTCCCGGCAGGGGTTCGGGTATGCGACCACAGGTCGGGCTTCGCCTGATTCTTTCAGCCTACGAGTTCAAGCTAGCGATCTTGCCAGCATCGAGGAGATGCCTCAACACCTACAGTCAGTGGTGGGATGTCTCATGAGCGCCATCGGCGACGACAGTGGGCCTCATTCGGGAGGTGCTGTTTCACTGGCATTCTTTCCATTGATGCGGGATGAGTCGCTGCGCTTGTTCGGTGATGTCGCGCAGGGAGGCGATTGTGAGGAAGATGAGGTTTTCGGTCGGCCAAGAATCCAGCAAGCTGTCGGTTTCGTGAACGCGATAGTTGATATTCTAAACAAGACTCCAGCTCCGACGGCAGCCTTCGTGAGTGGTATTCAACGAGGGTCTGAGGTGCTGTCACCTGTCGTTGACCGATGAGGGCAGGTGGACGCGACGGAGTCTGTGCTGGCGGGTGTACGTCGGTGTGCGATCTTCCAGGTGATGGATGACCTCGTGACGATTCGAACGCGCAAGTACTTTGCGAACCCACGGCAAGGAATGGTGGTGGAACTTGCCCCCGCCTACTAGACTGGCAAGATGCCTCAACTATCCGATCTGACATGTCCAGAAGATCTCGCCGCATTGTCCGAGGAAGACCTGGACGACCTGTGCACGCAGATTCGGCAGTTTCTGATCGAGAAGGTGTCGGTGACGGGAGGACACCTCGGGCCTAACCTGGGAGTCGTCGAGGTCACCATGGCCATCCACCGGGTCTTCCAGTCTCCCTTCGACCCCATCATCTTCGACACCGGGCACATCAGCTACGTCCACAAGATCCTCACCGGACGCCAGGCGGGTTTCGACCAGTTGCGCCAGGCGGGAGGGCTGTCGGGATACCCCAATCGGGCGGAATCCGCCCATGACTGGGTCGAGAACTCCCATGCCTCCGCCGCCCTGTCCTGGGGGACGGGGATGGCCGAGGCCTTCCGTCTCCAAGGGAACCCCCACTGCGTCGTGGTGGTCGTCGGCGACGGCGCCTTGACCGGCGGCATGGCCTGGGAGGCCCTGAACAACATCGCGGTGCAGAAGGACCTGCGCATGGTGATCGTCGTCAACGACAACGGGCGTTCGTATACCCCGACCGTGGGTGGTCTGGCGGAGCACTTGTCTGGGATCCGCACCGACCGACGGTACGATCCGACCCTGGACGTCGTCAAGACGGTCGTCCAGAAGGCCCCGCTCGTGGGGCGTCCCGCGTACGACCTCCTCCATGGGCTCAAAGTGGGCCTGAAGGACATTCTCGCCCCCCAGGGCCTCTTCTCCGACTTGGGCCTGAAGTACATCGGCCCGGTGGCCGGGCACGACCGATCCGCCGTCGAGAAGGCCCTCACCCAGGCCAAGGGGTACGAAGGCCCCGTGATCGTCCACTGCCTCACCGAGAAGGGCCACGGGTTCTCCGCCGCCGAGCAGGACGACGCCGATCGCTTCCATGCCGTGGACGGTTTCAACCTGGAGACCGGCAAGGCTCAGCACGATGTCACCGGGAGGTCGTGGACCCAGGTCTTCTCCGACGAGATGGTCGCCCTGGCCGGGACGGATCCCGACCTGGTGGCGATCAGCGCCGCGATGATCAACCCGGTGGGCCTGGGGCCGATGGCGGCCGCCTACCCGGATCGGGTCTTCGACGTGGGGATCGCGGAACAACACGCGGTCGTCAGCGCCGCCGGTATGGCCATGGCCGGGCTCCATCCGGTCGTGGCCGTGTACGCCACCTTCCTGAACCGTGGCTTCGACCAGGTGCTCATGGACGTGGGCCTCCATTCCATGCCTGTGACCTTCGTCCTCGACCGGGCGGGCGTCACCGGCCCGGACGGCGCCAGCCACCACGGCATCTGGGACATGTCGATCTTCGCGGACGTGCCCGGGATGCATATCGCCGCCCCGCGCGACGAGGAGACCCTCAGGCGCGCTCTGCGGGAAGCCCTCGCCGCGTCCCATCCCTGTGTCGTGCGTTTCCCCAAGGGGGAGGTGCCGGCCCCGCTGGCCCCCGTGCGCTGCGAGGACGGCATCGACATCCTCATGGACCACGCCGGCGAGGGGACGCCGCAGGTGTGCCTGATCGGGTACGGCCCCATGGCCCAGCTGGCGGTCCAGGCAGGGGAGGACTTGGCCGGTCGGGGAGTCGGCGCCATGGTCATCGATCCCGTGTGGGCCGCGCCCGTGACGCCCGCCTTGCTCGCAACCGTCGCATCCGCCCGCGTGGTGGTCACCATCGAGGACGGCATCGACGCCGGTGGTGTGGGGCAAAGGCTCCAACTCGCCTTGGCTGACGCCTCCAGCGGAGCGACCGTCGTCAGATGTGCCATCCCCACGTCTTTCGTGCACCAGGGGTCTCGGGCGTCCATCCTGGCCGAGCTCGGGTTCACGCCCGAGGCCATCGTCGACCGAGTCCTCGCGGCCCTAGCCGAGCGCTGAGGGATTCGTCTCGGCGTCAGAGGCGACGGCGTCGAGGCTGGCGTGTGTAGCCAACACGTCACAGATGACGGGGACGACGATCTGACGTTGCCAGGGGCGTGCCTGGAGTCGCGCCAACTGGGCGTCGACGCTGGCCGGGTCTGTTCCCGTGGGTTCCCACAGGAGGGCTCGCAGCGCTTTGGGCGCCAGGAGGTTCTCGAGGGGCACGCACAGGGTCTGTGCGAGCTCCAGCAGGGCTGGGCGCACGACATCCCATCGGACGGCCGCCTCGGGGTTCCTGCGATGCCATTGGCCTGGCGCGGGGATGGGCGGTCGAGGAGATTTCAGGGGTGGAAGATCCGTGGGACCCATCGACGCCACCCTCTCGACGGCTTCGGCGAAGTCGGGCAGGTAGTCCTGGTTGACCCGGTGCTTCCAATCGCCCCAATGGAGGGCTTTACGGGCTTGGGAGACCGAGTCCTCGCTCACCCGGGCGGCCATGGCGGTGATGGCCCGGTCATTGACGATGCGATGAGGCGCCAGGTCCGTCTCCTGGGCGATGAGGTCCCGCGCGACGTAGAACTCTCGTACCAGCCCCAAGCCCCTGCGGGTGCGCACCAGGTGGATGTCCGCCGTGCGCCGCCACGGATCGGGCTTGGGCTCGGGCGGATCTTGGGTGAGGAGGTACTCGAACTCCTCACGGGCCCACTGCGTCTTGCCCGAGTCGGCCAGCTCCTGCTTCTCACGCTCGACCAACTCGATGAGGAACTCCACGTCACCGGCCGCGTAGGACAGCCAGGACTCGGGGAGAGGCCGGACGGACCAATCAGAGTTGGAGTGCTCCTTGGCGAGGGTCACGCCCACCACGTCGGCCACCATAGGGCCCAGTCCCACCTTCTCCCGTCCGAGCAAGCGGGCGCACAACTCGGTGTCGAAGAGGACACGAGGGTTCAGGCCGCACTGCCGCAAGGAGGGAAGATCCTGGCTGGCGGCGTGGAGGATCCATTCTTTGTCGCTCAGCGCGGAGTCCAGGTCCGCGAACGCCTGCTCATGGATGCCGATCGGGTCGATCAGGGCGATGCCCGTCGTCAGAGTCTTGAGTTGGATCAGGTAGGCCCGTTGGTCGTAGCGATACCCGCACGCCCGTTCCGTGTCCACCGCGACAGGACCGGGGTCCCGCCGCAGATCCGCCACGAGCTGGGCCAGGGCGTCGTCCGTCTCGATGACGTCAGGCGCCGGGGTCTCGTACGGCTGGACGGACTCCTCGCTCATCGTCGCGCCGCCCACCGGGTGGCGAACGGGACCACCGTGTCGTCTTCGGGCGGCAGGCCCGCGATCTCCAGCAAGAGGTCCTGCCAGGCTTCCATGTGGGCGACCAGGGCGTGGTCGTCGGTCAGATCAGGGGTCCACGATGCGCGGATCTCAATCTGTGAGACAGTCTTCTCGTCCTGTTTCGTCCCGTACGGCGTGGACGCCGTCGTCGTGATCGTGCCGCACTCGCAGGTGTGGAGAGCTCCGCGCGAGGACAGGGCGCCGATCAGCCAGGACCATCCGACGTCGGCGAGAAAAGGGTCGTGAACCATCTCAGCCGTCACGTCCGCTTGGGCGAATGTCACGCATCGGAACGTGCCGCCCCACAGATCGTTCCCGTCCGGATCGTGGAGGAGGATCAACCGTCCCGTCCCGACTTCCTCCGAATCGACGAGGATGTCCGCGTCGATGGCCGCCGCGTAGGGCGCGATATGGGTCGGGGGCTCGAGTTCGCTGATGTGGATACGGGGGTCCCATGAGAAAGAACTGAGATCGTGCACAGCGGAAGCGAAGGGGAGGGGGAGTATTCCGATGTGAGGCGATGTGTTCACCCCTCAAGAGTAGCCAGGGGTACGTGGGGCGGCTCGACGGCGCGCCGTGGAGGGGTCGCATACGCGTTTCTGATCGCAGTCCGGAGCATGGATGCGGCGGTGGCACAATGGGGAATCATGTCAGACAAACACACCTCACACGCACCGATGTCCGCCCCGTCGGCGCATCGACGACACTCAGACGATCATGATCACGGCCATGATCACGGCCACGGCGCGCCGGAGAGCCCCTCACACGCCCGTCCCGTCCCGGACGTGCTGGATCTGCTG
The DNA here is from genome assembly GCA_009780915.1 of Propionibacteriaceae bacterium. Taxonomy (GTDB): domain Bacteria; phylum Actinomycetota; class Actinomycetes; order Propionibacteriales; family Propionibacteriaceae; genus WQYJ01. The sequence continues at coordinate 7,840 of WQZD01000018.1, forward strand.
CGCGCGCCCTCGACCGTCCGTATGGTGGACCTCGATCCGGACGCCACCCCCGGGTACCCCGGCAAAGACAAGCTGGACGCCCCCGCCCTGACCGCGGAGCTCGCCCCGACCCTCTCGGGATGGCAGGAGAAGCTGTACGCCGAGAACACACAGCCGGACACCCCCGCGCGCAACCTGCTCGTCGTGCTGCAGGGGATGGACACCTCGGGCAAGGGCGGCATCATCAGCCATGTCTTCGGTCTGGTCGACCCCCAGGGCCTGCACGTCCACGCCTTCAAAGAGCCCACCCCGGAAGAGTTGTCCCACGACTTCCTGTGGCGGATCCGCAACCAGGTGCCCGGGCGCGGGATGATCGGCATCTTCGACCGTTCACAGTACGAGGACGTCCTCGTCGTGCGCGTCGACGAACTCGTCGGGCCCGAGGTCTGGGAACAGCGCTTCGACCAGATCAACGACTTCGAGGCCGACCTCGTCGCGTCCGGCACCCGGATCGTGAAGTGCTTCTTGAACATCAGCCCCGACGTGCAAGAGCGTCGGCTGCTGGAACGGCTGAACAACCCGTCCAAATACTGGAAGTACTCGACGAGCGACGTCAAGACTCGACGCCGGTGGCACGACTACATGGGGGCGTACGAGGACGTGCTCAACCGCTGCAACACCGAGGTCGCGCCGTGGTACGTGATCCCGTCGAACCACAAGTGGTACCGGAACTGGGCCGTGGCGACGCTGTTGATGGAGCACCTACGACAGATGGCCCCGCAATGGCCGGCGCCCACGTTCACAGTCGAGGACGAGATCGCGGCGGTGAAGGCCTCCCTACCCGAGTGCTGAGATCTCGATGGGGTAGATCTCGTGGATCTCCTCCTCGTCGGCCAGCAGATCCATGGCGGCGAAGGCGTACCGGGTGAGGATGAGGTCCAGGACCGTGTCATCGACCCCGATGGGAGCGGACACCGCGATGGCCCCGTGGCGCAGCGCCATGTGCGCCTGCGCCTCGAAATCATGGTCGGGCGCCAGGTAGAAGGAGCCGACGCCCACGTGGCGGCGGCCTTGGGCGTTCAGGCTCTCGATGGCCGCGCCGACGTTCGGCGAGGCCCCGTCGTTCATGGCCAGCACGCAGGGCAGTTTGTGATGGGCGCCCCACTGTCGGGCCCTCCTCGCCAGCATCCCGGCGCCGCGCACGTCGCACGGCCCCTCGGCCGACAGGACGAGAGCGTCGATCTCGGTGGCGTGGGCCATCCACAGGGCGGAGCGCAGACGATCGTCGAGAGGGGTCAGCAGACAGGCCTCCGGCCCGATCGGGCGGGCGACCTCGAACTTGACGTGCGGATGGGCCAGGCGCACCTTGGCCACGACCGAGTCGATCGCGGGATCGTGGTCGACGACGGCGGACAGTTGCAGGGGCTGGAAGACGATCTCCGTGATGCCGCGTCCCACGAGGTGGGTGACGACCTGTGGTCCACTGGGTGGACAGTGGTCGATGAACGCCGCGTTGATATCCAGGGTTGGACGGATTGTTTGCAGGCCGTAGCGAAGATGGTGGCTGACATCAGCCACGCTGGGATCGGTACTACCATGGGTCAGCATGACCAGTGCTGGCGCTGCCATTGTCGTCCTTTCTCGTCGAAGTGACTACGAGCGGCGCCTTTGCCGAAGCGACCCCCCGCCTCGTGCGGCGGCAGACCACCTAAAACAAACTCCACACCACATGGCGTCAGGATGCAAGTTGTCCGTCCACATAGTGAGATAGGGTGCCCGGTGAGCGACATCCGAGGGCCGATCCGGGGGATTCGCCGTGGGTTTTGAGGTGCTCGCCTTCAGATGCTATGGTTAAGCGCCGGAGATTCCTGGCGGGTTGCCCGAGCGGCCAATGGGAGCAGACTGTAAATCTGTCGGTGTAAGCCTACGGAGGTTCGAATCCTTCACCCGCCACTGATCATCTCGAAGGGTTGGGCCCGTGTGCCCAACCCTTCTTGCTTGCTCAGTTCGTGGATCTTCGTGGGGCGACCCTCGTCTTGCCGACCAAAGGCCGCCCTGACAAGCAAAGATATGCCAGCATTTGGCGAGATCGGCTTTTGTCGTGTATCTTTGATGCGCTTGCCCCTATAGCTCAGTCGGTAGAGCGTCTCCATGGTAAGGAGAAGGTCTGCAGTTCGATTCTGCATGGGGGCTCGTTGTCTGGCTGTGAGTCATCTCAGTCAGACAGTGGCGGGATAGCTCAGACGGTTAGAGCGAGCGGCTCATAATCGCTAGGTCGCGGGTTCAAGTCCCGCTCCCGCTACCGCACGACGTATACAAGGATCGGAGAATTCCATGGCGAAGAAACAGGGCGAGATTCGTCCCAAGATCACTTTGGCATGCACCGAGTGCAAAGAGCGCAACTACATCACCAAGAAGAACCGTCGTAACGATCCCGATCGTCTCGAACTGATGAAGTTCTGCCCGCGCTGCCGCAAGCACCAGACCCACCGCGAAACCCGCTGAGTCTGATCCTTTTTTCCCTTGTGAGGCCAGCCTGACGTCGCTGGTCTGTGATAGTTTTTCTCCCGTAGTCGTTGATCCAGAGATCGACGAGGACTCGATTCACCTGAGTTGGGAGAAACACCATGACCCCCGAGTGGACTTTTGTGGACGTGCCCGTCACGGAGCGTCTGGACGACCCCGTCCACGGGTGGACCTTCCACGCGTTGGAAGCCCTTGACCGGGCGTGCCGTGTGGATATGCACGACAGCGACGATGAGACCCGCACAGCCAAAGAGTTCTTCGTCCGGCGTGCCAACGACACCGAGGCGCACTGCCACTGGATCCTGGCCATGGAAGGCGAGGACCCCATCGGGGCAGCGATGATCGACTTGCCCGTCCGGGCGGATCGCGACAAAGCCCTGTTCTCTGTGGGCGTACGCCCCGACGCCCGACGCGCTGGCGTGGCCAGCGCCCTGATGAATCAGTGCGAGGCGATCGCGAGACAGGCCGGGCGACGGCTGGCGGTCGTCGAGGCTGGGTACGGCGCCATCGAAGACCATGCCCCGTATCTGCACGCGTGCGCCGGCTCCCAGGCGCCGGAACAGGCCGGGTACGTGGGATTCCTCCACCACCGCGGATACGTGCTCGCCCATGCGGCTCGCCGCTCCACACTTCGTCTTCCTCTGCCGACCGGCCTGGAGGATCGCCTCATGGCCGAGTCCGTCCCCTTCACGCACGGCTATCGCCTCCACACCTGGATCAACGAGATCCCATCCGATTGGGTCGAGCCCTACGCCCGGCTGCGGGAAGCCTTCAGCCGCGACGCGCCGATGGGCGACGTCGCGTGGGAGGAAGAGGTCTGGGACCGGGCCCGGGTCGAACGACGGGTCGAGGACCTCACGTCACAGGGCAAGCATTTCGCGATGACGGCCGTCGAACACCTGGAAACGGGCGACTTGGTCGGCTACACAGAGCTGAGGTGGGAGGTGGCGGAGCCCTGCGAGTGGAGCGACCAGTGGATCACCATCGTGCTCGGACCCCATCGGGGGCATCGTCTGGGGATGTGGATGAAACTGGTCAACCTGGAGGCGATGACCGCCAGGCGCCCCGAGATCTCACGTGTCCACACGGACAACGCTCAGGAGAACGCTCCCATGTTGGACATCAACATCGCTATGGGGTTTCGTCCTGATGGCGGGATCGCCACCATGCGGAAATCTCTCGCCTGACCGACGCCGTCGGCTTGGCTCACACCCCGGGGGAGCAGAGGAAGATGGTCGCTGACCCGGTGGCCGTGGCGTCCTCGCCGAAGGGGATGAGCACGGCCTGGCCCATGGTCAGGTCCAGGGTCGTCTCGCCATGGCACAGTTGGGCCTCTCCGTCGACCACGAGCGCGATCCGGCACGAGTCCGTGCGTGGGACGGGCACCGGGTCGCTGGACAACTCTCCGCGCCACACGGCGAACTCCGGCGTCGGGGTCACGTAGCGGACGAAGCCGCCGTCCACCTCGGTGGCGACGGGAGCGACCTGGCTGGGGGTGAAGTCCACCACCCGGATCAACTCGTCCACGCTGATGTGCTTGCTGGTGAGCCCGCCACGGAGGACGTTGTCCGAGCAGGCCATGACCTCGATGCCCACGCCGCCCAAGTACGAGTGCAGGGTCCGGGTGGGCAAGAACAGCCCCTGTCCGGGCTCGAGATGGATCCGATTCAAGAGCAAGGCGGCGAGGATGGACGGGTCGTGGGGGAAGCAGCGGTTCAGGTCGACCGCCGTGCGGGCGAACAATCCTAGGTCGGTGTCGTCCTCGTAGTGGTTGTACGCCAAGCGCACGACCTCGTCCACATGGTCGGGCCGGTCCAGGCTGAGGATGTCCAGGAAGACCTCGGCGAGGGCCGCGGGCCCCTTCCTCTTGCTCAGGGGCCCGATGACCGTGTCCAAGGAGTCGCCCACGCCCAAACCCCGGAACAGGTCCACGGTCGCGGCAGGGTCTCTGAAGCCGCACAGGCCGTCGAACTGCGTCAACGCCACGAGCAGTTCCGGTTTGGGCCAGTCGTCCCGGTACACGCGAGTGGGGTCGTCCAAGGAGATCTTCGCCCGATTTTCGTCTGCGAAGCCCTGCTCGGCCTGTTCGCGATTGGGATGAGCCTGCAAGGACAGGGGATGGTCGGCGGCGAGGATCTTCATCAGCACGGGGAAGCGGTCACCGAAGGCGTCGTGGACGCTGTCGCCCACCCACTCGGGGTGCGACACGAGGGCCTGGTCCAAGCCGATTCCGTCCACCGTGGCCGGAGCTTGCGGGTAGGCGCCCAGCCAGTATTCGGCCTGTGGCTCCCCTGTGGGAGCGGTGCCTATCAGTTCGGGAATAGCCGTCAAGGAGCCCCACGCGTAGTAACGTATCTGGCCTGTAAGCTGCAGCATGTCATCCTCTCGTCCTTGGCTTGGGCGACCGCGCATCGACGAATCTCACCACTGAGAAGTCTACTCGAACGCTATCAGGGAATGCGAGAAGGAGGCACGCCGGAGAATGGCCCGGGGGTATGGGGGCGATGTCGCTACGATGGGGCGTATGAGCCTGAAAGAAGCTGTGGGGGAGTCGACTCTGACTGACGTGGAACGTGGGGTCCTGGAGTTCGAGCGTCAATGGTGGAAGCTGCCGATGGCCAAGGAACAGGCCATTAAACAGACCTTCAACTTGTCTGGTCCTCAGTACTACCAGATCCTCAACGCGCTCATCGATCGGCAGGAGGCTCTGGCGGCCGATCCGTTGCTCGTCAAGAGACTGCGGCGGCTCCGCGCCCAGCGACGAGAGCAGCGGCATGGCGCCCATGTCCGGGCCGACGTTCGGTGACGGCCGCCCCGTCCCACTCATCGAGATTGCCTAGCAGTATTCTTCGTTCATTCTTGGTTTCATTCTTTCCGAGGCGGTAAAATCATCCCCATGGCTGATGACCGCGTCCCTCCGTGGGCCCCTTTTGACCGGTCCGGAGAGAATGCGGAACGGTCACACGAGCAACCCCGATCCGATGCGACGTGGTCGACCACCCCGCAGAGCGCCGCCTCATGGGACCACCACGTGGTGGCGGAACAGCCCCATGACGACGTGGACCTCCAGCCCATCAGGGGTCGGTCTCACTCCGCCGCCCCCGCGCGTGCCATCGTCGACCACGAGGGGGTCAAGGTGGCCGCCACCTCGGCCAAACCCCGTCGCGGGGTCAAGCGCCATCGTGGCGCGAAGGTGACCTTGATCGTCGCGTTGGCGGTCGTCCTCGTCGCCGCCGGGGGACTCGCGTACGCCTGGCTCGACCTGAACTCGAAGTTCCACAACCAGCAAATCGGCAACATCTTGGGGTCCAGTCGCCCCCCGACCCAGAGCGCGTCCGCCACGGTGAAGTATCCCGGAGATCCCTACGCCGGACGGGCGGTCAACATCCTCGTCATGGGAACCGACTCCCGGGAGGGGGGCAACACGGCCGTCTCGGGCGACGATCCCGGCGGCATGCGCTCCGACACGACCTTCATCGCTCACGTCTCCGCCGACCGTACCCGGGTGGACATCGTGTCGATCCCCAGGGACACCTGGATCACGATCCCCGACTGCACCACCCAATCGGGGAAGGTGATCTCCGAGGCCGGGTGGATGCACATGGGCTTCAACGCGGCCTTCGCGTACGGCGCCGACGCCGGCGGTGACGTGGCCACCGGCGCCGCCTGTGCCATCAGGGCCGTCGAAGCGATGTCCAACGTGCGCATCGACGCCTATGTGGTCGTGGACTTCATGGGTTTCGTCAACGTGGTCGACGCGGTCGGGGGAGTCGACGTCACCTTGCTGTGCCCCATCAAATCCCGTGACGCGGGGAACCTGAACCTCCCGGCCGGAGTCATCCACCTCGACGGCGCGACAGCCGTCCAAGTGGCGAGGGCTCGTACCGGCACCGGCGTGGGCGACGGGTCCGACCTTCAGCGCATCACGCGCCAGCACGCCCTCTTCAACGCGATCATGGCCAAGGTCTTTGCCATGAATTATGTGACCGACTTCCCGAAGCTCTACAACCTCGTCGCAGCCGTGATCGACTCGGTGACGACCGACCTGGGCACCAACCTGGCTGAGATCGCCGGTTTCGCCTACTCCCTGAAGAACCTGAGCATGTCGAACGTCACGTTCATGACCATTCCGATCGGGGACGCGGGCAACGGGGCGAACGTCGTCCTTCTCCCCAGCCAGGACAAGCCCGTGTGGGAGGCCTTGGCCGCGGACCAGCCCATCCCCGGCAGCGCGCCCGAACAAGCCGCCGAGCAGCCCTCGCAGACGCCCACCGACGACACCGCTCAGGCCGGAGACACGGGAACGGCGAACGACCCGCAACAAGGTCCCACCGAGTCTGCGCCCCCGACGCCTCCCCTCATCCAGACCGCGACGGACTGCGACTGACGACTGATCGCGACTGACGCCAGCCCGGCTCGTCGCTCAACCCGGCCAGCCCGGGGTGTGCGTCACGGGCGAAGCTGGTCGGGCATCGCCTGAGGTATGGCCTGTGCGAGGACCTCGCCGGTCGGACGAGGGCGGGTGGTCATCCCGGCGCGTAGTCCGCGCAGACCCGCGTCGAGGAGTCTGGCCCTGTTCGTCGACTTCCTCCACGTCGTCACCCAGCGTCTGAGGGTGGAGGCGACGTAGGCGCACCAGTCCAGCGGTGAGAAGACCTGGGGGGACGAGAAGGTCCACACTTTGTTGCGCACTTCAAAAAAGAACCGGTCGCCGGGGTCGATGTCCGTCCCGGCGAACGCCGCCGTCTTGTGGACGACCTGGGACGCGGGGACGTACAGCCCCGTCCCGCGGCGCAGGACCCTGGCGGAGAACTCGAAGTCGTCGTTCCAGATGAAGAAATCAGCCACAGGCAGGCCGACGCGCTCCACGGCCTGTGCGCTCACGAGCATGGACACGAACGAGGTCGTCCTCAGGGGCGTCGCGCCCACGGCACGCGCGCGGCTCACGTCACGCGACGACGCCCTCCACCGGGGGCGCGCGGTGTTCATGGGATGCTCCACGCCGTCGATCCACACGGCCTTCGAGGCGAGGATGTCCACGTCCGTCCCGTACCCGGCCCCGGCCTTCAACAGTTCGTCCAGGGCCGTCCGCGTGGGGATGGTGTCGTCGTCCATGAGCCAGACCCACGTGGCGCCGAAGCGGCGCACGGCCAGGTCCATGCCGGTGGCGAAGCCCCCGGCGCCGCCGATGTTCTGGGTGAGGACCACGAGATGGGGGTGGCTGGGATGCCGGGCGGCGACCAGCGCCGCGTCGTCAGTGGAGGCGTTGTCGACGACCAGAACGGCGTCGACGGGGCGTGTCTGGGTCGCCAGGGCGTCGAGGCACTCTCCGAGCAGCGCAGGGCGGTTGTACGACACGACGACGGCGATGACCTTTTCCGGAACCACGCTGGGGAGTCTAGGCCATGGTCTGGTGAATCTCAACCGAGGCCGCGCGGGCTTGGGGAAGGCCCCAGCCCCAGCTCGGGACCAGGCGGGTCGACCAGGCCGCCATAGGTCTGGTTTCCTTGTGGTCGATCAAGGTATGCTGGTCCCGTGAAACGCAGGTGGCGACGCAGCCCGCCTGTGAGGGGTGTCCCGCAGTAGCTCGATGTAAGGAGAGGCCTCATGCTTCAGCGAGTCGCGAATGTGCTCGTCAACCTGGTCAGGATGCCGAACAGGATCAAGGATCTGCATGCCTTCATGGCCTCGCAGGGTTTCCCCGGTCGCCCGGGGATCCCGGCCGACGCGCAGGGCCCGGCGACGTTCGCGAGGATCTCGAACGACTTGGCCGAGGTGCGGTCCGCTGTCGCCGACGTGCACGAGCAGAGCCGGTGGGCGGAGTACTTCGCCGAGGTGTCCGCCGTGAACGCGACCACGCTCCTGCGTCGCACCCATCGGGTGGGCAAGCCCTTCCACGTCCTCTTCCTGATCCATCACGTCGGCGCCTGGGCGAGCGTCGCGCCGGTCATCCAGCGTCTGTCGCAGGACCCGGATTTCATCGTCACCGCCGCGTCCATCGGCCCGAAGTTCCGCGGCCGCAGCAGTGCCGGCACGCGGGTGGTCGACGAGGAGCTGGATCGCATGGGGGTGACCCACATCCGTCTGCCCATCCCGCAGGTGCACCAGTCGTTGCGGATCATCGAGGCGTTGTCGCCCGACGTCATCTTCCGCCAGTCCCAATGGGATCAGGATTACGAGGACGCGTTCAAGATCCCGTCGTTGGACTTCACCCGGTTGTGCTACATCCCGTACGAGACCATGAACCTGTTGGAGGTCGCGGGCGTCCCGTCGTCGGAGACCGCCCTGACCTCTCAGCTGCACCAGGTCGCCTGGCGGGTCTACTGGGCCAATGAGACCGCCCTGGCGCAGTCCGAGGAGCTCATGGGTCGCACCATGCCCGGATATGTGGCGACCGGCCATCCGAAGTTGGAGCACATCCGGGCGGCGCAGCCCTGGTGGCCGCTGGACGGCGCGAAAGCGCCAGGCGCGCGGACCGCCAAGCGTGTCCTGTGGTCCGCCCATCACAGCGTCGACCAGGACTGGACCAAGTTCGGGATGTTCCCCCAGATGATCGGCCCTATGACGCGGTGGGCCCGCGCCCACAAGGACGTCCAAGTCGTCTTGATGTCGCATCCCCTGCTGGAGATCATGCTGCGCGACCCCCACGCCGGCCCATGGACCGACGAGATGGTGGACCATTGGTTCGAGCAGTGGAACGAGTTGCCCAACACGGCGGTGTACACCGGCGCCGACTACGCCGGGTTGTTCAAGGCGTCCGACGCGATGATCACGGACGGAATCAGCATGCTCCTGGAGTACCAGATCGTCGGCAAACCGCTGGTCTTCGTGGAGAGGGACGGGCATCGGGCGTTCAACTGCCTCGGGGAGGTCGTCATGGACGGGCTGCACCGGACACCGGACGTGGGCCAGGCCCTGAAGCTCCTCCAGTCATGGCTGAACGGCGCCAAGGACACCCACGCCCCTCGCCAGCCGGAGGTGGTGGCGGCCCTGTTCGCCCATGACGACGCCGCTGAGCGTATCGTCGCCGACCTCAAGGCCGGGCTGGAGGCCGCGAGCGTCGACGAAGGGCTCTCGGTGGACGCGGTGTCTCAGCCGCGCTGAGACACGCTCCGGGCCTCCAGGGTCAGCAACTCGGTGGACAGCACGCGAGCCGCTGCGTCGTCGGCGTTCGCCGCGACCGTGTCGAAATAGGTGCGCATGTGGGCGGCGGGAGTCGGCAGGACCTTCCGCAAGATCGCGGCGACCATCCGAACAGGGGCGCCCCCCAGCGCTTTGCGGACCGCGACCTTGCCCGCGGCGAGGACGCCGTGGCGGTGGCGGTAGAAGGCCAGCAGGACCCGGGCGGGCAGGGTCCCCTTGTACGAGGGGGAACAGACCATCGCGATGACGGCCCGCGTGGGCGCCGGCAGGCGCCGCAGGACGGCGTCGTCGAGGAAGAACTCCTCCATGACCGACCTGAGCCCGGGCGTCACCCGTGCCCGCACGACGGGGGATTGGCCCATCAGGTCGAGGACGAGGAAGGTGATCGCCCAGTCGGCGATGGCCGGCGCCGAGGTCTCGAGCCAGCCCTTGTCCCTCCACCCCGTGAAGATGCGCCGCGCGATGATGTGATGTTCTTTCTGGCGCAGGACGAGGTTCTCGTCGCGGATGCGCATCAAGGACCCGGTGCGGTTGGCCCGGTAGATGTACAGCTTGTCCGACAGCAGGACGGTCTTGCGCGAGGCCGGGTACGCCATGAAGTGGAAGATCTGGTCCTCGCCGAAAGCGACGGTCTCGTCGAAGCGCAGGTCGTTCTCGGCCAGGAATTGCGCGGACACGGCGGTGCGCCACACGAAGGGGCTCGCGTCCTCGGCGAACAGCAGCGCGTCCTCATAGGGGGAGTACACCCGGTCGCGGGGGCTGAGCACTGTGTCCAGCCACGGGTAGGAGGCCGACGCCGGGAAGACGGTGGCGCCGAAAGTCACGACCTGAGGGTCGTGGACGTCGAAGGCTTTCTTCACCACGGCGCACGCCTTCGGCTCCAACATGTCGTCGGAGTCCACGAACATGATGATCGGTGCGGTGGCCGCCCTCAACCCGGCGTTGCGTGCCGCCGACAGGCCGGCGTTGGGCTGCGTGACGACATGGACCCGAGGATCGGCTGTGCTGGCCAGGTCGAGGATGGCGCCACTACGGTCGGTCGAGCCGTCGTTGACGCAGATGATCTCGATGTCGTGGAGAGTCTGGCGGCGCAACGAGTCCAGGCACAAGGCCAGGTACTGCTCCACGTTGTAGACCGGAACGATGATCGACACGTCGGCCATAGTCAGCTCCTTCCGAAGAACTTTCGTCTGACCATGCGGGCCAGCATAGTCACCCCGCCTGATTTCAGGTAATACGCCGCCTTGGCCACCACGGAGTGCCCGCGTCGGTTGTTGCGGCTCGCGTGGAAGAGCTCGGGGGATTCGAGGATCATCGTCAGGTCGGACTTCTTCCACGGCTCGAACAGTTCCCAGTCGAGGTGGCCGGCGGCTTTGTCAGCCAGGAAGTCCGTCCTCATCCGCTGGAGGAAGTCCAGCCGGTACTGGTCGGCGATACGGTCGTAGTTCCACTGGTAGGAGTCGTACTTCATCTTGGTCAGCACCTTGCGCAGGTACACGGCCCGCTCGGGCCGTTCACTCAGGTACCTCTCGATCTCGTCGTACTCGTCGCACACGCAGTACACCTTCTCGGGGTTCTTCACCGACGACGCTTCGTTGTCCTGGCGGTAGTGCAGGTAGGCGGGGTGGAGGAAGAAGACCCTCTCGGCCGAGATCCAGACCTTCGTGGAGAAGCCCAGGTCCTGGTACGAGGCGCCCGGCGTGGGCAGGAAATCGATCTCGTTGTCGACCAGGAACTCCCGGGAGTACAGAGCCGTCCAGATGCAGGGCTTGAGATAGAACATGTCCTGTTCCGTCTGGGGGTTCACCACACGATCGCACAGACTCGCGGGGTAGACCTCGATGAACTGATCGGTGGGGTACGGCGTGGACCAGTGGTTCAGGAAGTTGGACTTCACCATCTGCACGTCGTGGGCGGTGATCGTCTCGTGCAGGATCGCGAACATGTTCTCGTCGACGAAATCGTCCGACTCGACGATGCCGATGTAGGTCCCCCGTGCGCGGGCCAGCCCCTGGTTCATCGAGTCGCCATAGCCGGAGTTGGCCTTGTCGATCACCGTGAACCTGTCGTCGGTGGACACATAGGACTCGATGATCTCCCGCGAGGAGTCGGTGGAGCCGTCGTTGATGCAGATGACCTCCAGGTCGGTGAAGGTCTGCTTCTGGATGGACGCCAGGCACTGGTCGAGGTAGCGCTCCACGTTGAAGATCGGCACCAGCACCGTGATCGCCGGCGCGGCGCCCTCGGTGTCGTGATGTCCATGGTGGTCTGTCATGTCAGTCCTTTCCTGCCGTCAGGCGCCCTGGTGAAGAAGGTCGACCGCTTCGGCGATGGTGCCGTCCAGGACGACTTCCCCTTGTCGTAAGACGATCCCGCGGTCGCAGATCTCTTGGATGCGACGCAAGTCGTGGGAGACGACGACCAAGGTCTGGCCGGCGGCTTTCAGTTCCCGGATCCTGTCCAGGCACTTGCGCTGGAAGGGCTCGTCGCCGACCGCGAGGATCTCGTCGACCAGGAAGATGTCGGGTTGGGAGTGGATCGCCACGGAGAACGCGAGGCGCAAGAACATCCCCGACGAATAGAACTTCACTTCGGTGTCGATGAACTTCTCGATCTCGGAGAAGGCCACGATGTCGTCGAACTTCCGCTCGATCTCCTCTTCGCTCATCCCGAGGATGGCGCCGTTGAGGTAGACGTTCTCCCGGCCTGTGAGGTCGGGGTGGAAGCCCGCGCCGACCTCGATGAGACCGGCCACGAGCCCCTTGATCTGGACGTCCCCCGCGTCGGGCTGCATGACTCCCGAGATGAGTTTCAGCAGGGTCGACTTCCCGGAGCCGTTCAGGCCGAGCAGGCCCACGGACTCGCCCGAGCCGATGGAGATCGAGACGTTGTTCAGGGCTTTGAAGGTCTGACTGAGCTCGCCCTTGCGGCCTTTCACGGTCCACACCACGTACTCTTTGATCGAGCGGGTGTGGCGCAGCGTGAAGATCTTATCCACGGACTGGACGCGGATCACAGGCTCGTCGGGGGTCGGATCGACAGTGTTCGTCATCGTCACAGCTCCTCGGCGAATCGGGATTCGTGGGTACGGAAGACCAGTTGTCCCAGCACCAGCAGGACGACGGAGATGGCGAATCCCACGCAGATCCACATGCCGAAACCGGGCGGGTTGGCCGCGTTCGCCGTGATCACGGTGATCGGCGTGCCTCCGCCGTCTCGGGTGGGCGCCCAGAAGCCGTAATGGAACAGTTCGACAGCGACGGACAAGGGGTTGCATTGGTACACGGTCCACAACCAGCCGGGCACGGCGGCCTGCACCATCGACCAGGCGTAGAACACGGGGGAGAACCAGATGGCGACCATGCTGATCAAGTCCACGATGTTCTCCGCGTCCCGGAACAGCACGTTCCAGGCGCTGAACATCAGGCCCAGGCCCAGAGCCAGCATGGCGACGAGGAGGATGCCTCCCAGGACGGCCAGGATGTTCATCGGGCCCGGACGCCAGCCGAACAGCACGGCCGCGATCAACAAGACCACCACCTGGGGGATGAAGTGGATGAACGCCACCCACAGGCTCGCCACGGGGAACAACTCGCGCGGCAGATAGATCTTTCCGACCAGGGGCGCGTTGCCGACGATGGAACTGGTCGTGTTGCGCAGGATCTCGTTGAACACGTTCACCATGACGATGCCGGAGAACAGGTAGACGATGTAGTTGGGGATCTGGGCGTTGAGCCGCAGGAACCGTCCCATCGCCAGGTAGTAGACCAGGAGTTGGATGGCGGGTTTGACGTAGGTCCACAGCATGCCGAGCACGGAGCCGCGGTACCTCACGCGCAACTCCTTGCGCACGAGCAGGCTGAGGAGGAAATACCAACGAGGGATCTCGATGAGCCCCCTCGAGTGCCCGGGGTGGTGCAGCCGCATCATGGCTGGGGTGCGATTCACCGTTCTCCTATCGCTTCGCGCTCAGCGGTCGTCCCGACTGGAAGTGGGGTCTCACCTGGGTGTCGTACATGGTCAGGGCCGAGGCGATGGCCTGGTGCATGTCGAGGTACTGGTACGTTCCCAGACGTCCCCCGAACAGGACCTGGGGTTGCTCGGCGGCCAGGGCGCGGTAGGAGTCCAGCATCACGCGGTCCTGGGCGGTGGCCACCGGGTAGTACGGCTCGTCGCCGCGGCCGGCGAAGCGGGAGTACTCCTTCATGATCACCGTGGCGTCGGTGGTGTAGTCGCGTTCGGGATGGAAGTGACGGAACTCCAGGATCCGGGTGTACGCGGGGTCGGGGTCGGCGTAGTTCATCACCGGGCACCCCTGGAAGTCCGCGATGGGCAGGATCTCCTGCTCCAGGTCGATGGTGCGCCATCCCAACTCGCCATGGGCGTAGTCGAAGTAGCGATCGACGGGGCCGGTGTAGATGACCGGGACGGACCCGACTGTGCGGGACTTCGCGAAAGGACCGTCGGCGGCGAAGAAGTCGGTGTCGAGGTGGACCTGGATGCGCGGGTCGTCGATCATCGCCTCGAACCAGGCGCCGTACCCGCCCACGGGCAGGCCCTCATGGGTGTCGTTGAAGTACCGGTTGTCGTAGGTGTAGCGAACGGGCAGGCGGGAGACGATCGAGGCCGGCAGGTCCTCGGCGGCGGTCTGCCACTGCTTGGCCGTGTAGTTCATGAAGAAGGCCTCGTACAGGGGGCGTCCCACCAGGGAGATGCCCTTCTCCACGAAGTTCCTCGGCTCCACGCCGCCCAACTCGCCCGCTTGGCTCGCGATCAGGGCCCGGGCTTCGTCGGGGGAGTGGGCCGAGCGGAAGAACTGGTTGATCGTCCCCAGGTTCACGGGCATGGGGTACACCACCCCGGCGTGGTTCGTGTACACGTGGTGGACGTACCCGGTGAACGCCGTGAAGCGGTTCACGTACTCCCACACGGTCTCGTTGCTGGTGTGGAACAGGTGGGCGCCGTAGCGGTGGACTTCGATGCCGGTGGTCTCTTCTTTGGCCGAGTAGGCGTTGCCGCCGATGTGGGAACGACGCTCCACGATGGCCACGTTCAGCCCCAGGTCCTCCGCGGCGCGTTGCGCGATGGTCAGCCCGAATAGACCGGCTCCGACCACGACGAGATCGACAGATGTCATGCAATCCTCCGACTAGTCCGGACGCCAGTGGTTGATCGCCGACGCCTCCTCACCTTCGCACCCATTATGTCACGCCCTTCTGAGGTCCCCCAAAGTCCTGGGGCACGGTCGGTGGGGGTGGTTCCGCAGTCCAGGCGCCCGGCCTGTCACCCACAAGCGTCGACACGATACAGCGAGGCGTGGCCCACCTGGGCCACCAGGGCGAACCCGTCGGCGCCGGACAGGTCGTCGAATCCGGGATAGGGGTGGTGAGCCCCATGGACCTCTTTGTCCCCGAAATCGAGGACGTACCCGACGTTCAGATCCTTCACGGCGGGGCACACGTACGAGGGCTCGGCCACCGCGTCGACCAGCGAGTTGTTGATGATGTCCAGGTCCGGGGTCGAGGTGTAGCCCACGTGGGTGGTCGTCGTGGGGATGTTCTCCAGGGCGTACGCCATGGAACTGCCGTTCCACGGGTCGGTGGCCACGCGGACGCCAGCCGGGACGAGGTCCGGCAACTGCTGGATCAGGGCGTACTCGTCGGCGTCCACCAAGGCCGAGTTCTCGTCGATCACGTAGGTGGACTTCACCCAGGCGATGTGCTGGCCCATGGCCGCGCTGAACTGCACCCCGCCCACGAGGATCAGGCCCGCGCACACCACCGCGACGGCACGGACCCAGGCGACGTCCAGGCGGGGCCGACGTCCGAGCCAGGCCGTGATCCCGGCGAGGATCTGCTGGGCTCCCATGATCGTGATCGGGAACAGGATCATGGGCAGCAAGGCGGCCAGGCGATAGGGGTCGTTGTAGTACCCGGCGACGAGGAGGTTGCGCCACAGGCTGTCGTGCATCGCCGACACGGCCCACCACAGGACGCACACCACCGCCGAGGGACCGGCCCACCACCGCAGCGACGGGGTGCGCACCAGCCAGATCAGACCGGCGACGATGAGGACGCCCAGGACCCAGAAGGGCCGTAGGAGCAAGGGGGAGGCCAGCAGGATCTCGCCGATGGAGGTCTCCGACGAGTTGGGGGGACCCCAGGACGGCTGTGTGTAGCCCAGTCGCCAGATGACGGCGAAGACCCCGAGGGCCAGCACGGTGGCGCCCATGTACGCCCAGGACAGGACACGGCGGGAGCGCCAGGTTCGGCGCACCCCCCGGTACGCCCAGGTCAGCCCCATGGGGCTCATCATGGCGACCAAGGAGAGGAAAGCGTTGGGATGGGCGATGAACAGTCCGGGCAGGCAGGCCAGGAACATCACGACGGCATGGATCGCGGGGACGGCCAGGCGCGAGGGGGCCAGCCCGAGGATGGACGCGGCCAGGCCGAGGAGGACCGGCAGGAGGCTGAAGCCGAGGAAGTTCGGGAACAGGACCCCGAATCCGATCAGCAACGACGGGAAGGCCGCGAAGGACGACGCCAGGATGCCGATGGTTACACGCAGGACGACGCTCGCGGCAGGGAACAGACGCGAGGCGAGGAAGAGGCAGGCCAGGGGCCACACCACGGCCATGATGACCAGGTTGACGGCGTTGGACGAGTACGCGATGTTCGTCGAGCCGAGGGTGAGGTTCACCAGGGACACCAGGTCGTGCCACGCGGCCGGATAGAAGGTGGGCGGCTGGCCTCCCGAGATCATGGAGATGACGGACAGGCTCGACGCGTCATGGGTGTCGAGGATCCACCGCACGACGTTCATGTGGAAGATGTTGTCGTACGTCTGGGAGAAGTTCCCAGGCGAGACCACCATGCGCATGAACTGCCAAATCGCGATCACGGCGGCGACGGCCAGCGCTGTCGCGGGAATCCAGATCCGTCGGCGGGCCGACTCCGCGGCCGTGCCGTCGGCGCGGCTCGTGTCGCCCACCGTCGGACGGAAGACGCGCGGGAGCAGGGACCGACCCGCGAGGTCGACTGCGAGGATGACGACGACAAGGATCACCGTCACCGCGGCGACAGGAAGCCACCCCCACGACAGGTGGATCTTCTGGGCCACGATGGCGGCCACAGAGATGATGGTGACCGACAACACAGGCGCCACCTGGACCAACGCCCACCCGCGCAGGCGCGTGACCGCGCCCACCAGCAAGCCAGGGATCAGGAGCGACGCCAGTGCCACGGCCACATAGGGGACAAGGATGAACCAATCCATGCGAACCTCACGTCAGACATGTGCACCACGCACGTCCATGACTCTACCTAGATGCGCGACGTCTATTCAAACACAGGTGTGCCCTACGGGCGGCACTGGTCGGCGTGGATGAACGCCTCACGACGCGGGGAAGAGAGCGAGGTATCCCTCGCCCATCCTCTCCCGTGAGAAGTGCTGCGCATTGTCCACGCACGCGGCTGATATCGCGGGGTTCTTCTCGGACCTCACGACGAGGTCGAGCATCTCGTCCACGTGTGGACCTGACGTGACCCGTCCGGTGACCCCGTCGATGATGGTCTCAGGCGCCCCATCCGTCGGATAGGTGATCACGGGGGTCCCACACGCCTGCGCCTCGATGTTGACCATGGAGAGGGTCTCGTGGTGTGTGGGGTTGACGAGGACATGCGCGTCCGAGTAGGCCTGCACGAGGTGCGCGACGTCGTCCGTCCGAGGGATGTGCTCGATGGACGTCGGCAGGCGAGTGGATCTCGGAAGGCGTCCGATGAGCCGCAGCCTGTACCCGTCGGGCAGTCGTCCCGCGAGGTCGATCAGATCCGGCAACCCCTTCTGTGCGCTCCAGACGCTGGCCACGGCCAGGACGATCTTCTCGGGGTGGTCGATGGGGGGCAGCGGGTGGAAGGTCTCCAGGTCAGTCCCATTGTGGACCGTGTGGATGGGGTACGAGGAGAGGAAGGAGCCTTCGATGACCGAGGAGAGCCAGTGCGACGGGGTCACGATCGTCATACGGGGGACGGACGAGAACCAGGTCCGCTTCAGGACGGCGTTGCGGGTGTACCGGTCCACGGCTGAGAAGGGATACTCCCAATGGCGGGCGCCGGACTGGGGGATGGCGTCGCGATACCGCTCCTCTTCGGTGAGGTGTGCCGAATGGCCGGTGATGGCCCACATGTCGTGGAGGGTCCACAGGACGTGTCCGTGGAACTCCTCTTTCAGATAGGCGAAGAGGTGTGGGACATTGAGGTAATAACCATGGATATTGTGCAGATGGATGACGTCGGGGGAGAGGTCGGCGACCTGGGACAGGAATCGACGGGTCCTCGCTCGGGACGACATGCCGTGATTGTCGAAGAGCAAGGTCTCGCCCGCGTGCTCGAGCATGTCGAATGTGGATCCGATCTTGAAAGATCGCAGGTCGGGGGCGGCGGTTCCACGGCCATAGGCGATGGTGGGCTCATAGCCGGCGGCCTCGTACGCCCAGTACAGATCCTTGCAGATGCGACCCGTCGACCTAGTGTCGGCGAGGACGTTGACCAAGAGAACTGTCAATGGTTTTCCCATGGGCATCAGTCTATGGCACGGGGTTGAGGGACGGTCGATGCCAGTTCCTCCAGATCACCGCGCCCATGATGATGGTTTGCAGGACGAAGACGACCAGGAAGATCAGGCACGCGCCGCGAAGCCCCTGCCACGATATCCACAGTGGCGATGTCATGGCGACCCCGGCGACCACGACCAGAGACCACGCCATGGCGACCTGTCGGCGCATGATGGTGAGGATGATGATGAAGAGGTTCGACATCGCCACGAAGCCGCCGGCGACCAACAGGATGGCCAAGTCTGTGCGCAGCCCGGTGAGGGCTACGCCTGAGATGAAGGAGAGGATCGGAAGGCCGATGAGGACGCCGCCGATGACGCACACGACCGTGATCCCGATGGTGATCAGGGTCACTGTGGCGATCGTGCTGAAGAGTCGCTTCAGGTTCCGATCGATCCATTGCGTGGACATGGAGTAGATCAGCGGGTTGAAGATGACGAAGCTGAGCAAGGAGATGACGAAGACGGGCATGGAGATGAGATTGAATTGTCCCTGCGCCGTGTCGTCGAGCACGGCGTCGATGCCGTACTTGGGCGCGTTGGTGATGTACATCGACAGGAAAGCCGCCAAGAACAAAGGCGCGCACGTCCACAGCAAGCCGGCGACGTGCCGTGCCTGCGCCTTCTGGTGGTTGTGCTCCCGATAGTCGTGCATGGCGGGCACGAGCAGGATCACGAGCAGGATCACGGAAGCCGCCAAACAGAACAACAAAGAGATTGACAAGTCGCGTGTGACGATCAGCGCGACGGCGAAGACGAGCGTGTTGAGGACGACGCGAGCGGAACTCACCCTGGAGCCGATGTCCAGGCGGCCGATCTGTTGGAAGAACCCCACCCAGACGTCTTCGACGGCGTCGACGGCCCGGATGAGCGTCACCAGGAAGATGATCCACGCCTTCTGTCCGGAGTAATGTCCGGTTCCCGCCATGACAAGCAGGAAGACGCTGGCGCTGAGCATCATCAGACCGACGGACAGCACACGGGACCACACGTACTCGCGCAGGCAGTACAGGCGGTTGACGTCCGAGGCTTGGTACTTGCGCATTCCGAAGGAGCCGATGGCCCACAGAATGATGGCCTGTGCCACGGCGAGGGCGAAGAGACCGGCGTCTTCCACGCCGAGGAGGTTGGAGACGATGAAGAGCATCACCACCGACTGGGCCGCGAAGCACACGCTGGCGGTGATACTCCATACATAGGAACTTCTCTCGACGTTCGTCGTCGTCGTGAGCAGGTGTCTGAGCACTGTTGTGTCCTTCGAGCATGTGGAGTCGCCAGCAATTGCCCCTCATCTTACCTCGCGTCCGATGGCGGGGGAGCCGGGCAGGGACACCGCCGCAGGGTACACTAGGCTGGAAAACTGCCACGGGTCGCAGCCCTGTGACGAAAGAACCTGGTGTATGCGGAAAGGAACGGCATGAGTCGGACGATAGAGGGAAAGACCATTGCCATCACTGGAGGGACGGGCTCTTTCGGGTCGACGATGACGGCCCATGTCTTGGCGTCGGGGGCGAAGGCCGTGCACATTTTCAGTCGCGACGAGGCGAAGCAAGACAACATGCGTCGCCAGCTGAATGACGACCGCGTCCGTTTCTTCCTGGGCGACACCCGGGACCGCGAGAGCATCAGGCCCGCGTTCCAGGGCGTCGACTATGTCTTCCACGCGGCCGCCCTCAAGCAGGTGCCCTCGTGCGAGTTCTTCCCCCAGCAGGCCGTGCTGACCAACATCGTCGGCAGCCAGAACGTCATCAGCGCGGCGGACGAGGCCGGTGTGCGCTCGCTCGTGTGCCTCAGCACGGACAAGGCCGTCTACCCGATCAACGCCATGGGCATGTCCAAGGCGCTCATGGAGAAGACCGCCCAGGCCTTCGCGAGGAACAACCCGAACTCGTCCATGACGGTGTCCATGACGCGCTACGGCAACGTCATGTACTCGCGTGGCTCCGTGATCCCGGTGTTCGTGCGCCAGGTCACCTCCGGGCAGCCCCTGACGCTCACCGATGGCGACATGACACGCTTCCTGATGTCCCTGGCCGACTCCGTCGACCTGGTGGAGTACGCCTTCACCCATGCCGAGCCGGGCGACCTGTTCGTCATGAAGGCGCCGGCGTCGACGATCACGGTGCTGGCTCAAGCGGTGGCGTCTCTGTTCGGCGTCGAGGACCCCGACATCCGTGTGATCGGGCTTCGCCACGGGGAGAAGATGCACGAGACCCTCCTGTCGAGCGAGGACGCCATCAAAGCCGTCGACGAAGGCGGGTACTTCCGGGTCCCCATCGACGCGCGGGGGTTGCAGTACGAACAGTACTTCGACCAAGGCTCCGCTGGCGCGAACGCCGAGGCGTACACCTCCGCCAACACCACGCGCCTGGACGTCGAGGGGACGAAGGCTCTGCTGCTCACGCTTCCCGAGATCCGCGAGGAACTTGCCAAGGCGGGTATCCCAGCATGACCCGTGTGGCCACGACTGGCGGCGACGGCTTCCTCGGTTGGCATCTCAGCTGTGCCGTGAAGGAAGCGGGCCCCGACCTCGCCGACGTTCCGGTGGGGGAGTTCTTCGACGCTGACCAGGCCCGACGAGCCGTGGACGGCGCCGATCGTCTCATCCACATGGCCGGCGTCAACCGCGGGTCGGATGACGATGTCCGAGACGGGAACATCCTCTTCGCTCGACAGATCTCCCAGGCGCTGCGCGAGGCGGCGGAGCCGGTCAAGAAGATCGTGTACTCCAACTCCATCCAGGCGTCCTTGGACAACGTCTACGGACAGGCCAAGAGCGAGGCGGCGCAGATCCTGGCCGACACCGCTCACGCCATCGGCGCCGAGTTCGTCGACATCCGTTTCCCGAACCTCTTCGGCGAGCACGGTCGGCCCTTCTACAACTCCGTGGTCGCGACCTTCTGCCATCTGTTGGCAAACCAGGGCCGACCGGAGGTGAACCAGGACCGTGAGCTCACCCTCCTCCATGCCCAAGACGCGGCCGATGTGCTCCTGGGGACGGTCTCGGTGCCGGACATGGACGCCCTGACCCATCAGGAGACCGTGACCGGCCTCCTGCGTCGACTGACCGCCATCGCCGACACCTACCGGCGAGGCGAGATCCCCGACGTCGAGTCGCGGTTCGACCGCGACCTGTTCAACACGTACCGGTCGTACACCCCCTGGCTCACCACCGGGGTCGAGCTGACCCGGCACACCGACCCGAGGGGATCCTTCGTGGAGATGCTGCGCTCCCATGGCGGGTGCGGGCAAGCCTCCTTCTCGACCACGATGCCGGGGATCACGCGCGGGCAGCACTTCCATCGCCGCAAGATCGAGAGATTCATCGTCGTGTCCGGCGAGGCCGCCATCGGTCTGCGGAAGTACGGGAGCGCGGACGCGGTGAGCCTCGACGTGTCCGGCGACGCACCCGTGGCGGTGGACATGCCGACCGGCTGGACGCATAACATCCGCAACACCGGCTCGACTCCGCTCTACACGATTTTCTGGACCAATGAGTTGTTCGACCCCGAACGACCTGACACGATTGCCGAGGTGGTGTGACCATGGGAAAGCTCACAGTCATGTCCGTCGTGGGGACTCGACCGGAGATCATCCGGTTGTCCGCCACGCTCAAACTGCTCGATACCTGCGTGAACCATGTGCTCGTCCACACGGGACAGAACTACGACTACGAGCTGAACGAGGTCTTCTTCGAGGATCTGGGGCTTCGGCGACCCGACCACTTCCTCGGGGCCGACACCTCCACGCTCGGCTCGTCCCTCGGGTCGATCATCACGAAGATCGAGGAGGTCATCCGGGCCGAACGCCCCGACGCCTTCCTCGTCCTCGGGGACACGAACAGTTGCGTCTCGGCGGTGATGGCGAAGCGGATGCGCGTCCCGGTGTTCCACATGGAGGCGGGCAACAGGTCCTTCGACGAGAATGTGCCGGAGGAGACCAACCGTCGCCTGATCGACCACGTCGCGGACTACAACCTGGCGTACACCGAGCATGCTCGTCGCAACCTGCTCGCCGAGGGCCTGCACCCTGCGAAGGTCATCGTGACCGGCTCGCCCATGCTCGAGGTCCTCAACCAGAACGCGACGCAGATCGACGCCAGCACCGTCGTGGAGGACCAGGGCCTGGAGCCGGGGGAGTACTTCCTCGTCAGCCTCCACCGTGAGGAGAACGTCGACTACCCCCAGCGCCTGGCCATGGCCGTCGACGCGCTGCGCCGACTGCACGAGGCGTACGACCTGCCGATCCTCGTGTCGACCCACCCGCGTACCCGCAAACGGTTGGAGGCGATGTCGCTGACCGGGGTGGACGGGATCCACTTCCACAAGCCCTTCGGCTTCCACGACTACTGCAAGCTGCAGAAGCAGGCCAAGCTCGTGCTGTCCGACTCGGGGACGATCAGCGAAGAGTCGTCCATGCTGCGCTTCCCCGCTGTGACGTTGCGTGATTTCATCGAGCGGCCCGAGGCCGTGGACACCGGATCGATCATCACCGCGGGCATCGACCCCGAGTCGGTCCTGGATGCGGTGAGCCTGGCGTTGTCCTTGCCCATTCCTCAAGCGCCTGTGGATTACCGGGTCCCCGACACCGCCCAGCGGGTGGTGTCGTGCATCGTCGGGACGGTCCACTCCCACGCTCGTCGGCTCGGCTTGTTCCAGGAGTCGACTCGGTGAAGATTCATGTCATCAACCATCATTTCTGGCCGGACGGGTCCCCCTCCGCTGTTCTCGAAGAGGAACTGGCGGACGCCCTGCGCCAGATGGGGCACGACACCGTCCTCGTCGCCGGATCGGGGTCGTTCCACGATCTCGACCGACCGGCCCCGCAGTCGCCGATCATCCGCCTGACATCGGGAGAAGCCGGCAAGCGCGACAGCCAGATCGACATCCTGCGCGACTATCGGCTGTTCTGGAAAGCGGTGCGATCGTACATCCGCGAGCAGGTGGGTCCCGAGGACGCCGTGCTGGCCACGTCGTCCCCATTCCTCAACGTCTTCCTCATCGCCGGTCTTCACCGCCGCGCGCCGGGGGTGAAGACCATCTTCCACCTCCACGACTACCTGCCGAGCAATCTTCGGTCTCTGGGCGTCCTCTATCGCATGGCGGCGCCCTTCGTGAAGCGGATCACGGATCATTACCTGCAGAAGTGGGGACGGGTGATCTCGTGCGCGGGCAACATCGCGTACACGAAGGACAACTGCGTCGTGGCGCGGTTCTGGCCTACGATCACGGCGGACGAGAACCGACACATGGCGAGCGGGCGCCGCGCCCTGTACGCCGGGAACCTGGGGATCGCGCACGATGTCACGTCCCTGGTCGACGCCATGGACGATCTCCATGGGCAGGGATGGGAGATCGATTTCTACGGCGACGGACCCATGGTCAGCCGACTGCCGGCGTACGTGAACCGGCATCCCTTCGTCTCGGGCGAGGAGTACATCGACGTGCTGTACGGACATCCCATCCACTTCGTGACGGGGGTCGGTCGCGATGGCACGGGCGCGTTCCCGTCGAAGACGCACAACTCCCTGTACATCGGCGCCCATGTCGTGCCCTGCGGCTTCAGCCCCGAGATGGTCGAGGAACTCGACTACCTGCGCACCGTCCCAGACCTGTCACACAACCGCTGGGTCGCAGCCGAGGCTGTGAGCGAGTACTTGGGCACGCCCGCCGAACCCGCGCTCGACTGAGCGACGGCCGGGAGACGGCCGAGCGTGCGCCCCGGCGAGGGCACACGCTCATCGGCTCGTCACTCGCTCAAGTTGCCGAACAACAGCGGGAACTTCTCCACCAGATGCCAGTTGGCGAAGTCACGGGCGTCTCCCACGACCTCGAAGCGGTCGCCGAAACCAGGATCCGAGTTCCACATGGGCCGGTACCACACGTAGGTGCGTGGCGCCAGGGAGTCCTCGGGGACGTCGAAGTACGACACCGTGTCTGCGCGTGGCGTCGTCACCGCGTCGTAGGCCTGGTTGGTGGTGTGTGGCATCGGTCCCGCGTCCTTGAGGACGGTCGGCCACAGGTTGAGCTGCGACGTGGGCGCCGCGCTGAACGCGAGGGGCTCCGTCGACGAGCCACGTGGCTTGACGAAGAGGCTGGCGAGGAGGGGATGGTCCAACTCGCGGATCTCCGCGCTCACCTGGCGGCCATGGTCGGCGGTGATGATGATCGTCGCGTCGTCGTAGATGCCGAGCCGCTTCATTTCGTCGAGGTAGTCGTAGATGATGTGGAAGACGCCCTTGGTCTGGACCAAGTCATTGGTCCCCCCGGCGACGGGACGTCCGTCCTCTCCGAGGGTCCAGGGGGCGTGGGAGCCCTGCAGATGGAAGAAATTCACCTGCGGCTGGTCCCCCCTCAGGGTGAGGCCGTGCTGGTCGAGCTTCGTCGAGAACGTGAAGTCGTCGAAACCATAGGGGGCGGGAGCGTCGGCGGGCGTGGTCGTGACGTGGGCGAACTCCGTCGTGTCCATCCAGAAGCTGGGCTTGGCGATCACGGGGGCGTCCACGAAGGAGGCCAGTTGGAGCATCCCCTTCGCCATGACCTTCCGGTCCACGACCGTCGGCGCGGTGGCGAAGTTGTCGACCAGCCCGGCGATGTCAGAATCGTGGGCGTAGGAGTTGAACTGGCCGGAGTACACGTTGACGGAGTAGCCCGCGTCCTTCAGCGTCCTCAGCGCGGTCGCGTCCGCCCATGCCTGGCTCTTGTACGCGCTGTACGTGGTCGTGAAGAAGTAGTCCTGGCCTGTCAGCATGCTGGGCACGCCGGGATCGGTCTGGCTGAACCGACTCATGTTCTGCGTGAACTGGGTGAATCCGGTCAGCGGGTCGAAGAAGTGCGGATCGTCCTGCCGGATCCGATCGGGGATGTTCCCGTCGAACTCGTCGACGACGAAGATCACCGCGTTCCGGGTCGACGACAAGGAGAAGGCATTGTTATATGACAGGTAGCCGACGTTCTGCTGGGTGGTGGCCACCTGTGTGGACGAGGCGGAGTAGGTGCCGATGAGCGACACGGAGCTGCCGGCCAGGATGACGATGGCCAGCACGACCATGACGGCGGTCCACAGTTTCTTGCTCAGGACTCGAATCAGGAAGACGGCCGCGATGACGGCGAACCACATGGCGAGGTTGACCACGGCCACTCTCGTGTAGTCCTGCCACTTCACCGGGACTCCCATGAAGGAGCCGAAGTCGGGGTTCCAGAAATGCATCTGGAGCCACCCGGCGGTCGAGACGCCGGCCACAGCGCAGATCAGCGCGTCGAAGACCCGTCCTCGGAAGATGAACAGCGCCACCGTCAGTCCGGCGCCCAGGCAGGCGAAGATCAGCAGGGTGACCGGCAGGAGGTCATGGATGGTGAAGGCGAACTGCGTGGCGTTGCTGGAGAAGAGGTCCAGCACCGAGAAGAGGACGAACACCATCGCCAGGGAGAACGACATGGCGGCGGACAGGCCCAGGCGGGCCCACCACCGGCGGTCGTCGTGCCAGAGGAAGGCACGCTTGGACCAGGTGGTCGTGGTGGGGGCGGCCTGCGTCCCGGCGGCGTCCTCGACGGCCAGGCGGCGCTTCTTCTGGGCCTTCCAGGCACGGCGTCCCGAGGCGGTGAAGGTCCGCACCCAGAAGGCCGAGGTCTTGGCGCCCAGCGTCAGGAAGAAGAGCTGGAGTTTGCGGAAGAAGACCCCGATGGCCACGCTGAGGGTGATGACCAGGCCGGACACGATCTGGATCAGATAACTCGTCGTGGCGGGATCGATGTACGCGGCGTTGGCGGGGGCCGGGGTGAACCCCACGCATGCGACCGCCGTCAGGAGGACCCAGAACGCGCGTTTAGGCATGAGCCGTCTCATACTGCTTCTCCAGTTCGTCTGCTTGGTGGCGGATGGCGTGCGCCTTGGACTCCAGATCGTCGGCCTGCTCGCGCATCCGTGTGATCTTGCCTCGTTCGATCCGTGCACTTTCCTCCTCTAGGAGCTTCAATTGTTCTGCGGTGGCCGTGCCGGTCGCGTCGGCGTGCTCGGCGGCCGCCAGGTCTTTGGCGTGCGCCTTCTCGGCCAGCGATGCCAGGAGATAGGCCGCGCCCGCCTGTGCGCTGTCCCCGACATGGAAGAGGTTGGTGGTGACGACCTCGTCGATACGGGCCGCCCATGTGGTGGGGTTGGCGACCATCCCGCGTGCCACGTCGCCGATGGTGGCGAGGTCGTCCACGTCGATCGACACACCGATCTCGTCGCGCAGGGTGATGTCCAGGGGGACGGCGTCGATTCTCGTGTAGTTGTGGTTCATGATCTTCATCGGCGTGTTGATGAAGATGGACGGCTTCTTCGTGACGTACGAGAACTCCTGGGCGATGGACGACCAGTCGGTCACGACCACGTCGGCGTTGTACACCGTCGAGTTCGAACTGAAGTCCGTCTCGATCTGGAGTCGTCCGTCGGCGACGGCGTCACGGAACTGGTCGCGGATGGCGTCCACCTTGTCGGGGAAGCGCTTGCAGAACTCGGGATGGGGCCGGATGATGACGATGAATCCGGCGTCCAGCAGGGGCTGGACGGTCGGCGTGAGGCAGATCTCCAGCAGGTTCTCGGGTTGCCAACTCGGCGCGATCAGGGCGATGGGCGGGTCGTTGACCACCAGCCCGCCTTGGGCCTCGACGCCCGCCAGCATCTGGTCGAGGAGCGGATAGCCGACGTTGACGAGGCGCTTGGCCGGCAGGGAGTACGCCTCCTCGGTCTGACGCACCTCGGTGATGTGGTTGGGGCCGTTGCAGAAGATCGTGTCGAAATGATCCAACGCGCCCTCGCGGAACGTCAGGTGGAAGCTGGTCATGCCATGGTCGACATAGACGTACTCCACATCGGGGCGCACCAGGGAACGCTTGAGGTGGTACGTCTCCAGGTCGGGCGTGGTCATCACGGCGATGTCGACGTCCAGGCGCATCAGGAAGGGGATGAGCGCCCTCGGCGACACGCAGTACGGGACCAACTGCTCGCTGGCGTGGGAGAAGACCTGGTCGTTGACGTCATTCGTGACGTAGTGGACGACGACGTCGGACTGGGCGATGAGGGCCTCGACGAGGCCGGCGAAGTACTTCCAGTAGCCGGAGCCCTCGGAGTACACCATCACCTGCTTGGGGCCGGCCTTGTGGAAGCGGCGCACGTCCACCCGAGATTTCGCAGCCGTGGCCTTCTTGAGCGCGCGCTGCTCGGGGGAGACGCGTTTCTTGGTGACGACGACGGAGTAGTCGACCTTCTTCCTCGGGTCGGCGATCACGTTGCACAGCCAGACCACCAGGATGGTCAGGAGGTTTCCGGCCGTCCAGTACAGGCCGAAGGCGCCCGGCAGGACCAAGGCGAAGTAGCCGGAGAAGGCAACCATGAAGGCCGTCATGCCCCAACGGGAGCCTCGGCCGGCCATCTTCTGGAGGACGTAGTACCTGTTCTGGTACAGGCACATGGCCAAGGCTGACAACCCTGACAGCACGGGCCAGATCATCGACGCGGACCCCCACGTGGGGACCTCGGCGAGGTTGAATCCGAAGAAGGACAGGTCGACGCCCTGGATGGCGGACAGGTCGGCCAGAGGGGCCACGCCCTGGAAGGTCGTGGGGTCCGACTGGACGAGTTCCATCACCCGGGTCTCTCCGGCCAGCCCGAGGTCGGCCGGCGTGGTGTGGAGAAGGGAGGCCGCCTGCTGCACCAAGGCGGTGATCGACTCGGCCGAGAGCCTCAGGATGTGGCGCAGCGGATGGTACACGACGGCGATCACGCCGAGGACGATCGGGATCTGGATCAACAGGGGCAGGGAGCCCTTGACAGCGGAGTAGTGGTTCTCTTTGTACAAGCGGCGTTGCTCGTCGAGGATGAGGGCGCTGTTGCCCTCGAACCGCCTCTTGATGTCGTCCAGGCGTGGTTTCAGCAGCGCCATGGTGATGGCATTGTGCTGGGCGAGGAGCGACAGCGGGAAGAGGATGGCTTTGACGACGAGCGCGAACAGGATGATCGCCCAGCCATAGCTGAGGGTGATCTGGTAGCACCCGTGCAGGAGCCAGCCCAAGGGCGTGCCGAGGAGCCAATCGAGGAAAGACATGGCCGCAAGATTACCATGTTGACACATCGTCCAGAGAGTCACTATTGTTGCCAGATCGAATGTTCGTCAAGCATGTCAGAATCGAGAAAATGAACAGCATAGCCACCCTGTGTCGGGAGATCGCCTCGTCCCCCGTGACGTCCCAGCGAGAGATCGCCTCTCGGCTCGACTGCTCGCTCGGTCGGGCGCACAGCCTCATCACCGAGGCCATGGCGAGGAGCTATGTGCGGCATGCCAACGGGGGATACGAACTGACTGACACGGGCCACGTCTGGCTCGACCAGTTCAAAGTCGACAACGCCATCATCTTGGCGGCCGGGTTCGGGTCGCGGTTCGTCCCGTTCACGTACGACACGCCCAAGGGGCTGATGAAGGTCAAGGGCACTCCCATGATCGAGCGCCAGATCGAGCAACTCCATGCCGCGGGCGTCACCTCGATCCAGGTCGTGGTGGGGTACCTGAAGGAGAAGTTCGAGTACTTGACCGACAAGTACGGCGTGACCCTGGTCTTCAACCCCGAGTACGCGACCAAGAACAACATGGCGAGCCTGTACCACGCCCGTGGATACCTGGGCAACACCTATATCCTCGTCGCCGACAACTGGATCGAGAACTCCCTCTTCCACGCCTGGGAGCCCGACAGCTGGCTCAGTTGCGTGTTCTTCGACCAGCCGGCGGACGAGTGGAAAGTCAACCTGGGATCCTATGGGCGCATCACCAAGATGGAGATCGGGCTCACCAGCGGTTGGGCCATGATCGGCCCGGCGCACTTCACGAGGGAGTTCTCCCAGACGTACGTCCCGATGCTGGAGGCTTACTACCACCGCCCGGGCACCCAGGATTTCTATTGGGAGCACATCGTCAAGGAGAACCTCAAATCCCTGCCGATCCACATCAACAAGCAGGCGACGGGCAATGTGTACGAGTTCGAGTCCTTCGAGGACCTACGACGCTACGACGCGACCTACATGATGAACTCGAACAACGAGGCGCTGGCCACCATCGAGACCGTGTTCGGGGTCTCCCAGGCGGAGATCACCGGCATCCGTCCCCTCCAGGGCGGTTTGACCAACTTGAGCTTCGTCTTCGAGTGCCAGGGGACGGCGTACGTCTACCGCCTGCCCGGGGCGGGAAGCGACAAGCTCATCGACCGCCACGACGAGAAGGCCACGTACGACCTGATCGCAGGGCTGGACATCGCGGACGAGATCTACTACTTCGACCCCGAATCGGGGGTGAAGATATCACGGTTCTATTCCGACGTCCGGGTCTCGAACGCCGAGTCCGAGGATGACGTCCGCGACTCGATGCGGCTGCTGAAGACCATCCACGACGCCGGGATCACCCCCGATCACCGCTTCGACATCGAAGAGCGCATCGCGTACTACGAGACGCTGGCCCAGGACATGGACGCCATCACCTTCGCCGACTACCCGAAGGTGCGCGCCAAGGCGGACGAACTGCTGGCCTTTCGACGCGCCCTCGACGTCCCCGAGGTGCTGTGCCACATCGACTACATCTATGCCAACATCCTGCGGGTGCCCGACGGGTCGATCCGTGTGATCGACTGGGAGTACTCCGGCGCCGCCGACCCCCTGATCGACATCGCGATGTACGGCATCTTCGCCTACTACACCAAGGCCCAGATCGACCGGGCTCTGCGCTACTACCTGGACCGCGAGCCGACCGCCCGCGAAGAGGCGAGGACGTACCTGTACGTCGCGCTCGGCGGGTTCGTGTGGAGCATCTGGTGCGAGTACAAACAAGCGTGTGGTGACGAGTTCGGGGACTACTCGGTGACCATGTACCGGTATATGAAGGAGTATTACCGGATTCTCAAAGATGGAGGGTATCTCGATGAGTGTGTTGACAGCCACTGAGCAGAAGACGCGCCTGAAGCGCACGTTCTTCACGAAGGGCCTGGTCATCGCGACGGTGTCAGGCATGGCCTACGGGCTGTACTCGGCGTTCGTGACGCAGGCCATGGGGCAAGGAGTCTGGGGGTCCTGGTACGGGCCTGACACGGTCCTGTCCGCCTTCGTGGTGGTCTATGTCCTCGGCGTGCTGGGGTCGGGGATCAACGATCTGGTCAGCGCCGTGTGGGCGGTGGGCATCGCCGGTCTCAAGGGCAAGTTGATGGATTTCTTCCGGTCTGTGAAGACGAGGCCGGGCATGGTGATCATGGCCTGCGCGGTGATCGGCGGGCCGATCGCCTCGGCCGCGTACATCATCTCCCTGCAGATGGCCGGGTCGATCATCGCGCCGATCACGGCCCTGTGCCCGGCGCTGGGCGCGATCCTGTCGCGGTTCCTCTTCAAGCAGAAGCTCAACCTGCGCATGGTGATCGGCATCCTCATCTGCCTGGCCGCCACGCTCATGATCGGGTGGTCCAGCCTCCAAGCGGACGCGCGTCCCGGCGCTGTCCTGGGCTGTGTGATCGCCTTCATCGCGGCCGTGGGCTGGGCGATCGAAGGGGCGGTGGCCGGGTTCGGCACGACCGTGGTCGAGTACGAGATCGGCATCACCATCCGTCAGCTCACCTCCGGGGTGGTCAACCTGCTCGTGGTGCTGCCGTTGATGTGCTTCTTCGCCGGTCACATCGGCCTCGCGCCGCGTCTGGTCGTCGACGCGGTGACCAGCGGCGGATCCATGATCTTCTTCGTGATCTCAGGGTTGTTCGCCCTGTTCGCCTACAGTCTGTGGTACAAGGGCAATTCCATGTGCGGGACCGCGCTCGGCATGGCCTGCAACGGCGCGTACTCCTTCTGGGTGCCCTTCTTCTGCTGGCTCATCCTCGGCGTGTTCTTCGGCCAAGACGGCTGGGCCCTGCAGCCCATCGCCTGGGTCGCGGCCGTCGTCATGTTCCTCGGCATCCTCGTGATCGCCGTCAATCCTCTGGAGTGGTTCCGGCGGAATACGTCTTCGCTCATGGAAGAGGTGGCCTGAGACATGTTGCCGCTCAATTACGCGATCCTCGCGCAGTTCGCCCACGGGGAGGAAGCCGACGCCGACACGGTGATGGGCGCCTTGGCCGGCGCCTACTCCTCGGCGCGGCAGTTCACGAAGAAAGCCGTCGTGGAGGCTCTGATGACCGCCCACGCCAACGGTTTGCTGGACGAGACCCGCTTCGACCTGGATGACCGGGACCAGTTGAGGATCTACTATCAGGCCACCGACTCCGGACGGGACATGATCCACCGCTACATCGGGGTCTGACCGTCAGGCAGGGGTCCCTCAGGTAGGGGGTCCCTCAGGCACGGGTCCGTCAGGCGGGCGGGTCCGTCTCCTGCGGTTCGCTGGCCGGGGAGGACGGCGCCACGCGGCGCTCCAGATCGGCACGCAGGATAGCGGCCTCCTCGGCGAGGCGGCGGATCTTGTCTTCTTGCGAGGAGACCTCCAACGACAGGTGGAGGCACACCCCCAGCAGGAGGAGGATGGCCAAGGTGAACAGCAGGTTGGATCCGACCTGGATGCCGACGAAGTGGGCGACTGTTCCGAGCAGGCTGGGGAAAGCCACCAAGACCAGGCAGGCGACGCCCACCAGGGCCCACAAGATGGCGTACTTCTCTTTCAGCTTCCGCGAGCGCAGCAGCAGGAAGATGGCGAGCAAGAGCGCGACGGTGATGACGCAGAAGAAGATGATCGCTCTCATCGGGCGGGGCCTCCTTTGACGGTGCTGGGTCGTGTCAAAGCGATCAGCAGGGCGACCATGGACCGCACGAGGTAGACGGCTGACTTCCAGGGGTTGTGGGACGGGGTCCCAGCCTGGCGGGTGCGCATGACCACGGGGATCTGGGTGACGCTCAACCCCGCGCGGATCGCCCCGATCAGGGAATCGACGGTGTCGCCCAAGTACTCGGCCGGGTAATGGCGGCAGTACTGCGCGATGGCTCGGGAGTTGCCGGCCCTGAATCCGCTGGTGATGTCGGTCAGGCGCGCGTGTCCCACACGCGAGACGATGGACGCCAGGAGCCGCATGGCCCACTTGCGGGGCCCCTTGACGACGTACGTCCCCTTGTCGGCGAATCGGGCGCCGATGCAGATGTCGGCGTGGTCCAGCCCCGCCAGCACGGCGAGGATGTCGCCCGGATCATGCTGTCCGTCGGCGTCGACCTGGATGGCCTGGTCGTACCCGTGCCGTTTCGCGTACTCGTACCCCGCGCGCATCGCGCCGCCCACACCGAGGTTGAAGGGCAGGCGCAGGACGACCGCTCCGGACTCTTCGGCCACATCGGCGGTTCGGTCGGTGGAGCCGTCGTCGACGACCAGGACGTCCAACTGCGGCACTGTGGATCGTATCTCGGTCAGCGTCGCGCCGATGGCGTCGACCTCGTTCCACGCCGGCACGATGATCAACTGCTTCAAAGCTGGACCTCCACTATCGGTGACGTGACTGGGCGCGCAGCGGGCCAGGCGTCGGCGTCGTCTCGTCGAACACACGCTCGGCGTTGGACGGGACCACCCAGGTTCCCACTCGCAACCACAGATGATACCCGAAGCGGCGGACCAGGGCGGGCAGGTAGCGGTACAGCGGTCCTCGCAGAAGGCGGTTCCGGACCCACTGCGTCGGCGTGATGAACCCCATGGACAGGAACTCCCGCTGGAGTTGAGCCTCCGAGCGGGCGAGTTTGCCGCCTCCGCGCCGGTGGAAGGCGCCGTCGCCGGTGCGGTAACACACCAACACCTCGTTGATGTTGGTGACGTTGGCGCCGTTCATGATCATCTTGGCCCACAACAGGTAGTCCTCCATCTGCCGGAGGATGGGGTACCCGCCGGCTTTGAGGACCGCCTGCTTGCGGAAGACGACCGTCGGGTGGTGGAAGGGGGACCCCAGTCGCGCGTGGTGGAGGATCGCGGCTCGCGAGGTCTTCACCGGGCGCATGGCGTCTGGATGGTCGGGGTCGGTGTGGAACTCGGCCATCGCGGAGCCGACCAGGTCGAAGCCGGACTCGATGACGGGGATCTGGCGCGCGAAGCGTTGAGGCAGGCAGATGTCGTCGGCGTCGGCGCGCGCGACGATGTCGGTGGTCACATAGGTCAGGCCGAGGTTCAGGGCTGCCGCGAGCCCCATGTTGGTCGGGATGCGCACGACGGTGGTGCGCGGATCCTGCTCGATCTCGGCCAACCACGCCGACACCCCGTCGGTCACGGGCCCGTCCTGGACGACGACCATCTGCGTGGGAGCCAACTCCTGGGCTGTGGTGGCGCTGAGGAACGCCGAACGGACATACCGCTCGTCGTCCTGGGCGTACACCGCCATGAGAAGGGCAAACTCTCCCATTTGTGAACCAACACTCTCGTTCGCACGTCGTGTTATGACTGTATCAGGCCGAGGCGGTGCGTGGTGGACGGCTCCCCGCGCGTGAGGGGATCGTCCGGTCACGCCAGCTGGGCGTCGGCGTACCCGTGGGGGTTCCCCGACTGCCACCGCCAGGAATCACGGCAGGCGTCGAGGACGGTCTTGGTGGCGACCCAGCCCAGGTCGGCCCGCGCGCGGGTGGGGGAGCAGTACAGGCTGGCCAGATCTCCGGGGCGGCGAGGCGCCACCTGGTAGGGGATGGGGGCGCCGCACGCCTGCTCGAAGGCGTGGATGAGCTCGAGGACCGAGGTGCCGTGGCCGGTGCCCAGGTTGTGCGTGGAGACTCCCGGGCGCAGGTGCTCCAGGGCGGCCACGTGTCCGCAGGCCAGATCCGTCACGTGGATGTAGTCCCGCACCCCCGTGCCGTCGGCCGTGTCGTAGTCGTCGCCGAAGACGTTGACGTGATCGCGGCGGCCCGTGGCCACCTGGGCCACGAAGGGCATGAGGTTGTTGGGGATCCCGGTCGGGTCCTCGCCGATGAGGCCGGATTCGTGCGCCCCCACGGGATTAAAATACCGCAGGAGAGAAATTTCCCAGGTGGGGTCGGCCTGGGCCGTGTCCCGCAGAATTTGTTCGATCATGAACTTGGTCCAGCCATAGGGATTGGTGATTCCCACGCCGACGCGGCTCTCCTCGGTCAGGGGCAGGGCTTCTGGGTCCCCGTACACGGTGGCCGACGACGAGAAGATAAGTTTGCGCACCCCTGCGGACGCCATGGCGGACAGCAGGGACAATGTGGAATTGATATTCGTGTCGTAGTACCGCACGGGCTGCGCCACCGACTCTCCGACGGCTTTCAGGCCGGCGAAGTGGATGACGGCTTCCGGCGTGTGACGAGCGAAGACGGCGTTCAGCCCCTCGGTGTCGCGCACGTCGAGCTCGATGAAGGGGAGGGGGCGACCCACGATCGTCTCCACCCGCGACACGGCGGTCCGGCATGAGTTGGACAGGTCGTCCACGAGGATGGGATCGTGGCCCATGGCGCACAGTTCCACGGCGACATGGGTGGCGATGTACCCCGCTCCGCCTGTCAACACAATTCGCATGCCTGTCAGCATACAGCCCCCATGGAGGCGCCCGACCTGGCCGGCGGGTCCTCCATACGTCCTCGACACGCCCGTCCACGAGTGTGGGAATCACGATTCGGACGCGGCCGCGTCAGGTGGACTTGCCCGCGGGGGAAGAGTATCGTTAATGGAGTTCTTGAGAACTAGATTCGGTGGCTGGGTGGATCCGAAATCTGGGGGCGTGATCGAGAATGTGACCGGTGACGGTCGCATAGGTGACGACGTGCGGGATTCAGAATCCGCAGTTGATGGGAAAATTGTAAAATCAATCTCATAATTTCACATACATGTAGACAAAGTGATAGCCTACAAATAATCGAGGATCTCATGCGGGGGGTATGCATGATTGGTCCGCACCACATAATAACGTGATAGAGCTGAAGCTTTCCCCGTTGCTTTAGCTCGTCCGATGAAAATCGGATTATCCCACCCCGGATGGTGGCGGTTTCCCCAAGCCGCCACCATCGCTATGTCTGCGACCCGGTAGGGTAGGGGCATGGATCTTTCTGAGCAGTTGATCACTGATCTGGCGCGTATGGTCGCCATCCCTTCCATCGGCGCCCTCGACGAGCATGCGGGGGACGTCTCCGCCTCGGCACAGCTGATCGCCACGATGTTGAGCGAGGTCGGATGCCCGGACGTCCGCGTGATCGACGGGCCCTGCGCGCCTGCCGTCATCGGTCGTTTCCCCGCCCCTGACGGCGCTCCGACGATCTGTCTGTACTCGCACCACGACGTCCAGCCCATCGGGGACCTGTCGGACTGGGTCCACCCGCCCCTGGAGATCACCCAGGTGGGCGACCGCCTGTTCGGACGCGGAGCGGCCGACGACAAGGGCGGCGTGGCGGTCCACCTCGCGACGCTGCGGGCCTTCGAGGGGCGTCCGCCTGTGGGGATCACCGTCTTCATCGAGGGCGAGGAGGAGATCGGGTCTCCGCACTCCGCCCAGTTCATCGCCGACAACGCCGACCTCATCCGTGCCGACGCGTACATCATCATGGACGCTGGCACCTGGGCGGTGGGCGAGCCGGCCTTCACCACGACTCTGCGCGGGGTGTGCGACGCGATCATCGAGGTCGAGACTCTCGACCACGCCTTGCACTCCGGACAGTTCGGGGGAGTCGCTCCCGACGCCCTCACCTCCTTGTGCCGACTGCTGGCCACGATGCACACCGACGACGGGGACGTGGCCGTCGAGGGGTTGCGCACATCGGTGAGTTTCGACATCGACTACTCCACGCAATCCGTGCGTGAATCGGCGGGCATCCTCGACGGGGTGCGCGAGTTGGGGACCGGGTCCATCGCTGATCGACTGTGGGCCAAGCCCTCGTTGACCGTCATCGGGCTCGACACCGTCCCGGTGGCCGAGTCCTCCAACACACTGCTGCCGACCGCCCGCGCGAGGGTCAGCGTCCGCGTGCCCCCGGGCATGCGGGCCGCCGAGGCT
This sequence comes from Propionibacteriaceae bacterium, assembly GCA_009780915.1. GTDB lineage: Bacteria > Actinomycetota > Actinomycetes > Propionibacteriales > Propionibacteriaceae > WQYJ01. The sequence continues at coordinate 44,055 of WQZD01000018.1, forward strand.
CTCGACGCCCTGGTCGCCCACTGCGAGGCCCATGCCCCCTGGGGCGCCCACGTGAGGGTGATCCGTGGCAGCGTGGGCAACCCGGGCCAGATCCCCGTGGACGGGCCCCTGGTCGCGGCGGGGCGATCGGCATGGGAAGAGGGCTTCGGAGTCGCTCCGGTGCTCGTGGGCCAGGGCGGGGCCATCCCCCTGGTCGGGGAACTGCACGCGGCCTTCCCGCACGCGGAGTTCCTTGTCACCGGGATCGCCGACCCCGACGCGCGCATGCACGCGCCCAACGAGTCGGTGTCCCTGTCCGACTTGATCCGTACCGTCCGTTCGCAGATCGGCTTCCTGGAAGCGGCCGCGCGCCTGTGAAGGGTGGGACGGCGACTCCATCGGCCCGCTCGACGGGTAATCTGGTGGATGTGACGGATGTGACATCAGAATGCACCGATGATCGGGCCAAGGATGAATGCGGCGTCTTCGGTGTGTGGGCGCCGGGGGAAGTGGTCTCGAAGCTGACCTATTTCGGCTTGTACGCCCTGCAGCACCGGGGCCAGGAGTCAGCGGGCATCGCGGTGGCCGACGGCGAGCGGGTCATGGTCTTCAAGGACATGGGTCTGGTCTCGCAGGTCTTCAACGAGTCGACGCTGAACTCTCTGACGGGGTCCATCGCGATCGGGCACACCCGCTACTCCACCACAGGCGCCTCCCGATGGGAGAACGCCCAACCCACCTTCCGTGCCACCCCGTACGGCGACCTGGCGTTGGCCCACAACGGGAACCTGACTAACACTCAGGCGCTGAGCGCCCACGTGTCGGGACTCGACCCCAGCCGGATGGCACAGCCGTCCACGCACGGGGACTCCAGCTCTGACACGGCCCTCCTCGCCAGCATGCTGGCCGACCACCCCGGCCCGTGCGAGACAGCCGCCGAGGCGGTCCTGCCGCTCTTGGAGGGCGCCTTCTCTCTGGTCTTCTGCACGAAGGACCGGCTGTTCGCCGCACGCGACCGCCATGGGATGCGGCCGCTGTGCGTGGGCGCCCTCGGCGACGGCTGGGTGGTCGCGTCGGAATCGGCGGCCCTGGACATCGTCGGAGCGACGTTCCTGCGCGACGTGGAGCCGGGGGAGTTCCTCGTCATCGACGAGCGGGGACTGACGTCGAGCCGGTTCGCCCAGCCGGAGAAGAAAGAGTGCCTGTTCGAGTACGTGTACCTCTCGCGACCCGACACGATGCTGGGCGACCGTCTCGTCCACAACATCCGTGTCAAGATCGGCAAGCTCCTGGCGCAGGAGTGCCCCGCCGACGCGGACTTGGTGATCCCGGTGCCGGACTCCGGGACCCCGGCGGCCATCGGGTACGCGGCCGCCTCCCGCATCGAGTACGGCCAGGGCCTGGTGAAGAACGCCTACGTCGGGCGCACTTTCATCCAGCCCTCCCAGACCTTACGCCAGTTGGGGATCCGGCTGAAGCTCAATCCGCTCAAACGCGTGGTGGTGGGCAAGCGTCTGGTCGTGGTGGACGACTCGATCGTGCGCGGCAACACCCAGCGCCAGGTCGTCGCCATGCTGCGACAGGCGGGGGCCGCGGAAGTCCATGTGCGTATCTCCTCCCCGCCCGTGATGTGGCCGTGCTTCTTCGGCATCGACTTCGCCGATCCGCACGAGTTGATCGCCCGCGAGATGGACGTCGATCAGATCGCCGCGTCCATCGGAGCCGACTCCCTGGGCTATGTCAGCCTCGACTCCCTGATCGAGGCGACCCACGTCGCCAAACAGGATCTGTGCCGGGCCTGCTTCGACGGCAGGTACGACGTGCCCGTGCCGGCCCAGGACGCTTCCCGCCTGGGACTGGGGCCCCAGGGCACCGGCCAGGCCACGACCGACCATCTCGACTCTCCCGTTTCTTAAGGAGGCATCATGAGCCAAGAATCCGCGTACGCCCGTGCGGGGGTGGACATCCACGCCGGCGACCGCGCTGTCGAGTTGATGAAAGCCCATGTCGCCACGACCGCCCGGCCGGAGATCATCGGGGGCTTGGGCGGATTCGCCGGCCTCTTCGACGCCACAGCTCTGAAGGGGTACGACCGCCCCGTGCTGGCCACGTCCACCGACGGTGTGGGGACGAAGGTCGCCATCGCCGCCGCCATGGACGTCCATGACACCATCGGTTTCGATCTCATCGGCATGCTCGTGGACGACCTCGTCGTCGTGGGCGCCGAGCCCTTGTTCGTGACCGACTACATCGCGTGCGGGCGCGTGGTCCCCGACCGGATCGCCGCCATCGTGAAGGGGATCGCCGCGGCCTGCGTGCACGCCGGGGCGGCCCTGCTGGGCGGGGAGACCGCCGAGCATCCCGGCCTGCTGGCGCCCGACGAGTACGACATCGCCGGAGCGACGACGGGCGTGGTGGAACATGACGCGATCCTCGGCGCCCACCGCGTGCGCGAGGGCGACAGGGTCATCGCCCTGGCCTCCTCGGGGTTGCACGCCAACGGATACTCCCTGGTGCGCCACGTCCTCCTCGACGGCGCCGGGATGAAGCTGGACGCCCACGTGGACGACTTCGGGCGCACCCTGGGCGAGGAGTTGCTCGAGCCCACCCGGGTGTACGCGCGCGACTGTCTGCAGGTGATCCGATCCGTCGAGGTCCATGCCATGAGCCACATCACGGGCGGAGGGCTCGCCAACAACCTCGCCCGCGTCATCCCCGACCATCTGTCCGCCCTGGTGGACCGCTCGACATGGCGCCCGCAGCCGATCTTCGACATGGTCGCCCGTGTCGGGAAGATCAGCCAAGCGGACATCGAGGAGACGCTCAACATGGGTGTGGGCATGGTGATGATCTGCCCGCCCGACGCTGTCGAGCAGGCCGTCGACATTCTCGGCTCGAGGGGAATCCCGGCCTGGGACGCCGGCGTGGTGACAACCAGACGACCCGACGGCGCGGCCGTGGAATTGTCCGGGCGGCATCACTGAACATTCGTGTGTCGGCTTGGACCTACTGGGGGAAACGGGTAGTCTAAGGGGCACGATTACATTCCACACATTAGTCACGCGGGGTTGCCGCGAGTGAAGGAGGCTGACCCTATGGGGCGCGGCCGTCAGAAGGCAAAGCAGACAAAAGTCGCACGGGAACTGAAGTACCGACCAATTTCGACAGATTTCGCATCTTTGGAAGAGGAGTTGCGGAAGGGGGCGGGTTACGACATCCCCGCTGCGTATGCCGACATCGCTGAAGAATATTCTCATGACGAGGACGAGGAAGACCTCGACGAGGACACGCCGTACGGCGACTCGTCTGAGGTGACTGACAGGTAGGCCTTTCTCTTAGCGGGGTCCCTTCCAGGTGGACATGTGGTCTTTGCACCTGAACAGGAGTGTGATGGACATCAAAGCATCGCGATTCGGTCTCGCGTCCATGATCGCGAAATGGCGGACAACGCTGTCTCAGAATGTGGACATCATTGATCCAGATAGTGAGACGCCTGTGGCAGAAGGGCAGATCCCCGACGCGGGCGCATGGGACGCCGAGTGGCGTCCGGATCCCCTCCTCGACGGATTCGAGGTCCTCACGTACACCATGGGCTCACGGCCCCACCTGCCCGAGGAAGGCACGGGGAACCTGGTCTCCACCCTGGTGCGCCATCATCCCCCTCGCCGCCGCCGGGCGATCCTGCACATCCACGGGTGGAACGAGTACTTCTTCCAGCGCCATGTGGCCGAGTTCTACGAGAGCCTGGGGTACGACTTCTACGCCGTGGACCTGCACCGGTACGGGCGCAGCCTGCAGTCCGGCGAACTCTTCGGATACATGGACGACGTGGAGGACTACTACGAGGAACTCGACGCCTGCGTCGCCGCCATCAGGGCCGACCACGCCAGCGTGGTCCTCTCCGGCCACTCCACCGGGGGCCTGATCGCGAGCCTGTACGCGAACGACCGTCCCAAGACCTTCATCGGCGTGGTGCTCAACGCGCCGTGGATCGACATGCAGGGCTCGGCTCTCTTCCGTGCCCTGACCCCGCCGATCGTGAGGGGGCTGGCCGTCGCATCGCCGACCATGGTCCTCCCCACGGCGGAGAACGATCTGTACGGGCAGTCCCTGCACACCCTGTACAAGGGCGAGTGGGAGTACGACCTGGGGCTGAAGAGGGTGGACTCCCAGCCATTTCGCCCGGGCTGGATCAGAGCCGTCGTGAACGGGCACGACCGGATCTCGGCGGGCCTGCACATCGACTGTCCCGTCCTGGTGGTCACCTCTGCCCGGTCCTCGGCCCCCAAGGAGTGGTGCGAGGACGTGACCAGCACCGACACGGCCTTGGACGTGGACCGCATCGCCGCCAGGTCCCCCTTGCTGGGATGGCACGTGACGATGGTCCGGCTGCTGGGCGCCATCCACGACGTCTCCTTGTCCCGGTCCGACGTGAGGGACCGTTTCTTCGACGAGATCCGCCGGTGGGAGTTGGCCTACCTCGCAGGGCCAGGCGCCCAGGAGAGGGCCGCTCGCGACCTGTCGGAGTGAGCCATGCCCGAGGACCTGTCACAGATCATCGCGCGAAGCGAGCGCATCGTCTTCTTCGGAGGAGCGGGTGTGTCGACCGAGTCCGGGATCCCCGACTTCCGATCCGCCGAGGGTCTGTACAACCAGGAGACCACCACGACGTGGTCGCCCGAGCAGGTGCTCAGCCACAGCTTCTTCCTCGATCATCCGGACGAGTTCTTCGCGTACTACACGACTCACCTCGTCCACCTGGAGGCCCGGCCCAACCAGGCGCACCGGGCCCTGGCGAGCCTGGAGGCTCGGGGAAAACTCACGGCTGTGGTGACCCAGAACATCGACGGACTCCACCAGGCGGCCGGATCGCGCGAGGTGATCGAGCTCCACGGCAGCGTCCTGCGCAACTATTGCTGCGGGTGCGGCGCGGAGCACACCGTGCAGACGGTGGTGGCCGCTCGGGGCGTCCCGCGATGCCCGGCCTGTGGCGGGGTGATCCGTCCTGACGTCGTCTTGTACGAGGAACCCCTGGACATGGACGTGATGGACGCGGCTGTGCGCGCGGTCGCCTCGGCCGACACGCTCATCGTGGGCGGCACGTCGTTGGCCGTGTATCCGGCCGCGGGCCTGATCGACTATTTCCGAGGATCCACGCTCGTGCTGATCAACAAGGACCCCACGCCGGCCGACCGGCTCGCCACGCTGGTCATCCATGCGAGCCTCGGCGCCACGCTGGCGCCGTACCTGTGACGGCCCGGTCCCTTAGGACGCGACCTGCTGGAGAGCCGTCAGGAGCTCGGAGGCCGTGCGCGGAGTGACCGTCGACGCGTTGGGCTGCAAGTCGAAGCTCACCTGCACGCCGTTGACGAGGAAGGTGGGCGTGGCGTTGATGCCGCCCTGCTCGCCTTCCTGCTCCATGGCCGTCACCTCGGCGGTCGTCGCCTTGGTGTCGTAGCAGGTCTGGAAGTCGGTGTAGTCCTGGCCGGTGATCCCGGCTTGCTGGGCGAAGTCCATGCGCAACTGGTCGTCGGTGTACCCCACGCCCTCGGTGGGCTGGTTGGCGAAGATCGTCGAGTGATAGGTCCAGAAGTGTCCGACTTTGTCGGCGCACAAGGCGGCGGCCGCCGCGCGCTCAGAGGAGTCGTTGCCGATCACCTGATCGCCGATCAGGGTACGGATGTGGATGCGCAGGTCGATGTCGCCGGATTGGGCGAGCTGGCTCAGGGCGGCGCCGTAGATCTCCTCCGCGCGGCCGCACCAGGGGCACTGATAGTCGCTGTGGATCTCCAGGATGATCGCGCCGGGCTTGACCGTGGGGGAGACCTCGACGTACTGGGTGAAGAAGATCGGCGCGGTGGGAGTCGACGCGGTCGTGGTCGGGGTCGCGGACGGCGAGGTCGGGGCGGGTGTCCCGCCACCGCGCATGACCAACAGGACCACCGCGACCACCAGAGCCACCGCGATCACGCTGACGGCACCCAAGGCGACCTGCAGGGTGCGGATGAGGGAGTCCTTGGGATCCGTGGGCGTCGGGGCGACGTCGTCCTGTGTCGCCATCGTCAGGGATTCGGTCTCCTCGGATGAGACTGGTGGTTGTTCTCCAGCTAGTTTCGCAGCTTCGGACCTCTTGATTTTCGCCATGCGCGCGTCCTCTCCAATGGATGCCTATCGTATCATCACATTCGAGGTTGTCGCCCACGCCTTGCCGTTGTGGGACGAGGATTCGAGAGGATGCGCGACGATGGACGGGGGCGCCATCCGGGGTCTGGATCGTGGGAGGCCCCGGCCATGGGCATGGGGACTAGGCTGATCGCTATGTGCGGTCGATTCGTCTTCTCTCGAACCTCGTCGGATCTCCAGGCCGTGTTCGAGATCGATCAGGTGGACGAGGATCTGCCTCGACCCTCGTTCAACATCGCGCCCTCCGAGCAGATCTGTGTCGTCGTGGAACCTGGGTCCCGGGCCGACGCGGATCCGTCCCCTGGGTCCGATCGGCGTCTGGTGGCGGCGCGTTGGGGGCTGATCCCCCGGTTCGCACGGTCGATGGCCTCCGGCCCCACGCCGTTCAACGCGCGCGCCGAGAAGCTTCTGGATTCGCCTCTGTACGCCGGGCCGTACGCCACGAGGCGGGCGATCATCCCCGCAGACGGGTTCTTCGAGAGGCGGAAGGCTGATCGCGTCAGTTACTACATCCACCCCGGCGACGGGTCCGTCCTCGCTTTCGCGGGTGTGTACGAATGGTGGCGTCCTCCCCAGGTCGACCTCCCGCGACCGGGCGCGTGGGTGCTGTCGACCGCCATCGTCACCTCCGACGCGCATGGCCCGATGGCGAGGATCCATGACCGGCAACCGGTGTGCTTGCCCCGCGACATGTGGGCGGCGTGGCTGGATCCTGGCGTCGTCGGTGATCGGGACTTGCTGGAGGAGGCCGTCCTCACATCCCATGCGGTCATGGACGCCCTCGACTTCCGCCAGGTCGGACCCGGATGGGGGTCCACCCAGCCGGGGACGCGACGTGACGATCCAGGACTCATCGAGGAATGGGACTCGACCGATGCTCCGTAGTGAGGGCGTACACGAAATGGCGGCGTACGCGAAACGCTGAGCGGCATGTGGAACGGGAGAGGGTGACGGGTGGAAAGGTGGCCAAGGTCGGGATCGAACCGACGACCTCATCCTTTTCAGGGATGCGCTACTACCGACTGAGCTACCTGGCCGAATGAGCCATGTGCTGACTCTTGGCGACCCCGATGGGACTTGAACCCACGACCTCCGCCGTGACAGGGCGGCGCGCTAACCAACTGCGCTACGGGGCCATAATGGCCTGCCGGCGAACCGGCTTGAAGAACTATATCCTATCTTCGGCTGAAGGTCCAAACTCCTTCTCGGCCCGAAGATCGGTGCGTTCTTCGCATCCCCAACGGGGTTCGAACACATTTTACTCATGAAAAATTACCCGATCCCATAAGGGAAAATATTATGCGACAAGGGGAGACTATATCTATAGACATCGGCATGAATACACAGAAATACACTACAATGGACTAAAAATAGGCGTGAAATAGGCGCAAAATGGGCGCGGAAATCGCCTATCTATCAAGGAGAAATGTGGAACAATGAGCGAGAAACGGGGCGCGAGTTCCGCGCCGAAGAGCCCAACTATGCCACGAACTCGCGGTGCGGGGTGGGGGTCGGTTGTGCAACAGGAGTCGGGCCGCTGGATGGTCCGCTACACGGTCAACGGCAAGCGATTCCAGGAAATGCATCCCACTAAACGACTCGCTGAAGAGGCTCTGAACCGTATCCAGACTGACGTGTCGCGCGGGGTATGGAAGTCTCCAGCAGAGGTTAAGGCTGAAGCGGCTGCGCGGGCCAATGCTCACACTGTCGAGACGTGGTCAAGGGTGTACCTGCTGATGCCCGGCAAGCGCGGGCCGCGCAAGCCGCGTACCACCGAAGACTACGAGGGATACTTGCGGCGCTTCGTCATTCCCGCCTTCGGAGACATGCTACTAACTGACATCACAAGGGAGCAGGTCACGCTATGGGCATCCAATCTCTGCCCTAATCGACCATCACAGCGAGCCAACGTCTACACGTTCTTTGCCGGGTTGATGATGGCCGCCGCGCGCCAAGGGCTCATCCCATTTACTCCATGTGTAGTACCGGGAGCTTCCACTAAGCACCGACAAGGCCGGACAATTCTCCCATCGGGGAATGATGTCATCTTGGCATCCGGTCTCATGCCCTCCGGCTACGAACTTATGCCACTTATTGCGGGGTGGTGTGGACTGCGAGAGGGTGAAGTGATCGGCCTTACTCGCGGCGCTATTGACATTGAGGCACGTCTTATCCACGTGTATCAGGCGGCAGAGTTCTACGACAAGAAAGCGCATGCCGGGACTCCGAAGAGCCACACAGCAAGATCAGTTCCAATCCGGGCCGAATGGCTTGTGGAGCGGCTTATCAAACACATGGCAACACTTCCTAACCGCCCCGATATGCTCCTATTCCCACCTCCGCGCTCTGGCGCTCTCCTCAACCGTTACACGATGATTGAATGGTGGAACAACGCCAAGGCGGCAATCGGTATTACAGATGTGCGCTTCCACGACCTACGGGGCCTCTATGCCTCAATGCGTGCCGAGATGGGCGCTACATCGTGGGAAATCATGGAAGAAATGGGCCAGAAATCTATTGGGGTTCTAGCCTTGTACATCAACCGGACCCCAGAGCGGGCGCAAAAAATCAAGGAGCAACAGCTTCCTATCCCGTCGATTCTTGCCCTCGATTCCTGAGAAACTCCGACAATTCAGAGAATATCTCTGAAGCATGTACGTACTTTGTACGATTATCACGCGACGCTCCTTGTTCCCGCATGGTGGGGGCATTGGTGGGGGCATTGGTGGGGGCATTGGTGGGGGCATTGGCGGGGGTATTGGCGGGGGTAACTCCGGTGGGAGTGGCGTGGTGACAACCTTGCCTGACAGTGGATTTCACAATAAATCTCGGCGCTTGTAACGGCGTTAGTAACGTGTTAGTAACGCCGTTACATGGTCGTGTGAGTCACAGTGTTACGGGTCGTGTGACTCACAGCGTGACATATGGATATCTGGCTTGTTTACGCTGAAAATACCACGTTTCGAGCTGATTGTGACACTCATACACTGGATGGCACGGGGCACGTCTGCCCTGCGCAATCGTGTACTAAATGAGAGGGAAGACACAATGAATAATACACGTACAGGCCAGTACTCATGCGAGAGGGTCTACGCCAGTCGAGCGGAAATAGCAGATATCTTGGGTATTAACGTACGAACAGTGGAACGTTTGGAATATCGCGGTGAGTTGCGGGCCTACAAGATCGCGGGCTGTGTCCGCTACAAGGTCGCTGATGTCCGGCGCTGGGCAGAGTCCCGGGAGCGCTGAAATGACGAGTAAGAAGCAACAACAAACCACTATTGCCAATCGGGGGCCGCGCTCTATTGCCGATCATAGGAAAGACATCCATGGCCGTAACCGTCGCTGGACTCGCACGCCAATGCCTCTATCACGATGCCGGGCATGCGGGCAACTTGCGCCGTTGGGCATGATCCTCGATGCAGAAGAGCACTGGACAGATAGCTATCTACGTGCGCTCTACATTGACGCACGAGATGCACTTAACGGCGCTCCGGGCATGCCCACGGCGGCTGAGCTGTGGATGATCTTTGGCGGGTATGCACCACTTGACGCTAGGCGCAACGCTGCAAATACTCTAGTGGTGCGCGGTTGGATGAGTCGGACTACGGCGGCTATGGTCTGCCGGATACCCCTGCGGGCCGGTAGTGATGACTGAGGCGTTAACACGAAAACATAGACCTGTCGATATCGCAGACACGCTAGCGAAAATCGACGCGCTACTAGCCCGGTATGTCGTCTATCCCTCCGATCAAGCGCGCTGGGCACATGTTCTCTGGATTGTCCACACGTGGCTAATCGAGTGCTGGCAGATTACCCCGAGAATTGCCTTTATGAGTCCTGAGCCTGGGTCAGGCAAAACGCTTTGCCTTGATCTCTCACGCCTCCTTGTCAAGAATGGACACATGGCGGCGGCGATCTCTCCGGCGGCAATGCGTAGGATGATTACGCCGGGCAACCGTCCCACCTTCCTAGCTGATGAAATTGACCTTGTTTTCACTAAGAAGAATCAAGATGACGGCATGAGCCTGATGCAAGTTCTTAACTCGGGATACACAGCGAGCGGCTACTACATAGGTTGTAACGGTCCCATGCAAACACCAACCACGTGGTCTACATATTGCGCGGTTGGCATCGCGGGGCTGAAAAACCTCCCGCAAGCCCTAGAACAGCGGACAATCCTTATCCCCATGCGAAAACGTGAGCCCGGCGTGCGAGTCGAGAAATTCAGAGAAACAAGAATCCCTAGGGACGAGCTGAAAGAAATCATCTCGGGTATCCGTTCGTGGGTGGCCATGGTTGAGCCAACAGTGATGAGCAAGGAGGCGTCATATCCGGACGGCCATGATGGGAGGACAGAAGATATCTGGGAGCCCTTGCTGATTATCGCAGACATGGCGGGCCGTGAGTGGCCGTCTAGGGTGCGTGAGTCTCTGGAGTGGTGCTCTCGTGTCGAAAAGAAGGAGACAATAGGCGTTGAATTATTGAGGGATATTAAGGCAGTCTTTGTGGGTGCGTTCATGAGTTCCCAAGACCTGACTGACACGCTGAATAGGCTCGAAGAATCACGGTGGTCCGACCCGAACGATACGCCTCTGAGCGCGCGCGGCGTCGCAAGACTCTTGGCACCGTACGGCGTCAAGCCCAACCCACCGCGAAAGATCGATGGTCGCGCGCAACGCGGGTACTACCGTGGTGATTTCGTTTCGGCATGGAAGACGTACCTCCCTGACGGGGCTGAAAGTAATAGAACAACGCCGCCGCTCGATCCATGGGCCGAAGTGCTGGATGCGAACATGAGCGACTACCACTAGCCGGTTACGTTTCAAGTTACGCAACGAAAACTAGAAGCGTAACCGACGGATTACGCCATGACAAGGGGATATGAGGGGTCGGTTACGGATAACACTTGTATTCTAGGTGCGGGTTGGCGCATCACGCCGCCTTGGCGCGCGGTCGTTTCCCACGTGGCAAGCCAATCCCGATTGTCGACTCATGGCCGTAGGGGGTGGGGGGTATACCCCCCCACCTCTGCTAAGGCTCTTCCTGAGGCATAGGGCCGATTTTCCCCCGGGGTGTTACGCGGGGGTGTTACGCGGGGGTGGACTCTGGGACCGAGACCGGACCATGGGCGGACATCACTAGTACGTCGGTGTGACACGGTGTTACTGAAATCGGACCATGGGCGGACATTCGTGCGTCCGATGTTCGCTGGGTGTTACGTGCCTACTACTATAAACAACAATAATATATATATGGATGTATATATGGCAAGCGTTGTAGTGGATCTAGTTGCGGGTCTTCCAATCGCCCTATTGCCCCGGTGGAATCGAGTCTTGCGACTGGCGGGTTAACGGTTGCGGGCATCACCGGCGTCTTGCGGGGAATTCTCGAATTCACGGACTCGGGATACAAGTGTTATCCGTAACCGACCCCTCATGTCCCCTTGTCATGGCGTAATTCGTCGGTTACGCTTCGAGTTTTCGTTGCGTAACTCGAAGCGTAACTTGCTGGGGGGTTGTCATGGTCGGATCTTGTCTTGATGTGCAGGAGCTTGACGGCCTGCGCCCTGGTCTACGATGTTGCGGGCCTGCTGGGGGGTTGTCATGGTCGGATCTTGTCTTGATGTGC
>WQZD01000019.1 GCA_009780915.1 Propionibacteriaceae bacterium
CGGTGACGACGGCATCGCCACCGCCACCCTGACCGACGCGGTCGCCGAGACCGTCCAGGCCACCGCCACCATCGCACAGGGCACCGTCAACGGATCCCCGGTCTCCGTGACCTTCGACGCAGGACTGTTCTCCTATTCGAAGTCGACGTTCACCGTCACCCCCGTGGCTGACACCTCGGATACCACCACCTGGGTTCCCGTCTCCGACGGGACCGGCACCGATTACTACACCGGTGTGCTGACGGCGATGGACGCCGACGGAAACCTGCTGGACTCCTTGACCCTCACGGACATCGCCTTCACCGCGTCGTCCACGGATGTCACGGTCACCTCGGTGACCAACACCGGCAACGGGACGTATTCCGTCCAGTTCTCCTCGGAGGTCGCCGATGCGACCACGACAGCCAGCGTGACCTACAAGACAAGCCCCGTCGGCTTGGCTCAACCGATCCCATTCGTCGCTGGAGCGCCTGTGCCGGGACCGGTCGTGTGCCCCGACGCGTCGAAGACGGGCACGAACGTGTCGGCTTCCCCGACGGAACTGGCGGTGGACGATGACTCCACGATCACAGCCCTGGTCACCGACCAGTACTGCAACCCAGTCTCCGGCGTCCCCGTCACCTTCGGTGTGGTCACCCCCACCAGTGGCACGATCACCACGGTCATCGGTACCACCGGCGCTGACGGCATCGCCACCGCAACCCTCACCGACACCGTCTCCGAGACCGTCCAAGCCACCGCGACCATCACCCAAGGAACCGTCAACGGATCCCCCGTCTCAGTGACCTTCGACGCAGGACTGTTCTCCTACACGAAGTCCACGTTCACCGTGACCCCCGTGGCCAACCTGTCCGATCAGTCCACCTGGGTGGCCGCCTCCACGGGCGCCTCCACCTACACAGGCACCCTGACCGCGAAAGACGGCGACGGGAACCTCTTGGACAACCTGACCCTCACGGACATCGCCTTCGCGGCATCCACCACGGATGTGACGGTCACCTCGGTGACCAACACGGGCAACGGGACGTACTCGGTGCAGTACTCCTCCACAGTCGCCGATGCCACACCGACTGCCACGGTGACCTACAAGGCCACAGCAGTGGGCACGGCCCTGCCCATCCCGTTCAAGGCCGGAACAGCCGTCACCGGACCCGTGACCTGCCCTGACGCGACCAAGACCGGCACCAACGTCTCCGCCAACCCCACCGAGGTGGCCGTGGACGACACGTCCACCATCACCGCGTTGATCACTGACCAGTACTGCAACCCGGTCTCCGGCGCCACAGTCACCTTCGGTGTCGTGACCCCCACCAGTGGCACGATCACCACGGTGGTCGGAACCACCGGAGCGAATGGCATCGCCACCGCAACCTTGACCGACACCGTCTCCGAGACCGTCCAAGCCACCGCGACCATCACCCAAGGCCCGGTGTACGGATCCCCCGTCTCGGTGACCTTCGACGCAGGGCTGTTCTCGTACACGAAGTCCACCTTCACTGTGACCCCCGTGGCCAACCTGTCCGATCAGTCCACCTGGGTGACCGCCTCCACCGGCGCCTCCACCTACACAGGCACCCTGACCGCGAAAGACGGAGACGGGAACCCGTTGAACAACCTGACCCTCACGGACATCGCGTTCGCCGCATCCAGTGGCACCGTGGCCATCACCACGGTCGTCAACAACCACGACGGAACATACACGGTGACGTACTCCTCCACCGCGGCCGACCCCAGCACCACCGCCACCGTGACCTACAAGGCCACAGCAGTGGGCACGGCCCTGCCCATCCCGTTCAAGGCCGGAACAGCCGTCACCGGACCCGTGACCTGCCCCGACGCGACCAAGACCGGCACCAACGTGTCCGCCAGCCCGACGGAGGTGGCCGTGGACGACACCTCCACGATCACAGCGCTGATCACTGACCAGTACTGCAACCCGGTCTCCGGCGTGCCCGTCACCTTCGGTGTGGTCACCCCCACCAGTGGTGTGATCACCACTGTCATCGGAACCACCGGAGCGAATGGCATCGCCACCGCGACCCTCACCGACACCGTCTCCGAGACCGTCCAAGCCACCGCGACCATCACCCAAGGCCCGGTGTACGGATCCCCCGTCTCAGTGACCTTCGACGCAGGACTGTTCTCCTCCACGACGTCCACCTTCGCCGTGACCCCTGTGGTCACGACGACGGACCAATCCGGATGGATCACCGCGTCCACCGGCGCCACCTACTACATCGGAACGCTCACCGCGAAGGATTCCGATGGAAACCTGTTGCCGACACTCGCCGTCTCGGACATCGCTTTCGCGGCGTCCTCCGCGAACGTGGCCATCACCACGGTCGTCAACAACCACGACGGAACATACACGGTGAAGTACTCCTCCTCCGTGGCCGACCCCAGCACCACCGCCACCGTGACGTACAAGTCCTCGGCGGTGGGCACGGCCCTGCCCATCCCGTTCAAGGCCGGCACCGCCGTCCCAGGACCCATCACCTGCGCTGACCCGACCAAGACCGGCACGAATGTGTCCGCCAGCCCGACCCAGCTCGGCGTGGGCGACACCTCCACGATCACAGCCCTGATCACCGACCAGTACTGCAACCCCGTGTCAGGCGCGACCGTGGCCTTCGCCACCATCAGCCCCACCAATGGCACGTTGACGACGGTCAAGGGGACGACAGGAACGGACGGCATCGCCACCGCGACCCTGACGGACACCACCGCCGAGACGGTCCGCGCCACCGCCACCATTCCACAAGGCACGGTCTCCGGATCCCCTGTCTCGGTGACGTTCAGCACGGGCGTGTTCTCGTACACGATGTCCACGTTCACGGTGACGCCACTGGACAACCCCGCGGATGAGTCCACCTGGATCCGTGTCTCCACCGGCTCGGTGTTCTACACCGGCATATTGACCGCGAAGGACAGTGCCGGGAACCTCCTGCCGAACCTCAACCTGGCCGACATCCAGTTCTCCGCCTCGACCCCTGATGTGAAGATCACACCGGTGGTCAACAACAACGACGGAACCTACACAGTTCACTTCTCGTCGACCCTGGCCGACCCGACTGCCACAGTTACGTACCGTGGCGTGCCCGTCGGCTCCCCGGTGCCGATCATGTTCGAGTCGGATGATCCCGTCCCCGGACCCGTGGTCTGCCCCGATCCCGCCATGCACGGCACGAACCTGAGCGTTGACCAGACCCAACTGCCTGTCGGCGAACTGGCTCATGCGACGGCTCTCATCACCGACGAGTTCTGCAACCCGGTCGCCGGAGTGGTGGTGACTTTCAGCACGAGTCCCACATCGACGGGCGTCCTGGTCCCCAGCGCCACGACGGGGCCGGACGGTGTCGCGACAGCGACACTGACCGACACGGCGGGCGAGACTGTCGCTCTGCACGCCATGCTCGGCACGACGGACATCTTCGACTCTCCGCAGAATGTCACGTTCGTCCAGGCGACTCCGGCGCCGACGATCACCATGCCTGGCAGCAACGCTGATCTGAACACCGCGACCCCAACCCTCAGCGGCACCGGCACCACGCCGGGAGACACCATCACAGTGAAGGACGCCCAAGGAGCAACCGTCTGCACCACGACGGTCACCCCCGCCAAGACGTGGACCTGCCCCGTCCCGGCGCCAGGCTTGGGCAATGGGACGCATACGCTCCGGGCGACGGAGACCGACTCGTACAACCAAGTCTCCGCGCCCTCGACTCCGCTGACTCTGACAGTGGACACCATCCCACCGTCGCAGCCGACCGTCACACAGGCCAACAAGACGGCGATCAGTGGCACGGTCCCAGGGACGAACAATCCTGGCACGACGGTGACGATCACCTATCCGAAGAGTGATGGGACCACAGGCTCCGTCACCGTGCCCATGGACACCACGACGAACACCTGGACGACATCGACACCGTCGGACGCCGTCAGCGGCCCGATCACGGTGATCGCCACCGACCCAGCGGGCAACACGTCCCCGACGGCGACGGCGACGCTGGACGTCACCGCGCCGCAGCAGCCGACCGTCACCACTGCCAACACGAAGCAGATCAGTGGCACAGTCCCGGGTAACAACAACCCAGGAACCACGGTGACCGTCACGTACAAGACGACGAATGGAACGACCGCCACCGCGAGCACGACCATCAATCCTGACGGCTCATGGTCGATGACCACGCCGTCGGACGCTGTCACCGGTCCGATCACGGTGATCGCCACCGACCCGGCGGGCAACACGTCCCCGACGGCGACCGCGACCCTGGACCTGACCGTTCCGCAGAATGCGACGATCACCCAGGCCAACAAGGCCGGGGTGGCCGGGACCGTCCCCGGATCGAACGAACCTGGGACGACCGTGACCATCACATGGCCCGACGGGTCCACGACCACAGGCGTCCAGGTGAACGCCGACGGCACGTGGTCCGTCCCGACACCGTCCGGCATGCCGTCTGGAACCATCAGTGTGACGGCGACCAACCCGGCTGGAAACTCCTCGACACCTGTCACGGCGTTCTTGGACACCTCCACACCGGCGGCGCCGACGGTCAATCCGACCAATGGAACCGAGATCTCGGGCACAGCCGACGCGGGCGGCACCGTCCACGTCACCGACTCCTCGGGTGCGACGATCCCAGGATGCGACAACGTCCAGGTCGGCGACGATGGCACGTTCGCCTGTCACCCCACCACTCCTCTGGAGCCCGGGACAGTCGTGAACGTGTCGGTGACCAGCAAGGCGGGCAACCCGTCCAGTCCGACACAGGTCACTATTCAAGTGTTGACCATCGAGGTGGCGTATCCCACGCTGAACCCCATGGAGACGCAAACCGTCACGGGCTACCCCTTCAATCAGGGCGAGCAGGTGTGTCTGACGATGCCCGACGACTCCCTGAGTCTCGGGTGCGGCCCGGCGGACGACCAAGGTATGGTGAGCATCTCGTTCACCGTGCCGTCCAGCATGTCGATCGGCGCACACGTCGTGAGACTGACCGGTGAGGTTTCGGGATGGGTCGAGACGTCGTTCGACGTGACTGTCGTGCCGACTGTCCCGACGGGAGGCGCCGTGGTGGAGAGCCAGCAGTTCCCCTTCGGGGTTCTGTTCGCAGGATCCATCATGGTGGTCGCAGGCCTGTGGATGACGTCCACAGTCAGGCGGCATCGAGACCGACACCATCTTTCCACCCGATGAGATTGAGCGTCCCCCCCTCAGCCTCATCCGCGACCGCCCCCTCGATCAGGGGGCGGTCGTGCGAGCAGACGACGGGATCCTCCTCACACAGGGCGCCCGCCATGGATGACACAGATCGCTGCGTGCGCCTCAGTCGGCTGTGCGCACAGGCAGAATCGTCGGCAGGAACGGCGGACGATCAGCCTCGAACCGTGAGATCTCCTGCTCTTTCAACAGGGTGACCGAGATGTCGTCGAGTCCGTTGAGCAGGCGATGACGGGTGTAGTCGTCGATCAGGAAGGGGTAGGTCTGGGCGCCCGCCTGGATGGTCCGGGTCTCCAGATCGACGGTGAGGGTCATGCCCGGGTCAGCGTCAAGCGCGTCCCACAGCTTGGCCACGGTGTGATCGTCCACGACCGCAGTCAGCAGACCCGCCTTGCCCGCGTTGCCCTTGAAGATGTCGCCGAACCGTGGTGAGATCACGACGGCGAACCCGTAGTCCATCAAGGCCCACACCGCGTGCTCGCGGGATGATCCTGTCCCGAACTCCGGACCTGCGACCAGGATCGACCCATGGGTGTACGCGGGTCGGTTCAGGACGAAGTCCGGATCCTTCCGCCATGCGGAGAACAGCCCGTCCTCGAATCCGGTGCGCGCGACCCTCTTCAGATAGACGGCCGGGATGATTTGGTCCGTGTCCACATTGGACCTGCGCAGGGGCACACCGATTCCGGTGTGTGTGGTGAATTTTTCCATGATGGCACTCCTCACAAGTCGGACGGCGCCGACAGATGTCCGGTGACCGCCGTGGCCGCAGCCACAGCGGGTGAGACGAGGTGGGTACGACCGCCCTTGCCTTGACGGCCCTCGAAATTGCGGTTGGATGTCGACGCCGAACGCTCTCCTTCAGACAACGTGTCGGGATTCATCCCCAGACACATCGAGCACCCGGCCTCACGCCACTGCGCCCCAGCGTCGAGGAAGACCGTGTCGAGGCCCTCCTCCATGGCTTGGAGCCGCACACGGGCCGATCCGGGGACCACGAGCATCCGTACTCCGTCCGCCACCTTCCGGCCTTTCAGCACGCTGGCGGCCAGGCGCAGGTCCTCGATCCGTCCGTTCGTGCACGATCCTAAGAAGACCGTGTCGATGGGGATGTCGCGCATCGGCGTTCCCGGGGTGAGACCCATGTACGCGATAGCACGCTCGGCGGCTGATTGAGCGTCCGCTCCCTGGAAGTCGGACGGCGCCGGCACCGTGTCGCCGATGCCCACTCCCTGTCCTGGGTTCGTCCCCCAGGTCACGAAGGGGGTCAGCGTGGTCGCGTCGATGACGATCTCCTTGTCGAAGACGGCGTCCGGGTCGGAGGCCAGAGTGGACCAGTACGCCACCGCCTCGTCCCAGAGCTGTCCTTCGGGCGCGTGGGGACGGCCTTTCAGATAGTCGAACGTCGTCTGGTCGGGCGCCACCATCCCCGCGCGAGCGCCCCACTCGATGCTCATGTTGCAGATCGTCATACGGCCCTCCATGGACATCGCCTCGATGGCCTCCCCACGGTACTCGGCCACGTACCCGGCGCCACCCCCGGTTCCGACACGGGAGATGAGGGCCAAGATCAGATCCTTGGCGGTGACGGAGTCCGGCATACGCCCGGTCACCGTCACGGCCATCGTCTTGGGTATGGCCTGTGGCAGGGTCTGGGTCGCCATGACATGCTCGACCTCCGAGGTGCCGATCCCGAAGGCCAGCGCTCCGAAGGCCCCGTGGGTGGAGGTGTGGGAGTCCCCACAGACGATGGTCATCCCCGGTTGGGTGACGCCCAGTTGCGGCCCGATGATATGGACCACCCCTTGGTCTTTGTCGCCCAGGCGATGGAGTCGGATGCCGAACTCCTCGGCGTTCCTCCTCAACGTCTCGATCTGGAGGCGTGAGACGGGGTCGGCGATCGGCGCCATGATGTCCTGGGTGGGGGTGTTGTGATCCTCGGTGGCCAGGGTGAGATCGGGGCGACGGACGCGTCGACCGGCCATCCGCAGACCGTCGAAGGCCTGGGGACTGGTCACTTCGTGACACAGGTGCAGATCGATATACAGCAGATCCGGCTCCCCATCCGACCCTCGTGAGACGACATGCGCGTCCCAGACTTTCTGACTCAATGTGCGGGGCATTGCTCTCCTTTCAGCGGTCACCTACTATTCCACTAGACTTCTCACATTCCAAGACGCTAGTATCAGCATATGGACGTATCATCAGGTGTTGGCGTACTCGACAAAGCCGCCTCAGTGCTCACCGCCCTCGAATCTGGACCCATGACCCTTGCCGGTTTGGTGTCT
Source organism: Propionibacteriaceae bacterium (assembly GCA_009780915.1). Lineage (GTDB taxonomy): Bacteria > Actinomycetota > Actinomycetes > Propionibacteriales > Propionibacteriaceae > WQYJ01. The sequence continues at coordinate 7,513 of WQZD01000019.1, forward strand.
GTGACTGGATTGGCCCGCCCGACCGCTCATCGGCTGGCCGTCGCCCTGGAATATCATCGCCTGGTCGGACGGGATCTCAACGGTCGTTTCGTCCTGGGGCCACGCCTGGCCGAGCTGGCCCAGTCCGCGGGCGAGGACCGACTGCTGGCGACGGCGGGACCTGTCCTCGCACGGTTGCGCGACATCACGGGGGAATCCACTCAGTTGTTCCGCCGCCAAGGCGACGTCCGGATCTGCGTGGCAGCCTCCGAGCGCCCGTCGGGCCTGCGCGACACCGTCCCCGTCGGGGCCCAACTGTCGATGAAAGCCGGTTCGGCGGCCCACGTCCTCCTGGCCTGGGAAGAGCCCGACCGCATCCAGCGCGGTCTCATCCAAGCCCATTTCTCCGCCGAGACTCTGGCGACGGTCCGTCATCGAGGCTGGGCGCAATCAGTGGCGGAACGGGAGGCGGGAGTCGCCTCCGTGTCGGCCCCCGTGCGATCCCCCTCAGGGAAGATCATCGCCGCGGTGTCCGTCTCGGGCCCCATGGAGAGGCTCACTCGTACCCCCGGGCGACTGCACGCCCCCGCTGTCGTGGCGGCCGCGGAGAAACTCTCCAGCGTGCTGCGCAAGACGGGCGTGCCGGACGCGCACATGTGACCGACACCGGCGCCCGGCCGCATCCATGTCTGTTATCGTCTTCGCGGGTAGACGTGATAGGTTGTCCGTATGAGTCTTGAGAAGGTTTTTTTCGGCTTCTTCGTTCTCCTGGCGGCGACATTGAACTTCGGTTTCTTCGTCGGTGACATCGGAGACCCGCTGGATCACTCGTCCATCGAACTCTATTCCGCGATCGTCGTCGGTTTAGTGGCGACCGTGCTGAAGCTGGGTGACAGGACGCAGATCGGCGCCATCCACCTCGCGACCTCCCTCGTCGCGGACATCCAGCTCATCGCCTCGGCCATCCTGTACACCATCGCACAGGCGTCCACGAGCCCCATCACGCAGCAGCAGATGTCGACCGTGGTGTCGCTGTCGGGCGGCGCCCTGTTCGCAAACATCGTGTCCGTGGTCCTGCTCGTCGTCGAGACCTCCTCTTTCCGTCGACGCTGATGCCTCGTCCCCGTCCCCCGCGACGTGCGCCCGTGAGGCCGCGTCAACTCCAACTCGCGTCGGTGGCCATCCCGTCCGAGATCCCCTACATGACGACGATTTTCATCGTCCTGCGCAAGATGAGGCTTCCCCTGATCCTGCTCATCGGGGTGATGACGATCGCCGTCTTGGGGCTGTCGCTCATGCCGGGCGTCCCCCAGCCGGACGGCACATCGGGCCGGTTGAGCGCCTTCGAAGCGTTCTACGTGTTCTCCTACACGGCCACCACCATCGGATTCGGAGAGGTCCCGCACGAGTTCTCCATCGAGCAACGCTGGTGGATCGTCTTCTTCATCTACACCTCGGTGCTGGGATGGGCGTACACCATCGCGCGTCTGATGTCCCTGCTCCAGGACTCGGCCTTCAACGCCACCCGTAACGCGCAGACGGTGCGACGCACGATCTCGCACATCCGTCAGCCCTTCACCATCATCGTGGGGTACGGATACATCGGCCGGTCGGTCGCCCGCGTGCTGGACAGCCTCGGCAGGCGCATCGTCGTCCTGGACGCCCAGAGCGTCGCCGTGGAGAGACTGTCGACCGACATGATGCTCCAGGAGATCCCGGGCGTGTGCGGCGATGCCAGAAGCCCGTCCTTCCTCGGGCTCGCCGGCATGGGACACCCCGACTGTGAGGCGGTGCTGGCAATGACGGGCAACGAGGAGGTCAACCTGCAGGTCCTGATGACCTGTTCCCTCCTGCGTCCCAATCTCCCCGTCATCGCGCGCGCCTCATCGAGACGCACCGCGCAGTTCATGGCGGATTTCGCTCCGCAGGCGATCATCAATCCCTTCGAGGACTATGGGAATTTCCTCATCTTGGCTCTGCAGCACCCCCACACCTACCGACTCATCACCTGGTTGATGGCCGGCGAGAGGGCCGAACTGCCGCCCCTGCGTCAGCACTCGAAGGCGACCCGGTGGCTCATCGTCTCCGACGACCAGTTCGGCGAGGAGATCGCCCAGGACCTGTCGGCCGAGGGGTACGAGGTGTGCCAGGTCGGCCCCAGCGAGGACCCGGATTACGATCGGTTCGACGCGGTCATCGCCGGCGCGGAGTCCGACACCGTGAACCTGGCCCTGGCCGCTCATCTTCGAGCCGCCTTCCCTCAGGTCTTCCTGGTGGTGCGCCAGCAGTCCCACTCCCATCTCCCCTTGTTGGACGCCCTGTGCCCCGACTCGGTCTTCTTCCCGCCGCAGTTGGTCGCCCAAAGGGCCGTGGCCAACATCATCACGCCGCGGCTGTGGGGGTTCATCACGGATCTGATGCAGGCGGACGACCAGGTCAGCCAGAATCTGACCACACGGCTGGTCACCCGTATCGGAACACAGGCGCCCATGCCTCGACGGCTCTGGATCGGCGCGACACAGACCCCCACCGTGGCGCGCTGGCTCAAGCACCGTAGCCTCGTCCTGGGCGCGATCTTCCGCTCCCCCCAAGACCACGAGACGTCCATCGCGGCCATGACCTTGATGCTGATCCGATCCGGCGAGGTCATCACCTTGCCTGGCGACGACGTCGAACTGCGTGTCGGGGACGAGCTCGTCATCGTCGGAACGCGCGACGCCTTCGACGAGCAGAGCGAGTGCCTGTTCGACGACTCGACGCTGTTCTACGTGGCCACCGGTCGCGACATCCCGACGTCGCGCGCCTGGCGGCGGCTCACGAGGCAGAGGTGGAAGGACGCTTTCCCGATCCCCGGCGATGACGCCATGGCAGATACATGATGGTCCACAGGATCGCGACGAGGACGGCGAGCACGGGCAGATAGGCCGGACCGGCCAGATCTTGGATCGGTTGCAACGGCGAACCGGGAGCGCCTGTGTTCAGGAACCAGAAGTTGGTTCCCAGTCGCGTGTTGACGATGATCGAGGCGGTCACGAACACCGCCATGATGATGACCACCTTCCACAGGTTCTTCGCGCTCGGCCTGAACTCCTTGCTCACGATGATCATGAGGGCGTACGCGAACAGCAAGGCGTGGATGATGAACGCCTGCCATGTGTAGAGGTTGAAGATGGGCTGTTGGTCCCAGTTGGGGAAGATGACCGCGCACAGGGGCCCCCACGTGCCGACGGCGTAGATGAACTCCCGCGTCCAGGAGTTCGCCTTGACCGAGTCGATGAACACACAGAAGGTCACCACGGCGCAGGCGTGCAACGGGAGGATGTCGGGCGTGTACATGTCCAACGCGAGGAAGATTCCCTGGCGGAGGACGAGTTCGAGCAGCAACACTGAGATCCCGACGACGAGGCGCATGGTCCGCCTGCGTGTCGTGTCCGCCTTCACGTACGCCCACACGAGAGCGGCCACCCCGACCGCCAGGACGGCCAGCGTCACCAGGTGGGCGAGTGTGAATTGCCCGAAGGCCAGGCTCGCGGGAGCGGCGTTCGGCGCAGTGAAGAAGTTATCGAACCAATGATCAGTCACCCTGCCTACTGTAGGGCTTTTCTCCAGCCCGCGCCATCGACACGACTCCAGGGCGGCGAGCGGGTCACTCCTGGAGGCGGTACCCCAGACCCCGTACGGTCAGCAACCGCAGAGGATGCGCGGGGTCCACCTCGATCTTCGCCCGCAATCGTCGCACGTGGACGTCCAAGGTCTTGGTGTCCCCGAAGTAGTCCGCCCCCCAGACCCGCTCGATGATCTGACGACGCGTCAGGACCCGACCGATGTTGCGCATGAGCAGTTCCAGCAACTCGAACTCACGCAACGGCATGTCGACCGCGCGACCGTCGACGACCACCCGGTGACGCTCCACGTCCATGAGGATCCCGCCGCCGCTCAACACGGCGTCGTGAGGCTCGGAGTCCCGATGTCGGCGAAGCACGGACCTCAGGCGTGCCAACAACTCGGGAGTGGAGAAGGGTTTGGTGACGTAGTCGTCCGCCCCGGACTCCAGACCCACCACGATGTCAGCCTCGGCGACCCTCGCGGTCAGCATGATGATCGGCACATCCGAGCTCAGCCGGATCGTCCGGCAGACGTCGACGCCGCTCAGTTCCGGGATCATCACATCCAGCACGATCACGTCCGGGACATGCTTCTCGAACTCATCGAGCGCCTTGCGTCCGTCGGACGCCGTGCGCACCTCGTACCCCTCCCGCCTCAGCAGGTAGGCGAGGGTCTCGCGAACATCGTCGGAGTCCTCCACCAGCAACAGTCGCGTCATCGTTCGCCTTCCTCGTTCGCGGCTATGAAACGCCCCGTGCCAGCCAGGGGCAGGGTGATCGTGAAGGTCGACCCCGACCCTTGGTGGCTGTCCACGCTCACACCCCCGCCGTGCGCCAAAGCAGTATGTTTCACTATTGCCAATCCTAGTCCCGTGCCGCCGGATCGGCGGGAACGCGCCTGGTCGGCCCGATAGAAGCGTTCGAAGATCCGATCCTGGTCGTCGGGGGCGATGCCGATCCCCTGATCGATGACATGCACGCTGACCGTCCCGTCCGCCTCATCGATCTGCGAGGACACGACCACGCGCGACCCCTTGGGCGAGTAGTGGATGGCGTTGGACAGGAGGTTCTCCAAGGCTGTGACGAGCGCGTCCTCGTCCCCCTCGACCACATGGTCCACGATTTTCTTCGTCTTCAGCTTCACCCCTTGGATACGGGCGGTCTCGATGGCCTGGGACACGGCCTTGCCGATCCACTCCGCGACGGAGATCTGAGTCACAGGTTGGGCAGGCGCCGTGTCCTGCACGTGGGCGAGCGCCAGCATCCCGTCGGCCAGCTTCTCCAGCCGGCGGGCCACCTTGTCCAACCGGAGCGCGAAGTGCTCCACAGCGCCCGGATCGCTGGCGCAGGAGTGGAGGGCTTGGGCGATCAACCCCACCGATGTCACGGGCGTGCGCAACTCGTGTCCGATGTTCGAGACGAAATCGCGGCGGATCTGCACGGCGCGGACCTCGTCCGTCCGGTCGGTGACGCTGAGCAGGATCCAGTAGGTCTCCACCACCTCGGCTTGGATCACGATCTCCTGGTAGGACCCCAGGGACGTCGCATGGCATGAGCGAGTGATGTGCTCACGGGTGACCCATGCCTCGTCCGCCACCTGTGTCAGGTCGGGATGGACCAAGACCCCCCGGTCATGCGGCACGAGGCTGCGCGCCAAGGGCGAGGCGTACACGATCTTGTGGCGCTTCGTCAGAACCACGGTGAATCCACCGAAGGCCCGTGCTGTGGCGATCACGTGGCTCAGCGCCTTTTTCGATCGCAACATCCCGGGCTGACTCATAGCACTACTGTAACCCACGCGGATCACCAGCATCGACCGAAGACGGAACCCCGATCAGGACAAGGCTTGGGGCCGCGTCAGCGGATGACTCTGCCCAATCGCCACGAGGTGAGGGCGCCCAAGACCACGGCCAATCCCAGGAGGATGCCGAACATGGTGGGAGTGCCCAGGATCTGCCCATTCAAGGACAATTGTCCACCGAGGGCGTGCATGATCGTGTCGTGAGCGCTGTCGTGCAACGAGCCGGCGGGTATCCGGTTCAGCAGATTCGACAACGATGGCTCCATCGCGGGATGTCGGATGATCGACGCGGCCTGCGCGAACGGCAAGACGCTGAGGATGGAGACCAGACGGTCGCTCAGTTCGGTCGGCGGGGCGTAACAGAACGAGAGGAACCCGAGGGCTGTGCCCATCAGGACGGAGTACCCGCTATAGGCGCCTTGCGTCGCCGTGAACGTGGCCAAGAAGATGTTGAACGAGCAGAAGACCAGGCAGGACACCAGCACCGCGCCCATGCACGCGACCAACTGTTGGAACGACATGAGCGGCTCGTCGTGGAACCACGCCCATGCCTGACCGAAAGCCGTCAAGATGGTGGACAGGACGAAGGACGCGATGACGGTCGCGAGGACGTACGCGACGGCGACCTTCCAGCGTTGGACGGGGGTCACCAGATAATCCGAGAACCGCCCTGTGACACGATCCTCGACGAACGCCGTCAGCATCCCCAAGGACGAGCTGAACGTCGCCAACGACGCCACCGAGGCGAACATCCAGGCGTCGCACACGACATAGGCGTCGGATCGAGTGATCCCTCCTCCGACGGTGGCGACGACGAGATCCGCCGCCATGTTCCTGAAGAAGAGGAAGAAGAGCAGGAACATCACGATGGGCGACACCAAGGCGAAGAGCAGCGACAGCTTGTCTCGCCAGAAAAGGGTGAGATTGCGGCGAAGAAGGGTCAGAATGGACGTCATTGAGCCACCGATCCCTTTCCACCACGTGGGCGTGTGCCACGTGATCCACCGGCGTCGTCAGCAGTGGTCATCCCATCTCCGCTATGGCCGGTCAGTTGGAGGAACACATCGTCCATGGACCCGTGCCGGAACTCGAAATCCTCGATCTGGTCCCAGATGTACGGAAGCATCCACTTGACCTTGTCCGTCGACTCCACGGGGAAGCGAACGGGGTCGCCTGGGGCGTGGCCGGGAGACAGTTCCACCTCAGGGAAGAACTTCGCCAAGCGTTTCACCCCCGTGGCCTCGTCCAAGAAACGCACGCTCAAGTGGGAGGACGCGAACCTGTGACGCAAGTACTCGGGCGTGCCCTGGACGACGATCTCTCCGGCGTCGATGATGCACACCATGTCCGCCTTCTCGGTCTCTTCCATGTAGTGCGTGGTTAGGAAGACGGTCATTCCTTCGTGGTCGCGCACGTCAGAGATGGCTTGCCAGACCTGCTCACGGCCATGCGGGTCCAATCCCGCCGTCGGCTCGTCCAGGAAGAGGATGTCGGGCTTGTGGATGAGGGCCCTGGCGATGTCGGCGCGCCTCTGCTGCCCGCCGGACAGGTGACGATACTGCTGATCGATGAAACCCCCCATCTCGAGAAGGGTGACGAGCTCGTCGATGCGATCGTCGCGGATGTGTCGATCCAGTCCGTGGAGGCGTGCCCGTACATGCAAGTTCTCCTTGACGGAGAGCCGAGGGTCGAGGAGCGCGGACTGGAAGACCACGCCGATGCTTCGACGGATCGCCTCGTTGTCCCGTCCCAGGAGATGGCCCGCCACCATGGCCTGGCCTCCCGACGGGCGTCGTAACGTAGTCAGGCACTTGATCGTGGACGACTTTCCCGCGCCATTGATCCCGAGAAAGGCGAAGAACGCCCCTTCCTCCACGCTGAAACTGATGCCCTTGACCGCCTGCACGTCGCCATACGACACGCACAGACCATCGATGCGAATGGCCGGCTGCTCGGTTGCGGCGTCAGCATGCTCCCAGAATCCTTCGAGATCGTTGGGATCGTCCGCGTGATGGGCGAAGAGCCGATGGGACTGGACGGGGGCGGGGTCTGGGAAGAAGGACACGAGGTGATGCTTCAGCCAGGCCTCCTGCGTGAGCGGCAGGTAATGACCGGTTTTCACCATCTTCAGCTGTGCGCCGGGGACACGACTGGCCGCCAGGATCTGATCGTCCCGATACGGCGACTGCTTCCCACCCAGGAACAGGACGGGCTTATGGATCGTGTCGAGTTTCTCGTTGGTGATGAAGTCGACGTCTTCCATCAGCGACTCGCGTGCGCCGGCCTGGGCCAACGCCTCGACTCGCTGCTGATAGTCGCCCTTCTGTTTGTCCGTGAGCTTGAGCCCCGTCGCGGCGACGTAGATGTCGAACGACCTGTCGATCCCCTCCTGGTCGGAGGGCATGGTGTCCAGATCGCTCTGCTTCATGCCGAACGTCTCGATGAGAACCAGGGAACTGATCCTGTCCGGGCACATCAACATCGCTTTCAGGGCGATGACGGCGCCGACGCTGTACCCCACGAGATGGGCGGTGTCGATACCGAGGGCGTCCATGACGTCGAACAAGTCTTGCGTCATGTCCGACAGGCCGTAGCCCCAATCGGAGGAGTCGCTGAGCCCGTGCCCGCGCAGGTCGAACATGACCACGCGGTACCCCTTGTCAGCGAGGGTCTTCGCGCCGCATCGATAAAACACCGTGTGATTCGCGAACAATCCGTGAATCATCACGACTGTGTCGAGGCCATCTGCGTTGAGGATGCGATAGAAGAACCTCTCGCCTTGAATGTCAACCCAAGGCATGACAGATGAATTCGGCTATGTCTGACATGGTGAGGCGGGCCAACGTGACCAATGGCCTGTCCGCGAACATCCCGACCAATTGCTCCGAGACCGGGTACTTCTCATCGATGAGCTCGCTCAATCGGACCAAGTCGATGCTGTTCAACTGCAACTCGGTGAAGACTCGCGTGCGTCCGGTCACCTGGAGCATGTCGACGACGTCTGCGCCCAACATCTGTTTGAGGTAATCGATCAGGTCAGCCAGCACTTGGTCTTTCTGGACGTGAACGCCTGGTGTGATCTCCGTCATGTCAGTGGCCTCCGCTCTTGGTCGTGTCAGTCCAGCCCACCACGTAGTCAGTGTCGTAGACCATGGTGGTGATCTTGGTGTCGCCGATGTACAGGTCGTCACCGTCAAGCTTGGTGACGACGAACTTCTTCGGGTCCCCTCCCAGGCCTGTGCCCAGCATCTTCGAGTACGCCTCCTTGGCCACCCAGAAGCGCATAGCGCCCGTGACGGTGTCGCTCATCGTGGCGAGGAGCGCCTTCTCGGATTCCGTGAGCACTCGGCTCCAGAACTCGGGGTCTTTGGGTGCGATCTTCTCCACGTCGACGCCCACAGGATGGTCGCTGACAGCCGCGACGGCATTCGCGCCTGTGTGCGCGAGAGACACTTCGACCTCTTGGTCGAAGGGCAAGGATTCACGATACCGGACATACGGCTTCCCACGCTCGTCCTTGAGCAAGGACACCTCGATGGGATACAGCATGTGCTTGGGATCCTTCGTCACGAAAGATCGCACGCCGTCCTTCACCGCCACGCGGCCCGCCACGAAATTGATCACAGCATCCTCATTGGTCATCGCCAAGGCGCGGTACCTCTCTTCGGTGGTGAGATAGCGAAGGTAGGGGAAGTACCTGGCCGTGCCTTTGAGATCTTTCAGGGTGTACCAGTACACGCCCTCGGCGATCTCTTTCGCGACGAGGTCTCTGTCGGGGTGCATGATCACACGCCACATGTCGGTGTCCAGACCCGTGCGCTGGTTCACCCAGCTACGAGCGATCGCCCATGCCCGGCCATCGCGCAGGTACGCCAAGTCGGCCGTGATGAACATGTCGTTCAGCTGACGGATGACGCAATAGGCGTCGAAAATCCCCTCCTGGTCGCGGAAGTCCTGATAGAAGGTGAGCGACCGGAGCCGGACTGGGAAGGAGACCTTGTTCGAGTCTTCGTAGAGGTGAAGGTAGAGACCGATCATCTGGCCGCTCTGGTCCAGCATCGATCCCTTCCCTTCGCGCTTGGTCACGACGTTCTGGAATCCATACTTGGTGAATCTCTTCGACTCGATGAGGGACCAATACCGCTGCCTGTGGAAGGAGTACTCCGTGTATTGGTAGTCGGCAGGGATAGGCTCCATGACATCGGGTCCCAAATCCTTGATCAACTGCTCGATGAACTCGACAGGAGGTTCCGCGAACTCCTCCCCCAACGTGACGTCCATCTGGATGAATCCCGCGATGGAGAGGGAGACGGTGAAGTCGGATTTCCAGAACCCCTTCACGGTCTCGTGGAACGGCTCATTGAGCGGGATGAAGCTCATCGCGATCAACGGACCGATCTGCAGGACCTTCAGGTCCGGAACCTGCGCCTGCGCGATCTCCGCCATCAGCTCGATGGTCATCGTCAGTGGAACGACCGGATAATTGTCGTCCTTGTACGGCCAGTCATCGGGCTGCCGGACGACGGAGTGGTCGGCGACATACGGATGAGTCTCAAGGCTGAGGTCGATGGGGACTTCGAAGCGGGTCCCAGCACGCCTGACGAAGGACTGGGTCGACGGGCGAGCAGCAGGAGCCTGGGTCGACACCGCAGGAGCGGACGGGGCCTTGGCGGTCTCGACAGGAGTCGTCAGCGTCGGAGTCCCAGCAGTCTGCGACGATTGCGTCGTCGTGGGCGCCGCTGGCGCCACCGTCTCGGGCACGGCTGGCGCCACCGTCTCGGGCACGGCTGGCGCCACCGTCGGGGGCTGCGTCGACGGCGCCATCGCCACGGGTGCCACAGGCGCCATCGTCGCCACGGGAGCCACAGGGGCCACGGGGGCAACCGGCGCCATCGTGGATGCCATCGGCGTCATGGGCGCCATGGGCGGCATGGGTGTGGCAGGCGCCGCAGAGTTGGTGAAGCCCGTCGGCACACCGCCTGGCCCGGGCAGAGGAACCGAGACCGGCGCCGCCACAGGGGTGGGCCACGTATCGTACCTGGTGAATCCCCGTCGAGGAATCCCCCAGGAGTTCACGGGCATGGGCCCCGGCATGGGTGATGCCACGCTGGCCGCCTTCATGAGCGCCTGACGCTCCACATCGAACTGGGCCGCCATGGCTTGACGCTCCGAATCGAACTGCGTCGACAGGGTCTCGCGCTCGGCTTCCAAGCGATCGGCCATCTCCTTCTCAGCAGCCTGGGAGGCGACCGCCTCTTTCGTCGCGACGTACTCCCCCATGACCTCGTCCAAGGTGTCCAGATTGGTCCGCAGCAAAGATCCCTTAGGGAGGAAGTAGATACTCTTGAACTTCTGATACCCCAGCGGCATGCCCATGAACGTCAGATCGGCAGGCCCCCCCATGATGTACATGAGGGCATGGACACGACGCATTTGGTCGATGGAATCCCGCAGTGGCGTGACAGAGGCGATCGCCGCGAAATCCTGTCCCTCCAAGATGTCATCCACGAAGTTCGGCAACGATCCGACCCCCACCTGGATGAAGACCCGGGCCTGGCTCTCTTTGTACATCTTCTCAATCGTCTGTCGGAACATGATCGGTTTGAAGAGCACGCCCGCTACGATATCGTCGACGACCGACTCTTGCCGGTCATCGACCTGGGATATCGACGTGGATGACCAGATCGGCTTCTTCGCCGGGTGGACGACGAGCGTGCCATTCACCGTCTCCGAGAAGTGCGTCACCGACTCCGCGTAGGGGGTGTGGATCACGCTGTTGAAGCCCAAGATGTGATACTGGATCGACGCCGCCGACAATCCCTGAGTGAAACGACGCAACGGCTCCTCGCCGAAGACGCAGAATGTGCATTGCTTAGGGCAATTGTCCGTGATGAGGGTGATGTCGCCCACCGACACGACGAGGTCATTGATCTTCTCCGATTGGGAGTCACCGAAGACGGCGACGTAGGAACAGTCGGGAATCGCATTGAGCTTGTCGACGTCCACCAGGGAGGCGGGATCTCGACCGAAGTCCCCGGATATCGAGTCGAAAGAGTCATCCAGGATGCCCTCGGCCCTGGCGGCATGCCACTGGCCGACGCTGTGACCGACGTAGTAGTCCGCCTCGATTCCGGTCTTCTCCAACGCGGCATGGACCTGCATGGAGGTCGCGAAATGGTCGACCGCCTGCCTCGCCGATTCGTCATCTGCGGGGTATTCCACCCATTCCACATTCAACTCGTCTGTGATCGAGTCGTGCTCCACGCCGCCTGTCGTGTCCCACCCGGGGAACATGAAGACAACCTTGCCACCCTGGCTGATCAATGGCTTGTCGGTGTACCAGATGTCATTGCGACCCAACCATGGCTTTCCCTCTTCCACGATCTTGGCGGCGAGCTGGAACCGCTCCTCAGACGGGGAAAAGATCACCAAGCGGTGAGAATCTCCAGGCCGACCGATCAGCGGATTCACCTGATTGGTGAAACACTCTTCTTTTATCCTCGACAGCAGTCCTTCGCGGGTGGGCGCCGCGATGGCGATGGCGCTCGCCATGGAGAACCGCCTCCTGTCAGCCCTGTACCGTCTCGCTTGGTCCTCCGGCTCGTGATAACCCGTCATGACGGCATGGCAATTGATTCCACCGAACCCGAAGGAGTCCACGGCGGCGACGAGCGGCATCTCGGACTCGTCCCAATCGATGAGGGTCTGAGCTGGCTCGAATCGTGAGTCGTCCATCTGCTTCAAGGGTTTCTCGCAGTGCAGGGTCGGTGGTATCTGCCGGTGGTACAGAGACAACGCGGTCTTGATCAGCCCCATCGTTCCCGCGGCCGGCATGAGGTGTCCGATGTTCGACTTCACAGAACCCAGATAGGCCTTGCGCACAGAGCTGTCTCCGAACACGCGCGTCAGCGCCTCCAACTCCGTGGCGTCTCCCACGACCGTGCCCGTGCCATGGGTCTCCACATAGGTCACCTGATGGGGGTCCATCTGGGCTTTCTCCCATGCCGCCGTCAAGACGCGGACCTGTCCGTTCACATCGGTGAGGAAGACCGAATGCCCGCCGCCGTCCGATCCGGAGGCCGTCCCCTCGATCACGGCATAGATGCGGTCATTGTCCTCCAGCGCACGCTCCAGACTCTTGACCACCAAGAACCCACCGCCTTGGCCGATCAGAAGACCATCGGCGTCTTGGCTGAACGGAGACGTCTGACCCGACCGTGACATCGCGCCCATGAGGTTGAACGCGCTCCAGAACACGGACGACTGCGGGGGATGCAGGGCGCCGACCACGACGACATCCGACTGGCCGGTCTGCAGCAAGGAGATGCCCTGGTCGAGAGCGACGATCCCACTGGCGCACGCCGCGTCGACCGTGTACGCCGGCCCATGCATGTCGAACTGGTTGGCCACCATGGAGGCCACGAGGTTCGGGATCATGGCAGTCATCGTGTCGCCCTGGTAGCGTCCATAGGAGGCCTGGTACGCCTTCTTGATCCGCACCAAGTCCTCGTCGGGCATGTCGGGCAAGGCGTTCTTCAGCAGTTTCGTCATCTCCAGGGCCAGGCGGACGACCGCAGCCCCGCGCAACTGGGCCTCACTCGAGAAGTTCCCGCGTCCGATGATGACCGAGGCCTTGTCGAGGGACACGCCATTGTCAGGTATCCCCGCATCGTTGAGCGCTGCCTCGACAAGGAGCAGCGAGATCATCTGATCCGGGTCCAACCCTTCGGCGGCCAGTGGAAGGATCCCGAAACGCACCGGGTCGACCATCGCCCGGTCCGTGAATCCTCCACGATCGCAATAGAACACATCGGGCTGGAGATTGTCTTTGGCGCCGAAGTAGAACGGTTCGATGACATTCTCAGGGCAATGGGTGATGGAATCCACTCCCCCGGAGAGATTTCTCCAGAACTCTCGTAGATCCTTGGCGCCGGGGCAATACACCGACATTCCGACAATGGCAGTCTCAAAGACCTTCTTTTTCGCAGGCATCTCTTTCCCTCTTCGTCATTCGTCGCTCAGCCAAGCGCGGACAAGGTTTTATCCACAATGGAATTGATCTGGACGTCATTGCCCCCGAGCATCATGACCTGTGGCTCGTGCCCCTCCATCAGCTCGTTCATGAAGACCTCTCCACCGCTGTCGAGGGGCAAGAGGGTGAACCCGCGCCGGCCCATCTCCGCCTCGAGCGTGGGAGAGACCATCCCGGCTCCCTTCCAGCCTCCGAACGCGAAGCTGACGACTCGCAGACTGTCGGACTGCATGGACAGGATTTCGGCGGCCATGTCGAGGGCGTCGTTCCCGGCGGCATAGTCGGTCTGCCCCCGGTTTCCGAGAGACCCTGACACGGAGGTGAAGAAGACCATGAGTTTGCCGGCCTTGCCGATCTGGGCGATCACGGGCAAGGGCGCCACCTTGGTGGAATACACCTTCTCGAAGGACTCCCATGACTTGTCGCGGAAGAGCTTGTCGTCGAGGACTCCAGCCGCGTGGACCAGACCATCGACGTGCCCCTTCTCTGTGATGAGCCTGTCGACCAACGCGTGCAGGGCGGTCGGATCGCACACGTCGACACACTCGTAGGAACATGTGGCGCCTGTGGCCGCGATGCTCGCCAGAGCGTTCTCGATGCTGATGGCCTTCATGACGAGCCCCACCTTGGCGATGATCTGTTTCAGGTCGTTCATGTGCTCGCTCTGGATCAGGTACTTCTGCACCTCGTCTCGCGTGTGAAGACCCTCGTACTTCTGTGCCATGGCTGGGTTTCGCTCAGTACGGCCGACGAGGACGTAGTGGCACGGCATCTGCGACGCCATCCTCTGCATGAGGTGCGTCGAGATGCCCTGGGCGCCTCCGAGCCAGATGACGACCGAGGACTCGTCCAATCCCGCCCACGGGGTCGCGTCGGAATGCTCCTCGATCATCTGCTTGTACCGGAACCTCTTGCCGTGATCGTACGTCACGTCGGGGCGCATAGCGGGATCCATGACCTCCCTCAGGATCACATCGGGAGCGGTCTCGTCGAACGGCGTCAGGACGGTGCAGACCTTCCATTGGATGCCCGGGTATTCATGGGCCATGCTCTTGATGAATCCACGGAATCCTTGGAGGGCGGAGAAGTCGGTCGTGTCCGGCTCGGCGAGGATCCGTCCGGCGCTGTCGTCGAAGACGCCCACATAGTCGATGACAGACAAGTCGGCGCCCTTGAGGAGGGTGAACAACTCCTTCATCCCCCAGACCTCGTCGTCGGCGACGAACACTACGGTGTCGGATTCGGTCAGCGAGTCTCCGGGCTTCAAAACCTTCGCCGTCGCCCCTTCAGCGGTGAGCCGCTCGCAGATCCCCTGGGCGAAACGCCCCGAGGTCACGGCCACGGAATGCCCGTCCAGGCTGCGACTCTCGTCCGAGAACGGGATCTCATGGCTACGCCACACCAGGCGCGTGATGGGGACCTCCCCCTCGGCCGCGTTCGCTGGGGACGCCGAGACGTCTTCCGCTGGTGTCTCCTCGGCCACGGACGCCTGCTCGACTCGACTCGGCGCCGCCTCGACCTGCGACGAGGGTTGATCACTCTCAGACGCCGTCTCGACCGGCGCGCTCGCAGCAGCGTTCGGATCGTCGATCGACTGGAGGAAGTCCACCATCATCCTCAGCGTCTTGATGGTGGCGAGCGTCTCCAGGACGGCGTCGGCGGCGTCGGCGTCGACCTCGGAGTCAGTGGGCAGCGCCACCTTCTCCTCCAAGGCGCCGATGATCTCCAGGCGCTTGATCGAGTCGATGCTCAGGTCGGCCTCCAGATCCATGTCCAAGCCCATCATCTCGGGCGGGTACCCTGTCTTCTCGGCGACCAGATCCAAGATGATTTGCGTGAGTTGATCCTTGGTCAAGTCGGTGAGCTGTGGCAGGACGCTGGCCGACGAGGGGCCGACGGAGTCGTCTGGCTGCTCCACGGGGGCCTGAAGATCCGGCGCCAGCTGCGCGACCGCCGACGTGACATCCTCCGCCACGACCTCAGGCGCGACAGCCGCCACGGTCGGCGCAGCCGGTGGCATCGGCGTCGGCTGAGCGACGGGCGTGGCCGTCGGCATCGCCGCCATGGGCTGGTACGCCTCGGCTGGCATCGGGGCCACGGGCGCCATGGGGGGCATCGTCGGCATCGGCTGCGGCGGCGCCATGTACGCCGTGGGCGCCATCGTCGGCATGGGTGTCATATACGCCATCGGCGCCATGGGCATCATCGGCGCCATCTGGGCGGCGCCGCCCATCATGGGCATCGAGTACTGACCTTGCCCATATGCCATGCTGGCGAGAACGATGTCGCGCTGGTCGTCGAGCATGACGCGCAGATTCTGCAAGTAGGTGTAGACCAACTGGTTCTGTGGCGTGGGCATCAACGGCTGTGCCACGGCGACGGGCGGCGGAACCAGCTCGGTCGTCGGATGGGCCGATGGGGCGGGTGTTTCTGACATGTTGTCTTCTCCTTGGTCAGTTCGTGAAGTGTCCGGATAGTATGACCGTGTTTCGATTATGAGATGTTGTTCTCCCTGGTCACGCCATTGCGCGATCGGGATCGCCTCTTTGCCGTCCACCAACCACGTGGTGGAGGCGGTGGCGTATTGGGCGGGCGTGTCGAGGTTCAGCGCGGTGACGTGCCTACCCGAGAAGAGCCTCCCGGCGTCGATCGTCCGACCCGACGCGACCAGCTGCGCCAGGCCACGCAAGAAGGTGCGCATACCGTGCTCCCCCGTGTCTTGGGTGGGCACCGTGACGATGTCCGAGGGCAGCGTGGCGCCAGCCAGACCGATGAGCGCAGTGCCCGGGCCAGCCTCGATGAAGACGCGCACGCCGTCGTCGTACATCGCGTGCAACTCGTCGGTGAACCGGACCGGACGGACCAGGTGTTCGCACAGCCGCTCTTTGATGGCGGCTTCGTCCGTCGGGTACGGCTTGGCGGTCGTGTTCGACCACACCGCCAGTCGTGGTTCCTGAAGATCGACATGCTCCAGGGAGCCGGCGAAGGCGCGGTCAGCCCCCTCCAACAGCGGACTGTGGAAGGCGCACGCCACATCCAGTCGTGTGGCCCGTATCCTCCTGTTCTTGCACTCGACGACCAGCGCGTCGATGGCCGGAGTCGTGCCGCCCACCACCGTCTGGTTCGTGGCGTTGAAGTTGACGGGCCACAGGTCCTTGTGCCCGGTCAACAGCTCTTCCACATCCCGTTGAGGCAGGGTCAGGGCAGCCATGGCGCCCGGATCCTCTCCGACACGCGACAGGATGGCCTCGGCACGGGCCCTGGACAGACCCACGAGATCCGTCGAGGAGATGGCCCCCGCGTACGCCAAGGCCGGCAACTCGCCATAACTGTGCCCAGCGACAGCGTCGGGCTCGATCCCACACCACGTCAGCAACTGGGCGACGGCCGAGTCCACGATCCCCAGGATAGGCTGCGCGTTTCTCGTGTCGGTGATGGCCTGGGCTTGCTCGTTGCGAGCTTCTTGCGTGAACACCGTCTGCGGGAAGAGGATCTGGGCGTAGTCGGGGTGGAGCGCCAAGGGTTCCCGCAGGAAGGGGAACATGACGAACAGGTCCCGAGCCATGTTGACCTTCTGGCTGCCTTGTCCTGGGAAGAGGAAACTGACCTTCCCTGGGACCGGGTCGCGGTAGAAGACGCCGGGGACCTTGTCGCCCTGCTGGACATGCTCGATGGCCTCGAGCAGGGCCGCCCACGACTCGGACACGATGCACACCTGCACCGGCTTGTCCGACTCGGTCGCCAATGAATAGGCCACGTCGCGCAGATGGATCTCATGATTGACCGCCCACAGTTCCGTGACGCCACGCAGGCGCTGGCGAGCGTCGTCCAAGGAATCTCCGCGCACGAGGAAGAGCTCGCACGGCCACACGGCAGCGGTTTGCTCGGGGGGTGTGGGCACATAGTTCTCGACGATCGCGTGGAAGTTCGAGCCGCCGAATCCGAACCCGGAGACTCCCGCGATCCGGCGCTGGTCTGTCCAGACGCCTGCGTGGCCATTCGCGTTGAACGAGAAGGGGGTCACGCCGGCGTGGTACGAGTGCACAGGCTTCTCCAGGTGCAACGTCGGCGGGATCACGCCGTGGCGCACGGCGAGTGTGGCCCGGATCAACCCAGCCACGCCGGCCGTGCACTTCGTGTGCCCGATCTGGGTCTTCACGGAGCCGATCCAGGTCTGGCCGGGAAGGGCGCCCGCGTCGAGCATGACCCGCGACAGGGCGGTCAACTCCGTGCGGTCGCCGACCGCCGTGCCCGTCCCGTGGGCTTCCACGAGACCGACTTCGCTGGGGAGGATCCCAGCCATCTGATAGGCACGCTTGAGCGCTTTGACCTGTCCGGACATGTTCGGGGCGGTCAAGCCCAAGGAGCGCCCGTCCGAGGATCCCTCGACGCCACGGATGACCCCGTAGATCTTGTCCTGGTCGCGCTCGGCGTCAGACAGACGCTTCATGATGATGGCGGCCACGCCTTCCCCGAGGGCCAGCCCGTCCCCCGACTCGTCGAACGTGGCGCAGAACCCTCGTGGCGACAGGGCGTGCGTCCCCGAGAACCACACGTAGTCCAAGATGCTGTTGTGCATGTCGGCCCCTCCGCAGATCACCATGGAGGAGCGGCCAGACCACAGTTCCTGGCATGCGACGTCCACGGCTGCGAGAGAGGACGCGCAGGCCGCGTCGACGACGTAGTTGCGCCCGCCACAATTCAGTCGATTCGCGATACGACCGGCGATGACGTTCGACAGGACCCCGGGGAAGGAGTCCTCGTCCACGACGGACAACTCCTCGGCGATGTCCTCGGGAACTAGCCCGAACAACGACCGCAAGCCGGTGCGCAGACCGTAAATGGCTGACAGCTCTCCCATCGCTTCCGCGGCGAAGATCACCGACGTGTCGGGCAGTCCCTCCTTGATCGAGTCCGCGTACCCGGCATCACTCAAGGCCCGCTTCGCCACGAGAAGACCGACCAATTGGACCGGCTCGATGGAGTTCAGCGACGCCGGCGGTATTCCGAACTCCATGGGATCGAAGGCGACACCGCTCAAGAACGCTCCCCATTTCGAGGTGACGTGGTCGGTGTCAGTCGTGTCGGGTCGATAGAAGATCGCGGGGTCCCAGCGATATCGCGGCACCTCGGTGACGCAGTCGCGTCCGGTGAGGGTGTTGCTCCAGTACTCGTCGATGTCGTGAGCGTCGGGGAAGACTCCTGCCATGCCGATGATGGCGATGGGCTCCCTGCTCAGATCGGCGAAGGACTCCGTCTCGTCACCGTCTGGCGAGGGATTGTCGAGATCGACGACAGGCGGCAAGGCGCGGACCAACTCCTCGGCCTGGACGCTCACAGCCTCGTGCAACTGCGCCATGGTCTGTGGTTGACGCAGCAGGGGCGTGACGGAGCCCGCCATGTACAATCCGTCGCTGAGCTGCCCTGTCGGGTCGACGTCGACCAATTCCCGCGTCTCGCCTCGACGCATCCGTCCCTTGGTGGCGAGCCGGGCTCGTCCGAGGTTGAGGTCTTCCAGCATGAGCCTCTTGTCCAGGGCTTCCACGTCCAGCGCCTCGACCCGTGCCTTCTCCTTCTGGAAGAAGTCCACGAAGGCGGTGGGAAGGGCTCGGGTCTCCTGGCCTGGGGCAGACTCCAAGAGCACGGTGTGATCCGACTCGGCGAGCAGATCCTGGAAGGTTCGCGTGATGGCGCCCGAGGTCACCGCCTCGGTCGTCATGAGATAGGCGGAGCCCATCTGGACCCCGACATCGACTCCCCGCGCGGCGAGAGAGGCCGCCATGATGGCGACGAAAGCCGCCGAGAAGGAATCATGGATGCCCCCAGCGAACACAGCCGTGACGATGGACGGATCGTCCAGATCCAGCAGGTGCATGATCTGCTTCTCCCACAGGATCGTCGAGTACAAGGACCCGACGTGGCCACCCGACTCACGTCCTTCGAAGATGACGGACCGCACGCCCTCTTTGATGTACTGGTCCAGCAGGGACGCAGCGGGGACGTGGAGGAACGCCCTGATCCCGGCCTGCTCGAACTTCTTCGCCTGCGACGGTCGTCCACCGGCCACCACCACGGCGGTCGGCTTGGGGTCGCTCGCGATGACCTTCTCCGCCTGCGCGTCGAAGACCGCGGGTTGGATGAACCCGAGCAGACCCGCCCCCCAGGGGGACGGTGACACGACTCGACCCGTCTCCGCCAGCATCGCGGCCGTCGCCTCAGGCGACGACATCCCGATCGCGAGCATGGGCATGGCGCCCGCGTCGGCGACGTCCAGCATGAACTGCGCGGTGTCGGACACCCGCGCCATCGGCCCCTGGATGACCGGATAGGTCAAGGACAGTTTGCGCGCGAACGGGGTGGACGCCGAGAGGGCGCAGCGGTGCTGAGCCTGTCGAAGATGTCCGTACGCGGCTTCGTGGATGGCGGTGACGAGAGTGTCCAGATGCCCGTACCTCGTGAAATATTCCCCCGCCACATGGAAGTCCTGCCCCAAGGGTATGAGATTCGCGTCCAGGTTCCACCCGCCGAGGTAGTCGATCACATTCTCCGTCGCCCCCAGCCGTGGCATCGTGGGCCACCTGAGGACTCGCCACCCCTGGACGATCGTCGTCTCCCCGCTGGTCAGCTTGCGCAAGACAGCCTTCAATTCCCGTGGCGCCCCGCACTCAGGCAACAAGACGACCTGTGAGTCCAGATGCAGGCCGCTCGCCCCCAACGCCAGATAGGCGGCGCCGGAATGCACACCCACCCCGCCATGGACATAGACCCGGACTCCCCGGTCGACGGCCATCCCGATCACACGCTGGAAGAGCATGAACGTCGATTCCTCGCACACGTCTCCTTCGGAATCATTGCCCTTCACGGCGATCGCGGAGGCGGACGCGGCGATCGCCTCCTCCGCCTCATGGAAAGTGCGCACTTGCCACACGCGCTCGGGCTCGGCAGGGAAGACTGAGTCGTCGAATCCCCACGGCAGCAGAATGCGTGTCACCTGCGGCGGAAGATCGTGAGGCGCCGCCGTGTCGACCACCGCGACCCCGAAATCGTCCCGAACACGCGACGCGAGCGTCGCCAGTGCTTCCTTGGCCGCGTCCGCGTCCCGACCCAGATGCAGGTACGCGAAGGCCCCACCACGTAACGTCTCCTGTGCGAGTCTCACATCCGGCATCTCACACGGTGACACAACGCACACGTCATAGTTGTTTCTCATGGGTGGCTCCAATAACTTTGACCACATCGGAGGCACCCAACATCAGATATCATCATGGCCCCCCATGACTCGCCTGAGCGAGTATTGTCTCTACGAAATGCTATCTTAGCGCTATTTTCGAGAAATCAGGAAACGTTCCGAAATACTCTCGCATTAATATTCCTCTGTGATAGATATCAATTAAGGCGTTATCACCCGGCTTTGACGCCTCGTGCGCTCATTTATCTGATACCTTCAACCGTCCACGTGGGACAACGACAGTCGCGCATCGAGCCGTGGGCTCGACAGAAAGGTGGCGAGCCCACATCCGTCACACACCTGTCCCCCACGCGTGTCTGAGACGATGTCTTCGAGCCATTCTCCGATAGCATCGAAGAAGCTTTTCCCATCGACCGACCCGTCGTCACAGCAGATGACGACACAGGCGACAATGAGGTGATCGTGCCCACTGACGACACAGCGCTACGCCCCAAGGCCCTGAAGACGGCCGCTCGCGCCGTCCTTCGCACGAACCCCGTCGCCTGTGTCATGACGAGCGTCCTGACCGCCGCCCTCATCTGGCCCATCTTGAGCGTCAGCTCCATCGTGTCGACGAGCAACGACGCCCTGAGGACTCTCTTCCGCGTCTTCCACCTGACCCGTGCGCAGAAGGCGCTCACAGCCGGAGAGTCCTGGGTGTCGGATGTCATGCGATGGACCTCCGTGGGGTCGGACTCCTCCGCCGGCGTCATCTCGACCATGTACCACCGGGTCGAGACCTCGGGCAGCATCGAGAAAGCCGTGGTGTACGCCCTGAGCAACGCGATCTTCCACACCACGCTTGGCGCGACTGTCATCGCGCTCACCGCCCTCGTCCTGGCCGGCGTGATCACGTGTCTGGTGAGAACACCGCTGCGGATATCGAGCTTGCGCTTCTACGTGGAGACCCGCATCTATCCCGGCACCACGGTGTCACGGCTGCTGTTCATCTTCCGCAACCGTCGGACGTGGGCCATGGCCGTGGCCATCGTCTACAAATACGCCTGGCTGGCCCTGTGGTCGCTCACGATCGTGATGGCGCCCGTCAAGTACTACTCGTACCTCATGTACGAGTACATCCTCGCGGAGAACCCCCATGCCGACCCGCGCCAAGCCCTGCGCCTCAGCCAGGCCATGATGAAGGGCAACCGCCGCCGCGCCTTCCTCCTCGATCTCAGTTTCCTTCACTGGTACGCCCTGGGGCTGCTGACCTTCGGCGTCGCCATCTACTTCTACGCGACCCCCTATCGCAGCCTCGCCATGGCGGAACTCTATGTCCGGCTGCGCCAACGGGCCGCGGGATGCCCAGGCATCGAGCAGTGCAACGACCCCGCGTTCACGATGCCCCCCGACGTCTCTGCCATGACGGGCGCCCAGGCGATGGACCCGACCCAGCACGTGAGCGGGGAGCCGACGCCCCAGACCTATCCGGAGCCGTGGTACGCCGGTCCTCACGTCATCTTCCACGGCGACTATCGACGCGACTACGCGGCCGTGAACCTGGTGCTGCTCTTCTTCATCTTCTCGTTCATCGGCTGGGTGTACGAGACCCTGCTCTCACCGGTGTACGTCGGCCAGCTCGTCGACAAGGGGACGTTGTACGGGCCGTGGATCCCCATCTACGGGTGCGGCGGCGTGGCGGCCCTTCTGTTGCTGAAGCGTATCCGAGACCACCCGCTGCTCACCTTCGGCGCCGCAGTGGTCGTCTGCGG
Organism: Propionibacteriaceae bacterium; assembly: GCA_009780915.1. Taxonomy (GTDB): domain Bacteria; phylum Actinomycetota; class Actinomycetes; order Propionibacteriales; family Propionibacteriaceae; genus WQYJ01. Next base: position 29,870 of record WQZD01000019.1, read on the forward strand.
TGTGATCGAGTGGGTGTCCGCGACCCTCATCTACGAGCTGAGGGGGGTGTCGTACTGGACGTACAGCGGATATTTCTTCAACATCCAGGGCCGGGTCTGCCTGGAGGGGCTGCTGATCTTCGGTCTGGGGTGCTCGACGGTGGTCTATTTCCTCGCGCCCCTGCTCGACACGTGGCTCACCCGCATCTCACTCACCCGTCGGTGGGTGATCGTCGCCATCATCGCGACGGCCTTCGTGGCTGACACGGTGTTAGCCCTGATCTTCCCTCGTATGGGACTCGGACTGACATCGTGACCGCCCCGAAGGCCGTCACTGAGGTTTCGTCGATCACTGGGCGGGCGCGCAGGCGTCCTCCAGAGCTGACAACTGATCGATCAATGGCTGCGGAACCGACTTGGTCTCGGCGCCGAGCTTGTCGTACCACTCCTGCATCCCGGGAAGCTCCCTGGCCCAGGCGTCCATCTCGAAACTGGTCAAGGTGGCCAGATCCTCCGGCGTGACCTTCACACCGTCGACGTCCAGATCCTGGGGCAACGGAAGATCGCCGATCGGCGTGGACGTGGCGGACACGGTCCCCTCGATGCGCTGAGTGATCCACTTCAGCACACGGATGTTCTCGCCGAAGCCGGGCCACATGAAGTGCCCGTCCTCGCCCTTGCGGAACCAGTTGACGTAGAACACCTTGGGCATCTTGTCGGGATCCACTCCCTCGCCCATGTCGAGCCAGTGTTGCAGGTAGTCACAGACGTTGTACCCGATGAAGGGCAGCATCGCCATGGGGTCGCGGCGGACGACGCCGACAGCCCCTGTCGCGGCGGCTGTGGTCTCCGAAGAGCACGTGGAGCCCATGAAGACTCCATGGCGCCAATCACGAGCCTGGTTGACCAGGGGGATCGTCGTCGCCCTGCGTCCACCGAAGATGATGGCGTCGATGGGGATGCCCTCGGGCTGGCCGTACTCGGGCGCCAGGATGGTGCATTGCGCCATCGGCGTCGTGAACCGACCATTCGGGTGGGCGCCCGGCGTGGGCGAGTCAGGCGTCCAGCTCTGGCCACGCCAATCCGTCAGGTGTGCGGGCTTCTCCTTGGTCATCCCCTCCCACCAGATGTCACCGTCGTCGGTCAACCCCACATTGGTGAAGATGGAGTTGCCCTGATCGATCATGTGCATGGCATTAGGATTCGTGGAGTAGCTCGTCCCCGGGGCGACGCCGAACAGGCCCGTCTCCGGGTTGACGCCGTACAAGCGCCCATCGGGACCGGGACGCAACCAGGCGATGTCGTCGCCCAGCGTCTCGGCCTTCCAGCCGGGCAGCGTGGGTTCCAACATGGCCAGATTCGTCTTGCCGCATGCGGACGGGAAGGCCGCGCAGATGTTGAAGCTGCGTCCCTCGGGATTCGTCAGCTTCAGAATCAGCATGTGCTCAGCCATCCAGCCTTCGTCGCGGGCCATCGCCGAGGCGATGCGCAACGCATAGCACTTCTTACCTAGGAGGGAGTTCCCTCCGTAGCCGGAGCCATAGCTCCAGATCTCGCGTGTCTCCGGGAAGTGAGCGATGTACTTCTCGGGGTTGCACGGCCAAGGCACGTCCGCCTCGCCGGGGGCCAATGGCGCGCCCACGCTGTGCAAGCAATGGACGAAATCGGCGCCACGACGGGCCATCTCCTCATCGACGGCTTTGCCCATGCTCGTCATGATGCGCATGGAGATGACGACATAAGGAGAGTCGGACAGCTCCACACCGAACTTCGGGTGTTCGGCGTCCAGAGGACCCATGCAGAAGGGCATGACGTACATCGTGCGGCCCCGCATGGAGCCCTCGTACAGACCCGTCAGCGTCGCCTTCATCTCGACGGGGTCGATCCAGTTGTTGGTCGGGCCCGCGTCCGCCTCGTCGACGGAGCAGATGTAGGTTCGATTCTCGACACGGGCGACGTCGTCCGGGTTCGTCCGGCAGTACACCGAGTTGGGTTTCTTCTCCGGGTTCAAACGCATCAAGGTCCCACCGTCGACCATCAGGTCGATCAGTCGGTCCCATTCGGCGTCAGAGCCATCGCAGTATTCGATGGCGTCTGGCTTGGTCAGGGCGGCAACGTCGTTCGCCCAGTCAACGATGGCGCGACACATCGGAAGAGTGCCACGCACAGGAATAGCAGTGTTATTCAGGATAAGCTCCTTTGCTCGCTTCGGGCGCCCACATCACTGGGCTCATTACCTCTAGCCTAACCGATCACGATGGACAATGAGACACCGAAACTCCGGGTCCAGGGGCACTGACCGCCCCACTCCACATATGTGCTCTCTTTTTACTCGCCTGTCACAGATGTGCGTCTTTCGGCTCAGGAACGCGGTCACACGCTGTGAGAATCCGCTGACACGCTCTCTCGTCCCCGACCTCGTCGAGGGGCCTCCAGCCGAGCCGCGAACCTCTCATCGAGGACAGCCATCACCACGAAGATCGCGAAGCCGGCGCCGTATCCGCCCACGATGTCCAGGGGCCAGTGGACGCCGAGGTACAACCTGCTGACCCCCACGGCGACGGTGAACACCGTCAGGACCGTCGTCGCCGCGATCTTGACGCCACGCCGACCCACGTGTCGCTGGATCACGTAGATGGCCATGAAGATGAAGGCGCCGCCGATCATGGCGTGCCCGCTGGGGAAGCTGTAACCCGACTCCACGATCAGCCGATGGGTGTCTGGGCGTGGTTCTGCGAAGAGCCGTTTCAGGACCTGGTTGGCCACTGCGGCGACGGCCGTCGTCGCGAACATCGGCACGCCGACGCGCATGCGCGTGGAGGGGATGATCAGCAGGACCACGCAAATGACCGCCCCGACGTACCACTCCCCCATGTAGGTCACCACCGTCAAGACGAGGGTCAGCGGATGCGACTGGATCCCCTGGAGGAAGGTGAGCACCCCGGCGCCCCATGTGGGCGCCATGCCCATCGCAGACATGGTCGCTGTTCCTGCGAAGATCACGCATGCGATCACTCCGACGATTATCAACGGTTTGTTCTTCATCACCACTCATCTCTTAGGTCGGCTTGACAGTGTACTCGACCCGTGAGCGGAAGAGGCGGAGTCACAGCGCCGTGCCGAACCATTTCTGCACATGCCGTGCGATCTCGGCCTCGAACTGGTCATCGCTGTGGTGGGCGTCGAGCCACTGGGCGAACGGCTCCCCCGCGGCCTCGTCGATGGCCCGTCGGCAGCCGTCCGGATCGGTGACGGCCGTCACCAGGAGGTCCTCGGCCTCACGGGCGGAGGTGTAGAAGAAGGGATAGCCCTCGGGGAGGATGGCATGCGCCCACTCTTTGTCGGGGAAGACGCCGACGGCCCCGGCCACGAGGGCTTCCACATACTCCAACCCATAGGACTCTTCCTGCGCCGTCGCGAGGAACGCGGTCGTCCTCGCCAAGGAGGCCCAGTACTGGGACCGACTCGGAAGGAGGGGGCCCACCTTCGCCCATCGCTCCCTCGACAACCGCATGGCGGGGTCGGTGATGATTCCCGACGCCGCGAGACGAGCCTCGACCAGGATGGGGGTACGTTTGACCACCTTGGACACCACGTCGATGAACAGATTGGGCTGCTTCCTCGCGTCCATGTAGATGGCCGGATAGAGCACGACGGGGACCGGCGTGGCCACACGCTCCTGCACGTGCTCCATGCGTATCCCCAGGTTGACCCCAGAGATGGCGGCACGCTCGGCGATGGGACGCACGACCCAGCGTTTGACCAACTCTTCGATGCTGCGCGTGGTCCGATGGGAGTTGGTGAAGGTGGGGAACACGGCACAGGACAGGGCCAGTTCGGCGACCTGCACGGGATCGGGGTAGCGTGCCGCCTCCCACCACACGAAGTTCATGATCCTGGGTTTGGCGCACCCATGCGCCTTCATCCAGGAGTAGATCTGCATGGAGTTGAGCACATCCATGTTGATGACGACTGTCGTCGCGCCGTCGATCTGGTCGATGGGCACCACGTGGGTCTCACCCTGGCTACGGGAGGGGTCCCCGATGAGGACGGCGCCGGGGAAGACACGTAACAATCGCCGCACAAGGGTGTCACCGGCTTCATGGCCGCCGACCGAACCGTCCTCGTCGATGGTGAGATTCTCATAGTGGACCGCGATCTTCATCCGACTTGCTTTCTCTTCGTCGCGGACGATCTGTGCATCGCCGCACCTTCCACAAGCCACACTAGCACCGCGAGCCAGTGCGCCTGTCAAGCCTCATCAAGTTGCCGTTGTCCAGCCAGAACGCATGGCCGACCCCAGAGATGACAAGGGGCGGAGCCGTCATGGCCCCGCCCTTTGTCAGATAGTTCGTCAGCGACGACGTGTCACAGACCCAAGATGCCGTGGACGGTGAAGATGGGGATGAAGAGGATCGCCACCATGTTCACCACCTTGATCAAGGCGTTGAGCCCAGGTCCTGAGGTGTCCTTGGTCGGATCGCCCACCGTGTCGCCCACGACGGCCGCCTTGTGCGCCTCGCTGCCTGTGCCGCCGAACAGACCGTCGGTCTCGATCAGCTTCTTGGCGTTGTCCCATGCCCCGCCGGCGTTGTTCAACGTCATGGCGAGCATGAGGCCCACGGTGATGATGCCGATGAGCAACCCGGGGAGGGCCGCCGAGCCGAGGATCCATCCCACGAGGATGGGGGTGACCACGGCGATGGCGCCAGGGACGATCATCTCCTTCAACGCCGCGCTCGTCACGATGTCGACAGCCTTGGCGTAGTCCGGACGCTGCTCGCCCTTCAGAATCCCTGGGAACTCCTTGAACTGGCGACGCACCTCGACGACGACCTTCATGGCCGCCTTGGAGACCGCACGCATGGTCACGGAGCTGAAGGCGAACGGCAGCAGGCCGCCGATCAACAAACCGACCAGGATCACGGGGTTCGTGATGGACAGGTCGACATTGGCCGTGCCGGCGTGCTCGATCATCTTCCAGTAGTAGTCGGCGAACAGTGCCAAGGCGCCCAACGCGGCCGAACCGATGGCGTAGCCCTTGGTGACGGCCTTCGTCGTGTTGCCGACGCCGTCGAGGGCGTCGGTGATCTCGCGGACCGTGGCGGGCTGATCGCTCATCTCGGCGATGCCGCCCGCGTTGTCCGTGATCGGGCCGTAGGAGTCCAGAGCGACGATGATCCCCGCCGTGGACAGCATGGCCATGGCCGCGATCGCGATGCCGTACAGACCGTTGCCGTCGGGTCCGCCAGCGGCGTAGAAGGCCACGAGGATGCCGATCACGATCGTGACGACAGGCAGGATGGTCGACTCCATACCGTAGGACAGACCGCTGATGACGTTCGTGCCGGCGCCGTGGTGCGACGCTTCCGCGATCGCCTTGACCGGACGATGGTCGGTGGAGGTGTAGTACTCGGTGATCATGAACATCAAGACCGTGATCACGATGCCCACCAGGGCGACCCAGAAATAGGTCATCGAACCGAAGATCCAGTAGGTGATGCCCGCGAAGGCGGCAGCCGAGAGGATCGCCGCCGTGTAGACGCCCTTGTACAGGGCGTTCATGATCTTGTTCGTCTTGCCCAATCGCACGACGAAGACCGAGATGATGCTGGCCAGGATGGCCGCCGAACCCAACGCCATGGGGAAGACGACCTCGCGGCTGGCGAATCCGCCACCGGAGACCATGGCGCCGATGAGCATGGCAGCCAGCATCGTGACCGCATAGGTCTCGAACAGGTCGGCGCCCATGCCGGCGCAGTCGCCGACGTTGTCACCGACGTTGTCGGCGATGGTGGCGGGGTTGCGCGGATCGTCCTCAGGCAGGCCGACCTCGACCTTGCCGACGATGTCGGCGCCCACGTCCGCCGCCTTGGTGTAGATGCCGCCGCCCACGCGGGCGAACAACGACATCAATGAGGCGCCGAGGCCGAAGCCGATGAGCATGTTCGTGTCGCGGAAGATGATGTAGCTGATGCTGACGCCCAGCATGGACAAGCCGACCACCGCCAAACCGGTGACCGCGCCGCCATGGAAGGCCACATCCAGAGCCGCCTTCAGGGACTTCCTCGCTGCCGCCGCCGTGCGGACGTTGGCGCGCACCGACACGTTCATGCCGATGAACCCCGCCAAGCCGCTCGCGATCGCTCCGGCGATGAAACTCAGGGACAGGGCCCACCCGAGGGCGAACCCGATCACCAGTCCGATGACCACCGCGACGATCGCGATGGTCTGGTATTGCCGCTTGAGATACGCCATGGCACCCTCTTGGATGGCATGAGCGATCTCGCGCATTCTCTCGTCTCCCGAATCCTGGCGCATGATTCGAGTCGCCAGTAGCACCGCTACGAGCACGCTGATGAGCCCCACGACGGGGGCCACATAAATGAATAACGCCAAATCCATACTTTTCCTCTATCCCATACGCGGACGACATCGGCATCGAACCGCGCTTGGGTGTGGCGGCTCGGGTGCGAGACGTACGCTGTGTCAGTCAGTTCCTGTGTGCAGGCTGCGACCAGTCCGTGAATGCGGTGGTGAAACCGCCAGATCGACGACCTTCTCTCCCCCGGTGACGCGCTGTTCGCGAGGGGGATTCGCGCCGACAGTTTGAGGATTGTGCGGTGACAATGGCGACACCACACCCTCTCCACCTGTCGGGACCACACCAGCATTGGGGGCCAACTCCATCACCATGTTGCTGATTATTCCACATACATCACGGCTGTATGACCACCGACGGTGAGTACGCGATGTGACGAGGTTGGTGCCAGCGCGTCGCCGTCCAGGATATGCGACGACGAGACGAGACGAAGGTGGTGGCGCGTACGTGATTCGCGGTGGCGTCCACGCGCCGTGGCCGACCACATCAGATCTGGTCGTCAAGCCCCGAGATTCGCCACTCGACAAGGGATGTCAGTGTTCTCGTCCGTGTAGTAACTCGCGCAGACGCGATGGTATCCGTCCGCGATCTGGAGGGGACTGCCCGTATGGATGTCTCCTCGTACCACGAGGATCGGCGACAGGGCCTCTCCATCGCGAATCTTGATCAAATCGTTAGCAACGTGTTTATTGTCCACTGGCAGGAGCGGCAGTCGGGAAGCACGCAGGATGTCCTTGGCCTTCTGGTGGACGGTCGTCGCCTCGCGCAATCCGTCCACCAGACGTGTGGCCGTGGCATCGTCGGCCAGGAGACGAAGGAAAGCCATCGCCGCTGGATAGTCGTGGTCTTCGGGCGAGTCCAGCCATCTGACCTGTGTCGTGGCACTCACATCGTCCACCGTCGTCGCATCAGGCCCGCCCATCGGCGGCTCGGGTCGAGGCGGGCGGCTGGCGGCCCCCAGTATGGCGAGGCGTGAACCGGAGGTGGCGCCACTGACCCGCCCGTGGGGATCGACGGCACCCCCGACAGGAAGGTCTGGCTCAGGGACGGCGACGACGTCACGGTCACGGTGGTCCCGCTGTCCGTGGGGGTGGTCGTCGCGGTGGCGTCGGCCGTGTTCGAGATAGACCCCGTCACCGCGTCGGCGCTGACGATCGTGTAGTCGGGCAGGGTGCACACGACGCTCTCCTGCGGCCCCAGACGCACGTCGGACAGCGTCACCGTCTGTGCCGTCGTGCCCGCGCCGGTGACACAGGCTGCGTCCTGGACGTCCGCGAGCTTCCCAGCCCCGGTGAAAACCATCTCGTTCAGGTGCAGGTTCGTCAGAGTCACGTTGCCTGTGTTCGTCAGAATGAAGGTGTACGCGATGGAACCGCCCACCGTCACGGCCCCATGCAGGCCAGATTTCACCAGAGTGAGGTTCGGGGCCGCGTCCACCCCCACTGTCACCGATGTGGCCGCACTCGTCTCGAGGACCCCCGTCTCCGTCGTGCCTGACACCCGGGCGGAGTTCACCACGTGACCCGCGTCGATGTCCTCCTGCGTCACCGTGTACACGCCTGTGCAGGTCATCGACTGCTGGGGACCCAACGTCGTGGCCGGGCAGGACAGCCCCTCGTGGACCTGGTCCAGCATCGGGTCGGAGGCGACGACGCCGGTGAGGGTTCCGGTGCCCCGGTTGGTCACGAGCACGGAGTACGTGATCGTCTCGCCCGCACGGGAGACGCTGGCCTTGTCGGCGGTCTTGACGGCGTCGAGTTGGACGACATCCACGACGACTTCCGACTCGGGGCTGACCACGCTCCTGCCCGAGGGGTCCAGCCCATGGGCGGTGGCCACGGTGGGCACGTGCTGCTGGTCGATGTCGTCCTGGGTCACCTCGTAATCGGCGGTGCACGTCATGGACTCCCCCGGGTCGAGAGTGGTCTGAGGGCAGGTGATCGGCACGTGCGCGCGGTCGAGCATGGGCTCGCTGACCCAGATGTCCAGCATCGGTGTGGATCCAGTGTTGCTCACCTCGAAGGAGTACTCCACCTCGTCGCCAGCCGCGGCCACCGTCCTCGGGTCCGCCGTGACACGTACCTCCAATCTCGGCACCCCCACGTCGACGGTGGACGGAGCGCTGGTGACGGTCTGACCCTGGGGATTCTGGCCGGACGCGGTGGCGGTGTTCTCGATCCCGCCGTTGGCGATGTCAGCCGCGGTGGCGTCGTACGTGGCCGTGCAGGTCATGGACGCCCCTGCCGCCAATGACGTCGCCGGACAGGTGACGGGCGTCGTGGACGGGAAGAGTGGATCGATGACCGTCACATCGCTCAGCGGCGTGCCACCTGCGTTCACGACCTGGAAGGAGTAGACGATCTGGTCGCCGGCGTCGATGACGGTGATCTGGTCGGCGGTCTTGGTCAGCTCGATCCTGGACACGCCCACCTCGGCCACCGATGTGTCGCTGATGATTGTCGTCCCTGATGAGTCGACTCCCGACACCGTCGCGGTATTCGTCAGTCGAGGGGCGCTCACATCGGCCTGGGTGACGGTGTACTGCGCCGTGCATGTCATGGACTGCCCGGGAAGCACAGTGGTCGCAGGGCAGAGGATGTCTGTGTGGGCGGCCGACAGCATGGGATCCTGGACAGCGACGCCGGTGAGGGCGCTCGACCCGGTGTTCGTGACGAGGAAGCTGTACCCGATGACGTCCCCGGCCTTGCTGATCCAGGTCCGATCCGCGGTCTTCGCCAGGACGAGGCCGGACACGCTCACGGTCGCCGTGTCGGGATTGCTGGACACCACCGCCCCTGCCGAGTCGACCCCTGACGCCGAGGCCGTGTTGGTCACATGTCTGGCGACGACGTCCGCGCCCGTCACGGCATATGTCGCTGTGCAGGTCATCGACTCCCCCGCCGCCAGGCTCGTAGCTGGACACGAGATCGCCGCGTGGGCGCTGGCCAGCATCGGGTCTGTGATCGTCACATTCGTCACGGGGCCGGCGCCATCGTTGGCCACCAGGAAGGAGTAGGACACCTGGTCACCGACGCTCCTGACACTGGCTGTGCTGGCGGTCTTCGTCAGGTCGAGGCTGGACACCCACACCGTCGCCGTGGATCCCGGCGTCGTCACGTGGGCGCCTGTGGGGTCGACGCCTGTGGCGATGGCCGTGTTCTGGATCCGCCCGGCATCGATGTCGGCCCGCGTCACCGTGTACGTCGCCGTGCACGTCAGTGTCTGGCCAGGGTCCACCGCGGTGGCTGGGCAGGAGATGGGGTCGCCAGCCGCTGCCAACAGAGGGTCGGAAACTGTGACGCTGTGCAGAGCCACGCCGCCTGTGTTGGTGACGGCCAGGGAGTACGTCACGTGGTCGCCCACACTCATGACGGTGTGCCTGTTCGCCGTCTTGTCCAGGGTCATGCTCGCCACGGGCACGGTGACGGTCGACGATTCGCTCGTCACCGTCTCCCCTGTCGGATCGTTGCCGTGCACCGACGCCGTGTTGGTCGCCTGCCCGGCGACGATGTCCGCGTCGGTGACTGTCGTGTCGGCTGTGCAGGTCATCGATTGGTGGGACGTGAGCGTCGTCAACGGACACTCCACCGTCACTCCCGCCGAGTCGAGCGCGGGATCCACCACGTGTGTCCCCGTGATGGTCACTCCTGAGGTGTTGGTGACCTGGAAGGAGTAGCCGATGTGATCGCCAGCCCTGGTCACCGAGGGCCTGTCGGCCGTCTTGACCAGGGAGAGGCTGACGACGGGAACCGTCACCGTGGACGGCGGGCTGGTGACGCTGTGTCCACGCGGATCCGTCCCGGTCGCCGTGGCGGTGTTGACCACCGCACCAGCGGCCACGTCCGCCGAGCCCACTGTGGAAGCGGCTGTGCAGGTCATCGACGCGCCAGCGCTCAACACCGTCCCAGGACACGAGACGCTGACACCGGCGGCGTCGAGGAGCGGATCCTGGACAGCGACCCCGGTCAGCGCCTCGCCACCGCTGTTGGTCACCGCGAAGGAGTAATCGACGACATCACCGAGGTGCTGGACAGTGGGCGGGTCAGCGGTCTTCAGCACGGTCAGTCCCGTCCTCACCACCGTGGCGGTCGATGGTCGACTGGTCACATCGCGACCTGACGGATCGGTCCCCTGGACAGTCGCCGAGTTGGTCAGTGGCGCCGAATCCAGGTCGGCTTGGGTGACAGCGTAGATGGCCGTGCACACGGTCGACGCGCCCGGTGACAACGCGGAGATCGGACACGTGACGCCCACACCGGCCGCCATCAGCATGGCGTCGTCGACGGCCACATGGGTCAAGGGCTCGCCGCCCGTGTTGGTCACAGCGAAGCTGTACGTCACATGCTGTCCCACGTAGGACATGGTGGGCGGATCGACTGTCTTCGCGACTGATATGCCTGAGACCCCCACCCGCGTCGACGACTCTTCGCTCGTGATGGTCGCCCCTGACAGATTCGTGCCGTGGGCTGTCGCCGTGTTGACGACCTGTCCGGCGGCTATGTCGGTCTGCGTGACGGCATAGGTCGCGGAACACGTCACTGACTGCCCGGGGCTCAAGGCGGTACGTGGACACGTGATCTGGTCCTGAACCGACCCGAGTGACGGATCGACCACCGTGACATCGCTGAGGTCGGACGTCCCCGTGTTCGTGATGACGAAGGAGTACCCGATCAGGTCCCCGACGGCCGACACGGTCGTGCGATCGGCGGACTTGACCAAGTCGAGATCCGACACAGGCGTCGAGACCGTGGACGGCTGACTGCTCACATCCTGCTGGGAGGGACCCACCGCGCTGGCCGTCGCGGTGTTCACCACGGATCCCGTGTCGAGGTCGGTCTGGGTCACGGTGTAGGACGCGGAGCACGTCATCGTCGCGCCGGCGCCCAGGCTCGTGGACGGGCATGCCACCGCCACGCCCGCCGCCTCGAGCATCGGGTCGGACACGGTGACCGCGGTCAGGGGGAGGTCGCCGGGGTTCGCCACCTGGAAGGTGTAGCGCAGGATGTCACCGACCGTGTTGACCGTCGCATGATCCGCAGTCTTCACCAGCGTGATGTCGACGATATCTGTCGTGACCATGGATGTGTCGCTGCTCACCTGGTCGCCATTGGAGTCATCGCCGATGGCTGTGGCCGTGTTGACGACTTTGCCCACGAGGAGGTCCGACGTGGACACGGTGTGGGTCGCGGCGCAGGTCATCGACTGCCCTGCGTCGAGCGCCGTGCTCGGGCAGGTCACAGTCTCGTGATACGCGGTCAGCAGGGGGTCGACGATTCCCACATCAGTCAGAGCCGCGTCCCCGGTGTTCGTGACGTCGAAGGTGTACGCGATGACGTCGCCCTCATGCGACACGCTCGTCTTGTCCGCCGACTTCACCAGGCGGAGCCCCGCCACGTCGACCGTCGCTGTCGACTCGTCGGAGGTGATGGTCGTGCCGGAGGGATCCTGGGCTGTGGCGGTGGCCGAGTTCGTCAGGGCGCCAGCGGCGAGATCCTGGGCGGTGACTGTGTACTGCGCGGCGCACGTCATCGACGCGCTCGGCGCCAGAGCGTCCGACGGACATGCCACACTCACGTGCGCCGCATCCAGCATGGGGTCCGCCACCGACACATCACTCAAGGGAAGCGACCCGATGTTGCGGACGTCGAAGGAGTAGGACACCATCTGCCCGACCCGGGCGATGATCGAGGGGTCGACGGTCTTCTGAATCGTCACGGCCGCCACATCGGCGCGTGCTGAGGCCTGCGGACTGGTCACAGGGTCCGACCACGGGTCCGTGCCGTGGACGGTCGCCGTGTTCCCCAACGGCCCGGCGTTGAGATCCGCCTGGGTCAGGGTGTGCTGGGCTGTGCATGTCATGGACTCCCCGGCGGCCAAGGCAGTGGTCGGGCACGAGACACTGACCTGTGCGGCATCGAGCATGGGATCGACGATCGACACATCGGTGAGCGGCACTGCGCCGGTGTTGGACACCGCGAAGGAGAACCTCACCGTCTGTCCCACCTGCGTGAGAACCGTGGGCGTCACTGTCTTCACCAACCCGAGACCAGACACGGGAACCGTCACGGTGGAGGAATCGCTGGTGATCTGATCACCCGCCAGGTGCGTGGCCACGGCTGTCGCCGTGTTCGCCACATGGCCTGCGGCGATGTCCGCCGAGGTCACCGTGTACTGCGCTGTGCAGACCATGGACTCCCCCGCGCTGAGAACGGTCAGGGGGCATGTCACCGGCGCGTGGGCGGCGTCCAGCATGGGGTCCTGGACGGCGATGTCGGACAGAGGGCCTGTGCCGACGTTGGTGATCGTGAACCCGTACCCGATGACATCACCGACCGCTGACACGGTGTGCGTGTCGGCGAGTTTCACCACCTGGAGATCCGAGACCGTCGTGGTCACAGTCGACGGCTCGCTGACCACGTCGATCCCGCCGGAGGTCGTCCCCTGCGCGGTGGCCGTGTTGGTCACCTCCTGTGCGGTGATGTCCGCTTGAGTGACGGTGTAGTCGCCGACACAGGTCATCGACGCCCCCGGCGCGAGCGACGTGCTCGGGCACGACACCGTCACATGAGCCGCCTCCAGCATCGGATCGCTGACCGACACCGAGGACAGCGCGATCGAGCCTGTGTTCGTCACCTCGATGGAGTATCGCAGCGCCTCGCCCACCCGGGTGACGGTGAGGGGGTCGGCGGTCTTGCTCGCCGTGATGCTCGCCACATCCACGATCGCATCCGCTTCGGGACTGGTCACGCTCGCCCCGTCTGGGCCTGTGGCCGTCGCCGTGGCCGTGTTCTTCACCTGGCCTGTGGTCGTGTTGGCGGCAGTCACCGTGAAGGTGGCGGCGCAGGTCGTCGACTCGCCCGGTTGGAGCGTCGTCACAGGGCAGGATGGCTGGATCGTGCCCAACAAGGGATCATGGATGACCAGATCATCGAGCACGACGGACGTGTCATTGGTCACATCGAACGAGTACGTCACCGTGTCGCCTATCCGTACCACCTGCGTGTCCGCTGTCTTCGCCAGTGACAATCCTTCGATGCCCACATGCGCGGAGGCCGTCGGACTCGTCACGGTCGTGCCGTACGTGTCGAGGGCGGACGCGGTGGCGGTGTTGTCGATCTCCCCCGCCGCCAGATCCGACGCGAGGACCGTGTAGGTGGCCGTGCACACCACACTCGCTCCGGGAGCCAGAGCCCCTGTCGGACATGTCGGCGCCGTCGCCAAGGACGGATCGTCGATGCTCACCCCGGACAGCGACACCCGTCCAGTGTTTTTCACCGTGAAGGTGTACGTCACCGTGTCACCGACCTGCGCGACCTGAGGAGCGGCGGTCTTCGTCAACGACACACTCGTCACCCACACCAGGGCCGTGGACGCCCCACTGGTGACGAAATCCCCGCCGGCGTCCGTTCCGATGGCGGTGGCTGTGTTCGTGACCATTCCAGAGGCGATGTCCGCCGACGTCACCGTGTAGTCAGCCACACACGTCATGCCCTCCGTGACGTCGAGCGCCTGCTGGGGACAGGCGGCGACCACACCCTCGGACGCCAGCACAGGGTCGAAGACGGTGATGTTCTCCACGGGCACGTGTCCGGTGTTGTGCACCTCGAAGGTGAAATGGATGACGTCGCCAGCCTTCGTGACCGTCTGCCTATCGGCCACTTTGACCACGCTGAGGGACGCCACGAGAACCGTCGCCGTCGACGGCGCGCTGGTGGCGACTCGTCCGAAGGGGTCGACACCCGAGGCGGTGACGATGTTCACGATCTGCCCAGCGGCGATGTCGTCCGGCGTGGCGGGGTAGACGCCCGTGCAGACCATGGACGCCCCCGAGACGAGGACTGTGGCCGGACACGAGATCGGCGCCAACGCGTCCGTCAGCATCCCGTCGCTCACCGCGACCTGGGTCAAGGGCGTGTCACCCGTGTTCTCGACATGGAAGGAGAACGTGACCTGGTCGCCAGCCTGGGTCACTGTCGCCCGATCGGACGTCTTCTCCACGGCGATGCTCGACACGGGCGTGCTCGCCGTCGACACGGGGCTCGTGACCGTGTCTGACGCCGAGTCCACCCCTGTGGCTGTGGCTGTGTTGATGACTTTGTTGGCGATCAGGTCGGTGGCAGACACGGTGTACTCGGCGGTGCAGGTCATCGACTCGTCAGGCACGAGCGTGTCGCTCGGGCAGTCGATGACGGTGCCCGAGTCCGTCAAGGTCGAGTCGCTCACACTGATCCCCGTCAGTGTCTCATGGCTCCTGTTCGTCACGAGGAAGGAGTATGTGATGATGTCGCCAGCCATGGAGACGCTGGGAGGGTCGGCGGTTTTGATGACTTCGAGTGGGGAGACGTACTCGGTCATGGTCGACTCGGGACTGGTGACAGTCGTCCCCCAGGGATCCACTCCGGTGGCTGTGGCCGTGTTCACGACCTGACCGCTGGCGATGTCGTCGTCCGTGACGATATACGTCGCCGTGCAGACGATCATCTCGCCCGGATCGAGGGTCGTCTTGGGGCAATGGACGATCGACGCCACGCTGGCCAGAGAGGGGTCGATGATCGTGACCACCGTGAGCGGAACACTGCCAGTGTTCGTCACGGTGAAGGTGAAGTCGACATGGTCCCCCGCGTCCGACACGGCGACACGGTCAGCGGTCTTGACCACTGAGATCGCCGACGTGTCGACGGTCGCCGTCGACGGGTCCGAGACGACCACCTCCCTGGTCGGGTCCTGCCCGGAGGCGGTGGCCGTGTTCACGATCTGAGTGGCGAGCATGTCTGCGGGTTGGACGGTGTACGTCGCGGTGCATGTCATCGACTCACCCACAGCCAGGGAGTCCGCAGGACAACTCGGCGTCACACCAGCGGCGGCGAGCATCGGGTCGTCGACACTGACCAGGGTCAAGGGAGTCTGACCCGTGTTCGTCACGTCGAAGGTGTAGCCCACCTGGTCTCCGGCCTCCATGACCGAGGGGCGGTCCGCAGTCTTCACGACGCTGATCGAGGAGACGAGCACCGTCTGGGAGGATGCCGTGCTCGTCGTCAGCCCACCCAAGGGGTCCATGCCCGACACTGTCGCCGTGTTGTCGACACGTCCAGCGGCGATGTCGGCGTCAGTGGTCACGTACCGTGCCGTGCACGTCTCACGAGCGCCAGGGTACAGCGTCGTCGCGGGACACTGGACAGGCGCACCGGCCGCCGTCAACATAGCGTCGTTCACCGTCACGAGAGTCAGGGGCACAGCGCCCGTGTTGACGACGTCGAAGAAGTACGTGATCTGGTCCCCCGCCTCAGAGACCATCAGCCGATTGGAGCTCTTGTCGAGCGAGAGCGCGGCGACCCCCACGGTCACCGTCGACGGAGGCACGCCCACCTCGTTGCCCGACGAGTCAGTGCCCGACACGGTCACCGTGTTGGTGATCGACTTCGCCGCGATGTCCGCTGGCCTGACCGTGTACTCCGCCGTGCAGATCATGGACTCAGCGGGAACCAGTGTCGTCTTGGGGCAGTTCTCAGGAATCTGGAAGACGTCCAACATCGGGTCGTGCAAGGTGAGGTCGTTCAGGACGGAGTTCCCCGAGTTGGTGACCAGGAACTCGTACGTGATCACGTCACCCGCTTGGTGGACCACCATGGGCGAGGCGGTCTTCGCCACTTCCACGTCGGACACCCATACCGTCAATGATGCCTGTGGCGTCTCGACATGGATCCCTCCGGGTTCCGACGCCGTCGCCGTGGCGAGGTTGACGATCTTCCCCGCGTCGAGATCGGCTTGTGTGACGAGGTACAACGCCGTGCAGGTCATCGTCGCACCCGCCGCCAAGGACGTGCTCGGACACGACACACTGACACCCGCCGCCGTGAGCATGGCGTCCTGCACAGCCACGTCCTGCATATCGACGGTTCCATTGTTCGTGAGCTTGAAGGAGAAGTTGATGGGGTCGTTGAGGCTGGTCACCGTCTGCCGGTCGTCCGTCTTGACCAACGACAGGGCCACAGGATGAGCGACGGCCGAGGCGACGTTGTTCGACAAGTCGTCGTCCTGCTCGTTGCCGATGACGGTGGCGGTGTCGACGACGTCCCCCGTCAGCGTCCCGGTGGCGCTTCCAGGGTATGAGTACGTGATGGTGTACGACTCCCCCGGCGCCAGACTGCCACCATTACAGCGCATATGATCGTTCTCCACCGTGCATCCTGGATCATCAGGCACAGCGGCACTCGGGTCGGGAAGACTGGGGAGCGTGTCGTTGAGAGACCATCCCGAGGATTCGCCGCCGCCGTGGTTGGTGACGGTCAGCGTATAAGTCAACGTGTCGCCGGGCTCGTAATTCTCAGGACTGACCGTCTTCGTCAGCCCCAGGTCCACGGGTTGGCCCACGATCGCCGTCCCGTCGCTCTTCGTCGTGCTCAGCCCGGTCTCCGTCGACGCGATCAGGGTGAAGATGGGAGTGGTCGACGGGTTCTCGATCTCGATCTGATAGATCGTGCCACTCGTGTTCCCCAGGATGCCGAAGTTGCCGTTGCCATACGACCATTGGGCGCCATAGGACTGATAGATGACTTCGGGGATGTCGAGTTGGAAGATGTCGGTCTGTCCCGAGTTGGGGTCGATCCTGTACACCGTCGGCGGCGCCTGGCGTCCGCCCGTGCCTGTGTTGTTCCCCATGAACGCCCACAAGAAGCCCTGAGAGAAGAACATGTCCGCCGTGTTCGTGATGGGCTGGGTGAGGGTCAGGGCCTTGACGACGCTCATCGTGGGGATGTCGATCAGGTAGATGGTGCGAAGTCCATTGTTCGACTGTTTCACGAAGAGTATCTCCGCGCATGTGACGACGCCGCACATCGCCGAGTTATCACCCATCGTGCCTGCGTTGTAGGAGTCGGAAGGCTGGGGCAACGACTTGACACCCCCCAAGTTCTGAGTGACGATCTGCGTGCCCATGGCGTTCGTGCCCACACGGATCAACTGGTTGGTCCCAGCGCCTTGCGCCACATTGGCGTTGCTCAATCCGATGCCATAGACGAACCGGTCCAAGGTGTCGAATCCGAGGGCGTTGATCATCTGCGTGTCCTGGGGGCTCAACAAGGCGTTGGCGTCGAACAAGGGCATGGACGTCGATCCATCGGGATTCTGCACAGTCGTGTACCAGTTGGTGTACAGATTGTTATTGCCGCCGCCCGTGCCCTGACTCACCAGGATCTGCTGAGCGCCCAGCGCGAACGGCTCGGGGATGCCGGCGACCGCCACCGCCTGCGGCGCCACGGACGTCTGCGCCACCATCATGAAAGTCGCCACCGCCCCCAGCACAGATACGACCCAACGTCGTTGCTTATGAGAATTCATGTTACCCAGCCACGCATTCCTTCTCGGTCACCGGTCATGTCATCCGCCCCACGGCAGAACGTCAGAGCACCTATAGGTATATCCATTTGAAATCATACACCTTGCGCGTGCCTCGACGGCGTCTGGGCGCTGTCAGGCGACTGATCGGCGCATCGCTGGCAGGCGACTGACGAAGGGGGATCCGCTGCTGCGGGGCTCCGTCCGGCCATGCCCACGCCGATCCGTCAGTGTCACTCTACGAGATATCGTAGAACATCGACTCCATGGCCGCCCCAAGGGGTGTCCTGATGGCTCAGGCGAGGTCGCAGCGCCCGAGGATCTCTGCTCAGACGTGCGTCTTGATCAGGATCACAATGCAGGCGATGACGATGATGACGCCGAGGAGGATGACCCAGCCCTGCCATGTCGCAGGATGGGAGCCCATCCCTGACGAGTTCTTCACGAACCATGGCTTCTTCTGCGGCGGCTCACCCCTGTTCCCCGACTCCTGTGACGGATCGTTGTCCCACTTGTAGTCCGACATGCTGCCTCCTAGTCGTCGCTGCCGCGCTGCGATGATTCGGCGCAGTGGACGCTTGATGGGGCGTCACACTGTGGGTTCGAGGCCGCGCTACATTCGACATTACCCCTATGCCCGACAGGAGTCCAGAGGTCCTGGGACACGTACATCCGTGCCGAGCCGGACGACACGCTGGATGGTGATGGGTGGCGGACCTCACGCGTGTGTCGGCCACCGTGATGCTAATGTTCCCTGCATGGCAAGGATCCTCCACAGTCGCGATGTCGTGGTGGCGTGCGTCCTCACCGTGGTCCTCGTCGTCAGCGTCGTGGCCGTGTTCATGAGCGCGTCCACGGTCGCGTCCCTCCTCTTCCTGGTCATCGGGATTCTCGCGTTCACCGGCCTGGGCATGATCGCCAGGCGGCGCCTGAGTCGTGGACGCGCACCCATCGCTGTCGTGGTGGCCCTGGTCGACCTCGTGGCGTGTGGCGCCGTCCTGATCGGTGTCATGGCGGACTCTGCGTTGTTCCACCCCAACCAGAACCAGTCCGCGTATCAGATCTTGGTGGCAGATCCGACCATGGAGCAGGTCAGGATCGCCCATGGGCACGACACCTACACCGGGTGGTTCGTCCACAACACCGACGGCACGGCGCCTCTCGTCATCGGATTCCTCGGCAACGGAGAATGCGCCGCCTCCAGGGTGGAGAGGGACGAGTCAGCCGGGCTGTGGCCGACGTACGCCGGGTACAACTACATGGTGATCGACTATCCGGGGTACGGGACCAGCAGCGGCCACCCGTCACAAGACTCGATCTTCTCCATGGCGGTCGCGGCGTACGACTACGCGGTGGCGCGCGCCGATGTGGACCCGACGCGGGTGGTCGTCGAGGGGTACAGCCTGGGCACGGGGCCGGCCACGTACCTCGCCTCTCAGCGCGACGTCGCAGGCTTGGTCCTGATCGCTCCGTACGACTCCGGCGTGAGCCTGTACAACTCACAAGTCAACATCTTCCATGGCCCCTTGACCCTGCTGGTCGGATTCCGTGCCGATTCGAAGACGTACGCCGAATCCGTCCGGGTCGCCCCCTTGATCGTCACGAGCACGGCCGACACCCTCATCGACCACACCTTGTCCGAACACCTCGCCACCCACTTCCCCATCGCCGCCCACCTGCATGTGCTGAGCGGCCTGACGCACAACCAGTACCTGACCGATCCCGAGGTCCTGGACCTGATACATGGCTATCTTCAGGATGTGGCCATGTGATCGCACCGCTATAACTGGCCTCAGTATCTCCGCGTGTCGACTCTCGATATGCCTCTGCCCATTTCCGGATAGGATATGGGCAGACTCAGCGAACGTGGGCACCGTGCCGCAAGAAAGTTGAAAGTTGCCTCCCGCTTCGACCAGGCTGCGAACTCGATCCTTCAATAGCCGGCCGTGAGAGTGGCAAATTGACAGCAATTACAGTGTCATCCAAGAACCATCTTTCACCAACTCCCCCGCTCTTCTCAGAATGCTTTCAGCATTGTCTGTCCAACGCTTCAAACCAAGGCTGTCAAGGACAGCACGATGCTCATCTTCAACTTGTTCACTCAAGCCAAAACGTTCTCTCACTTGTCGAACACGAGTAGCAAGTTCCATGGGCGGAACATCCCCGAGCGCCCTGGGCCCAAGTGAGCGAAGCCAGACCTCTGGCTGATCTGGCAGTCGATATGTCCTGCCCTTCACATCAGGATCACCTAGCGGATTATCCTCGATGACATAACCGCGGGCCACCGCACGCGTAAGAGCACGATGCAGATCTCTAGCAATCTGCGTCCCCACTCGCCTGCCACCACCCGCCCGCACATATGCCGTGAATAACCTCTCACCCATGACCGGTCCCTCGATCTTCACAATTTCAATTAGCCCTTCCATGATTTGCACATCGGTTGCATCGCTGGTCGGCCGAACACTACCGTGAAACTCGCGATATTCGGTTGGTTGAGTATGGATATTGCCTAATGCCACTTCTTCTGGATGGTCCATGCATTGTTGCCCCATGCTCTCACCAGGCAGTAAAGCGGGCACACCTCCCATCGGCACCTCCACCTGTATCAAATCCGCCGAACAGTCCATCATCAGTCCCCTTTGATTCTGAGACCCATTGGACATTCTTTCTTCAATGTGTTGCGCTTCATGCCCACGCTCACTGAAGGCACTCCTGGCAATCTCAATCTGAGCAGGATATTTTGAATGTTGCTCAGATTGTATGAAGTCTGCGTCAGAAGCCGTGATCGGTTCGCGCGCCAATCCAGACACTCGATCTGATGACACACTGGACTCTCCATGATGAAATCCCTCACCGGATCCGCTCAACTCCTCAAGCTGTGACCATAGGCCACTCAAAGCGGCAGCTGGGTCGAGATAGTATGCCGACTCACGCACCCTAAAGAAATTCCATCCGCACCTCTCAAGCTCGCGTTGCCTGGCCAGGTCCTTGGCATAGTGTTCTGGGCCATGCCAGTAGTCCCCGTCGCACTCGATGGCGAGATTGCCGTTTGACCCGACGACGACCAGATCGATGATGTAACCTTCAGCAGGGAACTGCGGAATTACCGAGTATCCACGCTCATATATCCTATTGAATACTCGTTGCTCGAATAGCGAGTCAAATGGGGCCACCTTCGCGCTTTCGGAGACAAGGCTCTTTTGGATTCGATGATCAACTTGTTGCTCGCGAAGCTCAGTGTTGATCATGTAGTCCAACAGGGCGAAACGCATGTCATCCGGGTTGCCAAGGTCACTGAGCAATAGCGAGTGAAACAACCACATCTGGTCCCTGGCCCGCGAGGCGGCGACGTTATACCGCTGTAGGTACATTTCCCGTGTAAGACTGGTGATCCTAGTACCTGGCGTCGCGGCTTTCACCATCGACAAGAAGACAACATCCCTCTCAGAACCTTGAAAGTCTGCGGCGTCACCACACCGTAAGTCTCTCCTCGCCCATTCATCAGCCGGAAGCACTTCCAACAACATGGACTGGATCAGTTTCGCTTGATCTTTCCCCATGAGGGAAATGACACCGAAACTCTTTCCGTCATATGCGGCATCAGTGGTGCACTTAACCAGATGATCAACCAGGGCCTCTGCCTCCGCAGGATTCTGCCTTCCCCACTCATAACCGTCAGCAACATGAACAGTCCTAATGGGCGAAAGAGCGTCAACAGTCCTCTGACGGACCGGCAAGAGTCGAGTGTTATCTGGCTCATAGGCTATTCGATTTGAAAAACCAATGATCTCAGGCACACATCGTCTATGCTCGATTAGAGTGATTTTCCCCCCAAAGCGCATGACTGCCTCATCGAAGTAACTACGTTTAGGGTCCTGCCACGATGCGCGGAAGTGGTTATCGTCAAGATACTGACATGCCAGGTCGCGTAACTGCTGTTCATTAACACCAACTGCCGCTGGAGAGACCTGCTTATCATCACCGATAACAATAATTCTCGGTGCGATGAACTGGAGAAACGCAGCTTCTAGTCCAGCTTGAGATGCCTCATCGATAAGAACAACGTCGAACATGTTGCCTTGAATACGCAATTGCTCAGCGATCCGGAAGATCGGCATAATCCACACGGGAACTGTTGATCGACACTGATCGAGGGCCTCCCGAATCTCCTGACGCTGTTGACTTGCGTAGACTCCAGTTCCCTTTCCTAGTCGTCTTACCCGCTGCACATATTGCGTTAGGTATGATCGGGCTGCTCGGGTCATCCGCTTGCCGGATAGAGCATGCTGCCATGCACGACCGGCAGTAAGCCCTTCAACCTCCCTCCTAATCTGGGCTTCTATGCCAGTAATCTCTTCCTGGAGAGCATTGACATCAACATATTCTCGCTCAAGTAACCATTGCTTTGCTGCGGCCCAGTGCCAAGCCTCCTCAAATCGCGCCAGACGCTCGGGCCAGCATGGATTCATTAGGTCGGCAATTACGGATTGCTGCAACCGGGTGGCTTGAGAACCAAATCGGTCCCCGAGCTGGTCCCGACGTCCGATCTTCACACGGACCTCGTGCAATGAATGGAGTCTTTGGTATCCTTGTCGATAGTTGCCAATATCCCGCTCTTTGATTGCTCTGCAAATCGCTCCAATACCTTGGGAACCCTGTAACCATGTGTCTCGTGATTTCAGCATCACCATCAAGGCATCCAACGGTTCTCGTGCAGCATCAAGCGCTTTCTCTGCCGCAACGGCATCGACAACGCCGGTGTAGTTACGAAGGTCGTCGATGTCTGACCAGTTCGGGACCTTGAGTCCATGAGACCTGAGCCACTCCTCTGTCTCAGCCAGTCTGTCGGCAAGATTCAGGACAATCATGAGTTGATTCAACTCAGCAATATGCCACTGCAAACGCTCGTCCAGAGTGTCTTCCTCAGGAATGAAAACAGATGCCGGCCAAGCACTATCCAATCTATCAAGTCGCATGCTGCCTTCGGCGTAGTTGAGGAATGATGTGACTTTCTCAATGGATGTTGCTGGCAAGCCATCAACCTTCACCGCCGTAAAGAATGGTTCAGCCTCCTTGATAGTCCTTGTCGAGAACGGTCCAATTTTGGGCACACCATTCATCTGAATCTTCAGTGTCCCACCTTCTGTGAAGTATTCAATGAGCCTTCGTGCCATAGTCGCCCACATAGGTAGGTTTGAATCGACGATCCAGATGTGTGCAAGGGGCCCCAGCGCCGTAACATAAGGCTGACACTCCCCTATGAGCCGTATGATCTGATCAGCCCTTCCTTGCCAAACCTGACGCCTCCCAGAACGTATGTCCCGTACGGCATCTACAATCCAGTCCTCCTTACGCGTCTCCACATCATGGAGCGCAATCTCAAGTTCTTCTACATGGCACCTAAGCGACCGTCGGTCGAGTTCACTCAGCGCAGTAACTGCTCTAAACATAGGGTGAGCTCGCCAATTAGAGCGAGACTCTGCCTCAGCAAATGCACTCTTCTCAGACTCCACCCAAAGAGACATCTCATCAGGAGAAGGTAAGTTGGCGAGGGAAAGGAGCTGACGCGAACAGGCGATTTCCTCTACTTGAACTTCGGAATCGGTGCAAATTTCAAGCCACTCCAAGACTTCACTATTGGATAACGGTGAAGCACTTCCAGCCTCAATATCAACAAGGGGCTGCAACCAGTCAAATGCCTCCCCATCATTGTTGATAGCTTCAGCGATGCGAGCGAGCGTGCCGCGATATGGTCCGACAACATGCTGATCAGTCTCTGCCTGCCGAGACTCACGGAGACATGTGTAAGCTGACGCCCGGAGCTTGCGAAGTGAACCTATTTGGTTTTCATGCCCAGCGATATCTTTCAGAGCCGCCTCAGCATCAAAGTCATCTGCTCTCTTGGAAATTGTCTCGACAGCTACCTTCAGATCAGCCATATCCGACTGTGATGATCCGACAACGGCAACACTGAGCGGTCGAATCTCGTCTGGCAGCTTCTCACGTACTTCATGAAGAGCACGCTCTGTCTGTGCAGTGACAAGAACACGCTTCCCCTGAGCGAGCAAGTGCGATATCAACGCTGCCGCAGTGTGTGTCTTCCCCGTGCCTGGCGGACCCTGTACTACCACCTGTGCGCGATTGTTGACTGCCTCAATCACTTGCATCTGTCGATCATTAACAGGCATTGGCATGAAGATCTCATCATCGATTCTCACGAACCCACCTGGCGTATCGTCAGCGACCACTTCTGGTTGATAGTTCGGATCAATCAATGGAACCAAACCTGGTGGCACATCACCCAGTTCCTCGAGCTGACTCCTTATCGTTTCATAAATATCGATTAACCCTCGTTGGGAGCGTCGTCGCAAGATAAGAGCTGGAGCGAAGGCGAGGGAGAGACGTGATCCAGGTGATGTCGCCTCGTCATCGTCTACGTAGCTTCCCTCAGCATGAATTGCATGAGCGAATCTACTCAGTTCCAAGCCCATGAGTTCCCGGTTGAGAGGATGACCATTATACTGCGTGGCCTTCGATTGAATCTCTCCCATCTGCTTTGGCAATAGGGAAATATCAAGCATGTCGAGTTCAACACGAACAGGCTGTATCGCGGCCTCACGGGCGATAGTGAGATGTCCCGTCTCTTGGTCAAGAGAGACGGCAACAGGAAACGTCATAACATGCCTCTTCACGGGTGCATGATTGATTGGTTTCCAACACAGGCAGCCGACACCAAGAACGAGTTCGAAGGTCTCGCCCTGCGACCTGACACACTGATAGATTTCGAAGAGCTTCTCGTAAAGATCTCTCCCTAGCTTGAGTTTCTTGTGCTCTGTTGCCCACGTGGACCACAGACTCAGATATTGCAAACAATTTTCACGAATGTCAGGCTGATCATCCAGGAGTAGAACGTCACTTAAACCGTCTGGTGTCATACGGGGTCTCAGCTGTGGAATGGATGCAGCGGGGACTGCTTCCCTTAGAGAGAGCTCTGACGAGGAATCTTCATAATCTCCCTCTAACCACCGACTGACCTCCTCAGCAGGCACGGGTGGATCCATTCGGGGCGGACGTGGAACCCTGATGAGTTGAGCCTCGGGATCTGGTGATTCAGTCCCGGAAGGACTCCCCGGAGTGACATTCTCAGGGAAATCAGAGAACCAAAGGACAGCTTCATACTTGTCGGTTGTACGGATCGGAATCTCTCGGCTGCGTTGGACAGCAGCGAGAAACTCGAATAACCGTTTGGCTTTATCTAGCAGGTTAGTGGCGTGGCTCATCCGATTGTCCCTCAAAAGTCTCAGCACGTGAGCAGGGCAATTCCCCCAATGGTATGCTCAGCCGTCCCCGAATCCTTGACCCCTGGCAAGGACTCGTTCAGCGTGACCACTACCAATTCCCTCGTTGCCTGCGTCGGGTTGACAGGATTTGAACCTGCGACCCCTTGACCCCCAGTCAAGTGCGCTACCAAGCTGCGCCACAACCCGCATTCATCGGCTACCCATCTGGGAGCCAGAGACTCACAGGTGGACAAGCCTGAGAGAGTCTACTACAAAATCCATCTCCGTGCCTCTTAATAACGGCACCTTGGGACCGCAGATAGTCGCCACCCATCCAGAAGTCGGCTCAGGTGTCCATTCATTGTCCACTTTGGGCGGTATCTCGGCGACGATTTGGGGGGTGTTCGGGGCTGTCAGAATAACGGTGGGTGGGGGGTTGGCCTGATCTGCTGAGCGTGGCTTAGCGGGAAGGTAGTAACCATGTCCACCATGATTGTTGATGTGGATCGTGAACAACAAACTCAGCTCGCCCGAGAGATGGTTGAGCAGGCCCGAACCGGCGGGGTGGGGCTGTTAGGCCCTGACGGTTTATTGAC
>WQZD01000020.1:0-45000 GCA_009780915.1 Propionibacteriaceae bacterium
CGCCTGAAAATCATAGGTGATGCCCACCCACGTGCGGGTCATCATATGCAACGTGTTGAACGCGGCGATATTCCCCGACGTGACCCCATCGTCATACCCCGCATACGGATACCCATTGTCCCCAATACTCATATTCGGAGCACCCTGCTCCACCCCCACCAACGACACCGCCGCCGGAGCGACATCCACCGTCGGATCAATCCTCACCGGGAACACCCGCCCAGGGTCAGCCAACCACGACTGATCCACACAGATCGTCGCCATCGCCGACACCCCCGAACCCGTCGTGACCATCGACACCCCCGACGACACCACGCCCGCCCCATCGACCATCGCCGGAGCCACCAAGGCGAACACCACATCACCCGACACGACACCCCCCGACGACCGTGTCGCCCGCGCCGCCACCGTGCCCACCGCCTCCGACCCCACCACCAGGCCACTATCCGCCCTCACCGTGAACGAGACATCCGGAACCACGACCAAGTGGTTGACGACAATGTCCTCCTTGACCACCGACCCGACCAACGTGTACTGCACATCAATCCCCGCATACACATCATTGAACACAATCGCATTACCCCTCGCCACCGGACGAGAATAATCCCCACTGACAGGGATCACCTCCAACTCGTACCCACCACGAGCGAACACCACACCATGACCCGCATCCATCACCGCCGGAATCGACACCCGGAAATCATTCGCCGCATTCGTGAACGACACCACGCCGTTTTGATTGCCCGGCACCAAAGTGTTGTCCACCACCTGGGTCACACCATCAGCATCCACATACGTGGCCTGCACCCCACCCAACACCGTCGAATACGACCGAGGCCCCGTCCGATACGTCACCGACCCGGCGTCAGCCGACACCACCGGCCCCGGCGCGACCGGGGCAGAATAATACGGCTGAGGATCACGCAACACCACATCCACAGCCGACCCACCCACAGGCACACTGTTCGTCGCCGCCCCACCCGGCTGCGGAACCGCCGACTCCACCGGCGACACCGCAGGAGCATCCACCGGTTTGGCATGCGCCACCCCAGACGGGCCCACACCCACCACCAACGCCACACCGACCACCACCACAACACACCCCATCACCACCCGACGAACAGGCCACACACCACCCAACGCCCGCGCCGGGCGAACCGCACGCCGAGCCCGCGACAACAACCAGACACCCATACCCGGGCCACCGGCACGAGCGAACACTGTCACGCTGACACACAAACCCACCCCCACCACGACAACCAACCCGACCACCCGGACAACCCACCACACCATGCCACTGCCCAGACTCGCGAGCCGCCACACCCCGACCGCCACAACAGACGTGACAACCACCACCAGCAACGGCGCATACACCCGACCCAGACGACGCACCGTCGCCCGTGACCAGACCCACACACCATCCATGCCCCACAACACGATCGACAACAACACCGGCACGACCAACACAGCCACCACCCACGCGACCAAGTCGACCACCACATGCAGCCTCGGCACCGGGACCCCGCCCACCATCCCCACCACCAGACCCGTCACACCAGTCACAGCACCCACCACAACCAGCAGCGCCACCGCCAACCCAACCCCGCCCGCGACACGCGCAGGCCGCACCCGCCCCGACGTATGACGAAGACGACGAGACGCCGAACCCAGCACCCCCACAACCACAACCACCCCGACGACAAGGAACCACGACCACCCGACCACCAACCACACCCGTCCCACCGCAACAGCCGCCAACAAACCAGGAAGACCGACCACACTGACCGACACCCCCACACCAGCCGCCACAAAACAGCACACAACAACAAACACGTCACGGAAAGCCAGCCTGACCACGGTGGTCCCCCTTTGGATCATCCAGCGACAATCCTATTATCACGAACCCCACGATCCGTGATAGCGCCACATTCATGAGACACACGACCTGCACACACTGGCGCCACTCGTGTACACCCACCTGAGGGGCGCCTAGTGACCAGCATCTGACAACGTGAAACGACCAGCCCACGACCGTCACCGCTGACAGAAGGAGCCTCCTGCCCGACCTGGGGTCACGCAGGAGCGACGAGCAGGAAGACCAGCCAGACGACGAACTGCACCGCCACGCAGGCCAGGGCCACCAGTCGGGCGTTTCGCACGCGCAGGCTCACCTCTCGGTCGGGCCGGCGGAAGCTCAGCGCGGCCGCCACCCCGGGGACGAGCAGGGCGGACCACGCCAGGTCTAGCAGGCTCGTCTGGATGACGAACTCCACCACGACCAGCATCGCCACGACGCTCCAGGCCGCCCATGCCCAGCTCAGACGCAGGACATAGGCGACGACGAAGAGCACGGCGGCGATCCCCGCGGAGACCACCAACCCCGTCGTCACAGGAAGACAGAACCCGGCCTGGTCGGCCCGGCAGGCCCCTGTGCTCTCGACGATGGGGGTGACGATCACCGCGAAGATCCCACCGATCAGCGCGGTCACGACCGCGCCGAGGTATGAGTAGGCGAACCTCGCAGCTCCCCACGGGGTCTCGCCCACTCGCAGTCTCATGCCACGCCGGCCAGAGCTCGCGCTTGGTACGGCAGGATGCCGCCATGGCGGATGTAGCGCTCTTCCGTGGGGGTGTCCACCCTCAACGTCGCCTGGTGGGGCTGGCCGTCGACCAGGACCTCGACCGTGCGAGGCAGGCTCTCCGAGCCGGTCAGACCAGCGACGCTGATCGTCTCCTCGCCTGTCAGGCCCCACGTCTGGGCGGACTCGCCCGGCAGGAACTGGAGGGGCAGGATGCCCATGCCCACCAGGTTGGACCGGTGGATCCTCTCATAGCTCTCGGCGATGACGGCCCGCACGCCCAGCAGCGCCGCGCCCTTGGCGGCCCAGTCACGGCTCGACCCGGAGCCGTACTCCTTGCCGGCCACGATGACCAGCGGCGTGCCCTGCCCGGCGTACGCCTGGGCGGCGTCGAAGACCGAGACCACGGGAGCGTCCGCCTGGGTGTAGTCCTTGGTGAACCCGCCTTCGGTCCCGGGGACCATCAGGTTGCGCAAGCGGATGTTGGCGAAGGTGCCGCGCACCATCACCTCGTGGTTGCCGCGCCTGGACCCGTACGAGTTGAAGTCCGCGACAGCCACGCCCTGGCTGGCCAGGTACCGACCGGCGGGGCTGTCCGTCTTGATGTTCCCGGCTGGCGAGATGTGGTCGGTGGTCACCGAATCGCCCAGCATCAGCAGCACCCGTGCGTCGTCGACGTCCGTCACCGGCGCAGGGGTCACCTCCATGGCGTCGAAGTAGGGCGCCCGACGGATGTAGGTCGACTCCGGCCAGGCGTACTGCCGCGAGGGAGCGCTGGACAGGTCGGCCCACTTCTTCGCGCCTGTGAAGACCTCCGCGTAGCGGGAGGCGAACATGTCCGCGTCCACCGAACCGGCGACGGCCTGCGAGATCTCCTCCTCGGTCGGCCAGATGTCGGCCATGTAGACCGGCTGGCCCTGCGCGTCGGCGCCCAGCGGCTCGTTGTACACGTCGATGTCCATCGTCCCGGCCAGGGCGTACGCCACCACCAGGGGAGGGCTGGCGAGGTAGTTCATCCGCACCTCGGGAGAGATGCGTCCCTCGAAGTTGCGGTTGCCGCTCAAGACGGCGGTCGCCACGACGCCCTGCTCCACGGCGGTCTTCACCTCGGGGACGACAGGGCCGGAGTTGCCGATGCACGTCACGCATCCGTAGCCGACCAGATAGAAGCCCAGCTTGTCCAGGTAGGTCGTCAGGCCCGCCTTGTCCAGGTAGTCGGTGACCACCTGGGACCCGGGCGACAGGGTCGTCTTGACCCAGGGCTTGACGCTCAGACCGCGCTCGACGGCCTTCTTCGCCACCAGCCCGGCGGCGATCAGGACGCGCGGGTTGGAGGTGTTGGTGCAGCTCGTGATCGCCGCGATGGCGACCAGCCCGGACGACAGCTCGCCCAGCGGGGAGTCCACGGTGACAGGCGTCGCGCCCATGTCGGCGAGTCCCTTGTGGAAGGCCGGCTTGGACTCACGCAGGTCGATGCGGTCCTGGGGACGCTTCGGTCCGGCGATCGACGGGGTGGCGTCGCCCAGATCGATGGCGAGGGTCTCGGAGTACACCACGCGCCTGGCCGGATCCGCCCAGAAGCCCTGCGCCTTGGCGTACGCCTCGACGAGGGCGATCTGCTCGGCGGGACGCCCGGTCATCGTCAGATACTCGATGGTGCGCGCGTCGATGGGGAACAGGCAGGAGGTGGAGCCGTACTCCGGGCTCATGTTGGCGATGGTGGCCCGGGTCTCGACCGGGAGTTGGTCCACGGCGTCGCCGAAGAACTCGACGAACTTGCCGACCACGCCATGCTTGCGCAGACGCTGGGCGATCATGAGGACCAGATCGGTGGCGGTCACGCCGGCGGGCAGGGTGCCCGTCAGTTCCACGCCGACGACGAACGGCAGGGTCATGGAGACCGGTTGTCCGAGCATGGCGGCCTCGGCTTCGATGCCGCCGACCCCCCAACCC
Source organism: Propionibacteriaceae bacterium (assembly GCA_009780915.1). GTDB lineage: Bacteria > Actinomycetota > Actinomycetes > Propionibacteriales > Propionibacteriaceae > WQYJ01. Next base: position 4,533 of record WQZD01000020.1, read on the forward strand.
AGGACGCCCAAGCCGTTGATCATGGTGGTGTGCGAGTCGGTGCCCACACAGGTGTCGGGGAAGGCCACGCCGTCCTCGGTCATGACCACACGGGCCAGGTGCTCGATGTTGACCTGATGGACGATGCCCTTGCCGGGCGGGACCACGCGGAAGTTACGGAACGCCGTCTGGCCCCATTTCAGGAACTGGTAGCGCTCCTGGTTGCGCTGGAACTCGATGTCTACGTTACGGGTGAAAGCGTCGGGCGTGCCGAACTCGTCTGCGATGACGGAGTGGTCGATGACCAGTTCGGTGGGCACGCGGGGGTTGACGAGTTCCGGGTCTCCGCCGAGGCTTTGGACGGCTTCCCGGATGGTGGCCAGGTCCACCACGCAGGGCACGCCGGTGAAGTCCTGCATGATCACCCTCGCCGGAGCGTACTCGATCTCTTGGTCGGGGTCCGACTCGGGCGACCAGGCGGTGAGGGCTTGGATCTGGCGAGGATCGGCGCCGTTCCTCATGAGGTTCTCCGCGACGATGGCCACGGTCATCGGCAGTCGGGTAGACAGGTCAGATACGTCATAGTAGTCGTACGCCATCGTGCCAACGTGAAGTTCTTGTGTGTTTGTCATAGTTGTCCTTCCTGACTGACATCCTACTGGGTGGGACACCCTGCGAGCATCATTGGGATACCACTCATTCTTCAGGAGCGTGAGCCCCGCCTGGTGAGGAGCGCCACGCACTCCACATGATGGGTCAAGGGGAACAGGTCGAAGGCCCGCAACCCCTCCAGGTCATATCCCGCCTGGGCGAACAGGCTCACATCGCGGGCCAGGGCGGCCGGGTCGCAGGCCACATAGACGACCCTCGCCGGCGCCAGGCGGGAGATCTCCGCCACGGCCTTCGCGCCCGCGCCCGCCCTCGGAGGGTCGCACACCACGACGTCGACGTCTGGGATGTCCAGGGTCGGCAGGACCCGCGCGACGTCCCCGTCGAGGCACCTCACCGACAAGTCCCGGGTGTTACGACGCAGGAAGGAGACAGCCCGCGAGGATCCCTCGACTGCGGTCACCTGGTCGCGGGCGACGCAGGCCAGGGGCACGGTGAACAGCCCCGCGCCCGCGTAGAGGTCCACGACCCGGCCATGGATCTCGCCCACCGCGTCCAAAACGGCGTCGACTAAGACCTCGGGAGCGTGGCGATGCACCTGCCAGAACCCGTCGGCGGCCACCTCGAACGTCCACGACCCCGCTCGAGCGTGGACGACCTCGGTCACCGTGGCGGACTCCGGGGCGTCGACGAGCAGGCCCGATCCCGAGGACCGCACGTAGGACCGCGTCCCGTCCGCGCCCGGCGCCCCCGTGGAGATGTCGCGGGCCACCGCCTGCTGGATCTCCTCGTGGGCCAAGGGCATCTGGTCGATGTCGACGACCCGGTGGGACTTGGCCTCGTACATCCCCAGACGGTGGTCGCGGACCTGGACGGTCACACGGGTGCGCCAGGACAGGCCATGGCGCTCATCGTCCCCCGGCGCGGCCTCCACCTCGACCGGGACGTCCACATGGGCGATCCGTTGCATTTGGGCCGAGACGACGTGGGCTTTCCACCGACGGGACGCCTCCAGGCTGACATGGCCCAGATCCACTCCCCCGATCCCCTCGCGCTCGGCCAGGGGCCACACGTGCGGGACGCGGTCCGGGGAGGCGGAGCGCACCCCCACGGTGCGCCCGTACCACATCTTCGCCCGTCGGCCCGTGATCTCGACGTCGACGACCTCCCCGGGCAAGGCGCCGGTGACGAACACGACCATCCCGTCGTGGCGGGCCACGCAGTAGCCTCCGTGGGCGATGTCGGTCGGTGTGAGGGTGAGTGTCATGAGCGCGAGTCCGTTCCAGGGGAGTAGTGCGGGTCGATTCGGCGGATGCGACCTTCCGCCAGCGCCGAACTGTCGAGTTGATAGGGAACCGAGATCACCATGACCCTCGGCAGGAGGTGGAGGCGGGCTTTGACCATCAGGGGACTCTGATCGTGCAGCACGCGCTCCCACCAGTGGCCCACGACCAGTTCGGGGACGAACACGCAGACCACGTCCCGGGGATTGGCCGATCGTATGGACCGGATGTAGTTCACGAGGGGGCTCGTGACCTCGCGGAAGGGCGACGCCAAGACTTTCAGGGGCACGGGGAACTTCTGGGCCTCCCACGCGGTGAGCAGCTCTTCCGTTTCCTCGGGGTCCACCGACACGGTGACGGCCTCCACGTCCGCCAGGCGCATGGCCCGCGCGACGGCCACGGCTCGGGCCAGGGGCTTGTCCACGTCGAGGACCCACACCACGGCGCGCACCCGGCTCGGCAAGGCGGTGTCCTGGGGGGTACGCAGCCGTACCTCGTCCCGGACCCGACCATAGTGACGATGGATGGCTTTCATCAGCACGAAGAGGCAGACCATGGCGAGGATGGCCAGGTAGGCCCCATGGATGAACTTCGAGATCAGCACCACCACGAGCACGATCGACGTGCAGGTGAACCCGATGGCGTTGATGACGCGGCTGCGCAGCATCACCGCCCTCGCCGCCTGGTCGGTCTCGATCCGCAGGTGCCGGGTCCAGTGCCGCATCATCCCCGCCTGGGAGATCGTGAACGACACGAAGACTCCGACGACGTACAACTGGATGAGCGCGGTGACCGATGCGTTGAAGACCAAGACGAGCGCGGCAGCGGCCACCCCCAGCATCATGATCCCGTTGGAGTACGCCAAGCGGTCACCGCGGGTGTGCAGGGCGCGAGGCAGGAACCCGTCGCGGGCGAGCACCGACCCCAGCGTCGGGAAGCCGTTGAAGGCGGTGTTGGCGGCCAGGAAGAGGACGACCATGGTGGACAAGATGACGACCCACATGGCAGGAGGGAAGTCGTGGAAGACCCCTTGGGCGAGTTGCGCCATGACCGTCGGAGTCGGCACGGCGACCGGGCGTCCGTCGAGGGTCAGCGTCGCGCCGGAGGCCGGATCGACGACTTTCGCCCCCGTCAGACCCGCCAAAGCGATGATCCCCATGAGCATGGTGATGGAGATCCCGCCGAGCAAAGCCAGGGTCGTGGCCGCGTTGCGGCTCTTGGGAGGCTTGAAGTTCGGGACCCCGTTGGAGATGGCCTCCACGCCGGTCAGGGCCGCGCATCCGGACGAGAAGGCTCGCGCGACCAGGAAGACGACGGCGAACCCGGTGAACCCCGAGTACGCCGGCGCGGGGGACAGGGAGTACGCGGCCATGGGTCCGGAGATGTCGGCGTGCAAGACGTAGTGACGGAAGAGCCCCCAGGCCGAGGTGCCCAAGACGGAGACCATGAACAGGTAGGTCGGGATCGCGAAGAACCGACCCGATTCCTTGACCCCTCGCAGGTTGATGGTCATGATCGTGAGGATGACCACGGCGGCGGCGATCCCCTCGTGCCCGTGGAGCCAGGTGAGCATCGACTTCGCGTTCTGGATCCCCGAGGACACCGACACGGCGACGGTCATCACATAGTCCACCAGGAGGGCGCTGGCCACGATCAGCCCCGAGTTCTGCCCGAAGTTGGCCGTCGCCACCTCGTAGTCCCCTCCGCCGTTCGGGTAGGCGTGGACGGTCTGGCGGTAACTCATGACGACGATGAACATGACGAAGGCGACCATGATCGCGATCTTCCAGTCGAAGACCATGCCGGCCATTCCGGCGAGCGACAAGGTGATCAGGATCTCGTCGGGAGCGTACGCCACGGAACTCAGGGCGTCCGAGGCGAAGATCGGCAGAGCGATCTTCTTGGCCAACTGCGTCCGCCCCGTCTGGCTGCTCTTCAGCTTGCGTCCGACCAGCACTCGTTTCAGCACGTCCGTAAATCCCACGAGGATGCATCTTACGCCGTCGAAGGCTCGCCGTACGAGTGGTCGCGAGCAGAGCCGGTGCGCACCGGTGGTTCTACGCTACTCTTGTGGATGACAGCCCGCGCTCAAGAAGGGGATCATGCATTACGTCATCATGGGATGTGGACGAGTGGGGTCCAGCCTGGCCCGAGGCCTGGAGAATCGAGGCCACACGGTCGCGGTGATCGATGTGGTCGTGGACGCTTTCCGCCGCCTGGGACCGAGTTTCCACGGCACGACCGTCAAGGGGGTCGGTTTCGACAGGGATGTGCTGATCACAGCCGGCATCCAACACGCCGACGGTTTCGCCGCGGTGTCCAACGGTGACAACTCCAACATCCTGGGCGCCCGTGTGGCCCGGGAGAACTTCGGCGTCGCCAACGTCGTCGCCCGCATCTACGACCCGTCGAGGGCGCAGGTGTACGAACGTCTGGGGATCCCGACGGTGGCCACCGTGAGATGGGCCGCCGAGCAGATCATGGGACGGCTGATCGATCTGGGACCCGAATTCTTGTGGCGCGACCCGTCGGGGGCTGTGCGCCTCATCCGCGTGTCCTATCACCCCGACTGGGTGGGGACCCCGATCTCGGTGATCCAGAAGCGCCTGCGCACACCCGTCCCAGCGCTCGCACGTTTCGGCACGGCCATCACCACGGACGACACGACGGTCCTCCAAGAGCATGATCTGCTGTACACCATGGTCGACCAGTCCCGGCTCGAGCAGTGCCGTGCCCTGTTGGCCAACCCACCTGACAAGAACTGAGGTGAGACCCCTATGCGCGTGTCTATCGCAGGCGCCGGCAATGTCGGACGCTACATCGCCCGTGAACTGGTCGAGAACGGTCACCAGGTGCTCTTGATCGACCGGGATCCGAACGCCATCAAGCAGGCATCCGTGCCCCAGGCGGAATGGCTGCTCGCCGACGCCTGCGAGTTGGACTCGATCACCGAGGCGCATCTGGAGACCTGTGACGTGTCCATCGCCGCCACCGGAGACGACAAGGCCAACCTCGTCCACTCGCTGCTGGCGAAGACGGAGTTCGGCGTGCCGCGTACCGTGGGCCGGGTCAACCACCCCGGCAACGAATGGCTCTTCGACGATGTGTGGGGGGTCGACGTCGCCGTGTCGACTCCGCGCATCATGTGCGCCTTGGCGGAGGAGGCTGTCACCGTGGGCGACCTGGTGCGCCTGTTCACCTTCACCAAGGGGTCCACCGACATGGTGGAGATGACCCTGCCGGACTCCAGCCCTCGCCTGGGAATGACCATCGCCGAGATCTCGTGGCCCGGCGAGGTGGTCCTCGTGGCGTTGATCCGCGACGGGCGCGGCATGGCGCCCCAGCCCGACGTGACCCTGGAAGCTGGCGACGAGTTGCTCTTCCTCGTCCCGCAGGAGACGGAGAAAGAACTGGCCCGCTTCCTGTCCCCCACAGGCGAGGTGCGCCGCCAGGAGATCACCCCGTTGAGCCCGGGCCCCCATACCCCCTTGCCGGCCAAAGATCGCCACGCCATCTACGAAGACAGTGTGGACTACGTCTTATAGGGAGTCAGACATCCATGTGAGCTTCTGCGCATACCCTATGATGATGTCATGACACAACCTCCTTATGGCCAAGACGGGGGCAACCCCCCGGGCACGCCGCAGTACCCATCTGCACAACCGCCGTATCCCGGCACGTCCTCCGCGCCCTCGTACCCGTCGGCGCCCCCTGCCTACCCCTCCGCTCCTCCCCTGTCGACGGGCTACCCCTCCGCGCCGCCCGCGTACCCCTCCGCGCCGACGTACTCCCCCGAGCCCGCTTATCCGTCGACACCGACGTACGCGTCCGCCCCTGTCCCGGCGTACACGGCGCCGCAGAAGAAGTCGAGCGTGTTGGGTTTCGTCGGGTTGGGCTTGGTCGTGGTCGCCGGTGTCGTCTTCTTCTTGTGCGGCTTGGCGCTGTACAACACGATCTTCAACATCGCCGGGACAGGTTGGGTGGACAACGGGTCGGTCGCGTCCATGCCCACGCTGACTCAAGAGCAGGCGAATCAAGTCGCGGGCCCTGGCATCGGCTTGTTGCTCTCGAGCTTGGTGGGGATCACTGGTTTCATCTTGTCCATCGTGGCGACGGTGCAGAACAAGGGCCGCGTCGCAGCTATCATCGGGATCATCCTGGGCGTCATCGCCCCGTTCACCATCGTGATCGCAGCAGCCATCTCCATCGCCGCTCACACGGCGTGAGACCTCCGGCGCCCAGTCGCGCTGATCGGAGACGGTCGGGTCGGCGCGATCAGGCGTCGACTTCGATCGTGTACGCGGGGTTGTAGACCACCAGGCTCTGCCCCCACGGCGCGGCCCTGCCCCAGACGCGGAGGGTCGTGCCGACCGTCACTCCCCGGATGTGGGGACGTCCCATCCATGCCAAGGTGATGTGTCCCGTGCCGTCGAAGAGGTCGGCCTGGAAGCCTTGGGCGCACCCGGCGGGTCCCAACGTCACCGACGCGATCTCGCCTCGCAGATGGACTCGCTCGCGGCTCTTGACGGACTGGATGGGCTGAGCCCCTGAGGCGATCGTGGTCTCGGCCATCTCCTCGGCCACGAGATCCTCGTCACTGGACATGACCCGCGTCACGAAGCCGCGGATCCTCGCCACTGGTCCCCTAGGCGTCATGCCTGGTCGCCGGACGTCAACGGCACGATCGAGCCGGGGACCATCGCCTGGTCGCCCCGGCGCACGATGATGTTGCGGACGAACTCTTCGAACTCGCCGGCGAGCCCCTCGCCTTGCGAGTCGAGGGCCGCCTGGCCGATCAGACGGGCGTTCAGCACCCAGCGAGGACCGCCGATGAACCAGTCGCGCAGTGGCGCGAAGCCCTCGTGGCCCTCCTCGTTCGTCACGGCCAGCACTCGCCGCAGTTCGGTGCCGAAAGGCCCCGGCGCCATGTCGATGGACGTGGCGTCAGTGCTCTGGTCGATCAACTGCTGGCGGGCGCGAGCGCAGTAGTCGCCGGTGGAGGGCGCCGCCAGCAACGTCAGCTGCAGGGCGGACTGCGGCGCGTTCTCGACGACCACATGCATGACAGCCTGGGTCTCAGGATCGGCCACCAGGGTGACCTTCATCCCGTCCTCAGGGGTGATGATCAGAGCGCCCACGTCGACACGCTCGACCTCGTCGGCGCTCAGGTCGACCTCTGTGATGTCGAAGGGACCGTCGAAGCGCCAGTCTTGGCTGCGATCCAGCCGATCCCATTGGTCCAGGTCGTCGTCTACGTCTGGATCGTCGCCTTCCGCGTCCGCCTCGCCCTCCTCGTCTATGTCGACGAGAGCTTCGTCGGCTCCCTCAACCTCCTGCTCGTCGAGCCGAGAGGCGGTCTTCTTACTACGTCCAAATAACACGTCGGTCCTATCCATCTATGTGTCGCCTCGACACAGCGTACTCCTTGCTGGAACGAACTGCTGCCCGCTCGCAGCCCCTGGCCCCGTCGGGGTCCTCCTCAGGCTGTGGCCCCCCACGCGGCCACCCCGCCGGACGACCCGTACCCGCCCGTGCCGCGCTGCGACGGAGGCAGGTGGTCGACCTCGACGAACTCGGCACGGACGATGGGCGCGATGACCATCTGAGCGACGAGATCGCCCTTCGCCAGGGTGATCGGCGTCCGGGTGTCGGTGTTGATCAGACAGATGCGGACCTCTCCTCGATAGCCCGCGTCGATCACCCCGGGGCTGTTGACCATCGACAGCCCGCAGCGCGCGGCCAGGCCCGAGCGCGGGTAGACGAAGCCGGCGTGTCCCTCTGGGATGGCCACGCCCACGCCGGTGCCCACCGTGACCCGTTGCCCGGGTTCGATGGTGACATCCTCGATGACGGCCAAGTCGGCGCCGGCGTCGTCGGGGTGCGCGTACACGGGCAGACGGGCATCCCCGTCCAGCTTGGTCATGAGGACTCGTTGGTCGTGCATCGTCTCTCCTGGTCGGTGTCGCCGTCTCGTTGCGGCGACTTTAGCTCACGGGGATACTAGACTACCTGACAGGTTCCGGGCACGAGCTGCGGAACCGACCATCGGTGACACGAAGGAGAGCGCATGGACAAGGTCATTGTGGAGAAGGTGTACACAGCCCTCATGTCCGCGGCGGTCACCTTCGCGGCGGGTTTCGTGCTGAAAAAGGCCTGGAAACTGACCACAGGCGCCGAGCCGCCCGATCCCGAGGATCCGTCAGTGCCCACGCACCGTGCTGTCATCTGGTTCCTGGCCTCGGGAGTCGGCGTGGGAATGGCCCAGCTGTTCTTCCACCGCGCGGCGGCCAAGCGCCGTGCTCTTCCCCGCTCGTGACGCCGCGCGACACGCGCACACGCCGATCACACGCCACCACATCGTGGCGATGAGCCCATCCCCCCAGGGAGGGTGATCGGTGGATCAGCTCGCGCCGGATCCACCGATCACGCAACGACTGCGTCAGACGCAGTCAACGCAATATTCTTGCCCGTTTCGCATTGCCGCGATCTGGCTCCGGTTCTTCACCAAGAAGCAGCCCGCGCATGTGAACTCGTCAGCCTGACGGGGAATCACGCGAACAGTCAGCTCCTCGTTAGACAGATCCGCTCCCGGCAGCTCGAAGCTCTCGGCGGCTTCCGCCTCGTCCTCATCAACGGAACCAGAATTCTTGTCATTACGACGAGTTTTCAACTCCTCGATGCTGTCTTCGCTGATCTCCTCATCGGACTTCCGGGGGGCATCGTAGTCGGTCGCCATATATCAACCTCACCTCTCATGTACATCTTCGACCGCACATGTGTATCACAAACTGAGCGACTTCGCCACTTCATCCCCGCGTGTCTGGACAAAACTCTCAATCTCAGGTTTTCTGTGAGTCTCATTCACCACGGCTAGGCTTGGTGGAGGATAATAAGGCTGAGGTTTCTTGCGCGCAAGGAGAACGGGATTGAGAGGATGACAATGGAGGCCAGTATGACGCCACGCGATATCCAGTTGAGGATTCGTTCTGGCGAGTCCTTGGCTGACGTCATCGCAGCATCTGGCTTGCCGGCCACCCGCGTGGAGGCGTTCGCCGCCCCCATCCTCGCCGAGCGCGAGCACACGACGGCGACCGCCTTGTCGTCCACCGTGCGTCGTCGCGGAGAGACGGCGTCCGCCCGACGCCTCAACCAGACCGTGGCCGAGGCGCTGCTGGACGCCGGTCAAGACATCGACTTCGTCACCTGGGACTCCTGGCGCCGATCCGATGGGCGCTGGATCCTCCAGGGGACCTGGCGCAACCAGAGCAAGGACATGTGCGCCCGCTTCATCTTCGACCCCAAGGGCCGCTTCTCCATCGCCGAGAACGACCAGGCCCGCCTCCTCGTCTCCGACCTGCCCTTGATGGCCCCGGTCGACGTCGAATCCGAGCCCACGGAGAACATCGTCCCGCACTTGGCGCTCGTCCAATCCGATCTCGCCGAAGAGACGACTCTGGGACTGCGCCGAGACATGGACGACGACGAGTTCGAGAGCTTCGACGAGGATGACGAGTCCGACGAGGAAGAATCCCTGCGCTCGGACATCGACCTCCTCTACGACATGATCTCGGTCATCGACGAGGACTCCGTGCGGATCTTCCGCGGACTGCGCCAACCCTTGCCTCCCCACGTCGAGTCGCCCCCCGCGCAACCCAGCCTGATGGACGACGTGACGACGCCGGCCCCCGACACCGAGCATCCGCCGGCCGCAGAGCCCTCGCCGCGCAAGGGCCGCAAACGTGCGTCCGTCCCCTCCTGGGACGACATCATCTTCGGCGGACAGTCCTGACCCGTCAGTCGATCAGGATGGGGACTGACCTCTCCTGCGAGGTCCAGCCTCCATGCATCCCCACCAGATAGAACTCCCCCGGAAAGCTGCGGGTCAGGTACGCGCCCGTGGAGGTCGGCTGGACCACCACGTCCCCGATCCGAGGGGCGTACGCGGGGTCGACACGTCCGAAGATCCCCGCCTCGACAGCCTCGCCCCTGGTCATCACGCTCGCCCGGTCCTGGAGACGGTCGCGCCACCTGCGCGCCACCTGGTCGGGCTGATCGGTGTACAGGTGCCGGAACCGGGCTTCACCGCCGACCAGACGCACACCGTCCCTCAAGACGGGATCGTCGTCGATGACGACGCGGTCCTCCGGGGCCACGTCGACCATGCCGTGGTCGCCGGTCACCAGCACGGTCACGTCGTCGTCGAGCAGCTGGCGCAGGTCGAAGAGGAAGTCGTCGATGATCGCCAGGGTCGCGCGCCACTGGTCCGAGGCGACGCCGTACTTGTGCCCGACCTGGTCCAGCCGAGGCTCGTAGACGTACACCAGGCTCCGCTGCCCCCGGCGTGAGGCCTGCTGGATCTCGCGGCATCGGGAGTGCGGCTTGGAGATGTCCACGCCGATCATGTGCGCCGCGCGCGTCCCCATCCTAGTCAGGCCGCTGGCGACGTGCTCAGCGGGGACCACGCAGCTCACGGCGACGCCGGCGTCGACCATGCGATCCATGACGGGAGGCAGGCTGGGCACGGGCTCCTCGACGAACAGGGGGGTGATCACCTGGGAGGGCTGCGAGCGGCGTGAGGGGCGATCCAGTTCGAAGGAGAACCCCACGATCCCGTGCTCCCCCGGCGACGCGCCCGTCCACAAGCTCATCAACGAGGCCGCCGTCGTGGTCGGGCGGCACACGTCCACCCTGACCGCGTCCCCGATGACACCGGCCGCGTAGGGGGCGTCCACGCACGCGCGCATCAGGAGGTCCCACCCCAGACCGTCGACGAGGACGACGACGTACCGGCTCGCAGGCGGCAAGCCGATGAGGTCCTGATCCAGGCCTGGCACCCCCAGATGCGCCCCCACACTCGGGAGCAAATCCGACAAGTGAGGGCCGTCCCCGTTTGTAAAGTCGTTCACATATGACATCATGGCAGATGGAGAACATGCCACCAACCAGCCTGCGGAGAGGAATGCGTGCGTAAACGTCCGTTCATAGCTGCTCGCATCGAGAAGCAACTCAATCGCCGCATCGCGACCACCCTGCGCCGCTTCGGATGGCGTGACACGGTCGTGGCGTACACGGGGTACGGCTCGCAAACCCGGCTGCGCGTCCTGGGACGCGTCATCCTCTCCCCCAAGAACTCCCCAGCCATCACGGCCAGCCGCGAGGAGGTCTGGGCCCTTCGCCGTGGCTGGCGCAACTTCATCTGCGTCCCGGCGGTCAACCGCGCGGTCCAGGTCAGCGTGGGCGGGCACGTCACCGACGCCCTCACCGACCGCAACGGGTACGTCGACATCGCCGTCGCGCGACACGGGCTCACGCCGGGGTGGCACCACGTCCACATCTCCACCGGCGACAGCGCGCCCACCGTGGCCCCGGTGCTGATCATCGGCGACGACGTGCGGTTCGGCATCGTCTCGGACATCGACGACACGATCATCACCAGCTACCTCCCGCGTCTGATGATCGCCGCGTACAACTCCTTCGTCTTGCGGGAGTCCGCCCGCGTGCCCGTCGCCGGGATGGCCGCGATGTACGGCGCCCTCCTGCGCCAGCACCCGGGCGCCCCGCTGATCTACGTGTCCACGGGGTCCTGGGACACCCAGCCCTTCCTCGAACGCTTCATCGGGCGCCACGGCTATCCGTCCGGGCCCATGCTCCTCTCCGACTGGGGACCGACCAACACCGGCTGGTTCCGGTCGGGTCCCGCCCACAAACGCGCCTGCCTGGACACCCTGGCCCGCGACTTCCCCCACATCCGCTGGCTGCTGGTCGGCGACGACGGTCAGCATGATCCGGGGCTGTACGCCGAGTTCGCCATGCGCCACCCCGAGCAGGTGGCCGGAATCGCGATCCGCGAGCTTCCCACCGTGGAGCAGGTCCTCGCCCACGGCAGCCCCTCGACGATGTCGCTCTTCCCCACCTTGACCCCGGCGCAGGTGCGTCAGGTACGCGCCCCCGACGGGCACACCCTGCTCCCCTTGGTCCACTCCCTGCTCGCCGATCCCGGCCCGGGCCTCTGACCAGCCCCCCAAGACCGTCCGACGGCGGCGATATCGGTCGTGCCGCCGCGCGCTGAGCGTGTCTGGAGACGGGGACTGTGCTCGACGCGGTAGCATATCCCGGTTGAAGGAGCTAGTGTGGCAAGAATCGAATCCGATGAGGAGAACGGCGAACGCATACTCGATATCGAGGTCGAACAGGAGATGGAGACCTCCTTCCTCGAGTACGCCTATTCCGTGATCTACTCTCGGGCCCTGCCCGACGCCCGTGACGGGCTGAAGCCCGTCCAGCGCAGAATCCTGTTCTCCATGAACGACATGGGCATCCGCCCGGACCGTCCCCATGTGAAATGCGCACGTGTCGTGGGACAGGTCATGGGCGTCCTCCACCCCCACGGCGACTCGGCCATCTACGACGCCCTCGTCCGCATCGGCCAGCCGTGGGCCCAGCGTCTGACGCTGGTCGACGGGCATGGCAACTTCGGCTCCCTCGACTCCGGCCCCGCCGCGATGAGGTACACGGAATGCCGCATGGCGCCGGCCGCCCTGGCCATGACCCAGGGCCTCGACGAGGACGTGGTGGACTTCCGACCCAACTACGACGGCAAGGAGACGGAGCCCGTCGTCCTGCCCGCCGCCTTCCCCAACCTCCTCGTCAACGGCGCATCCGGCATCGCCGTGGGCATGGCCACCAACATGGCCCCCCACAACCTCATCGAGGTGGTCGCCGCCCTCAAACACCTGTTGTCCGACCCCGCCGCCACCACCGACGACCTGCTCCGGTTCATCCCCGGACCCGACCTGCCCACCGGCGGCAAGATCATCGGGCTGGACGGGATCAGGGACGCGTACGAGACGGGGCGCGGGTCCTTCAAAATCCGGGCGACCACCCGGATCGAACAGGTCTCGCCGCGCCGCAAGGGGATCGTCGTCACTGAGCTGCCGTACCTGATCGGTCCTGAGAAGATCATGGAGCAGATCAAGAACCTGGCGGAGAAGAAGACGGTCACGGGCGTGGCCGACATGAAGGACCTCACCGACCTGAAGAACGGGACGCGCCTGGTCATCGAAGTCAAGAACGGGATCAACCCCGAGGTGCTGCTGGAGCAGTTGTTCAAGCACACCAAGCTGGAGGACTCCTTCTCGATCAACGCCGTCGCCCTCGTGGACGGCCAGCCCCGTACCCTGTCCCTGAAGCACCTTCTCCAGGTCTACCTGGACCACCGCCTCGAAGTGATCCTGCGCCGCTCGCAGTTCCAGTTGGCCAAGGCCGAGGACCGGCTCCACCTGGTAGAGGGCCTGCTGCTCGCGATCCTGGACATCGACGACGTCATCGCGATCATCCGCTCCTCCGACGACGCCACCCAAGCCCGCACCCGGTTGATGGACGCTTTCGAGCTGACCGAGGTCCAGGCGACCTACATCCTGGACATGCAGTTGCGGCGTCTGACCAAGCTGTCGCGACTGGAGTTGGAGTCCGAACGCGACGCGCTGCTGGACCGGATCCGGGACCTGACGGCCATCGTCAACGACGAGAGCCGCCTCAAGCAGGTCGTGACCGAGGACCTCGACCGCGTGGCGCACGAGTTCGGCACGCCTCGGCGTACCGTACTGCTGTCCACGTCAGGGGTCTCCCCGGTGGCCGCGGCCCTGGCCAAGGGCCCCATCGAGGTCCCTGACGGCCCCTGCTGGGCCCTTTTGAGCTCCACAGGCCTCGTGGCCCGTGTCGACACCGAAGACGCCCTGGTCGACCTCGGACCGAGGGCCGTCCATGACTGCCTGGCGTCGGCGATCCGCACCCGCACCCGCGCCGACATCGGCGTGCTGACCTCGGCGGGACGACTGCTGAGACTGGGCGCGATCGAGTTGCCGTCCATGCCCGCCACGTCCACGGCCGTCACCCTCCAAGGCGGCGTCCCGCTCAAGGAACTGGTCGAGTTGGACCCGGGCGAGAAGGCCCTGGCGCTGACCACCCTGAGCGACCAGACGTACGGCTGGGCCATGGGCACCCGCAACGGCGTGGTGAAGAGGACGAATCCGGAGGTCCTGGGCAAGGACTCGTGGGAGATCATCCGCCTGGACGAGGGCGACGAGGTGGTCGGCGCGGTGGAACTGCTCGACGACACCCCCGACTTGGTCTTCGTCGCCTCGGACTCCTCGCTCTTGCGTTTCCCCGCCTCCAAGGTGCGCCCCCAGGGACGCTCGGGCGGCGGCATGGCGGGCATCAGCCTCGCGCCTGGGGCGACAGTGGTCTTCTTCGGCGCGGCGGCCCCCGACAGCTGTGAGGTCGTCACCGTCGCCGGCTCGTCCTCGGCTCTGCCGGGCACGGACACCGGAAGCGTCAAGGTCTCCGGGTTCGAGCTCTACCCGTCCAAGGGGCGGGCCACGGGCGGGGTGCGCTCCCACCGGTTCCTCAAGGGCGAAGACGTCCTCCACCTCGCATGGGTCGGCCCGGCGCCGGCTGTGGGGGCGGCCGACTCCGGCTCTCCCATCCACCTCCCGGATCGCGATCCTCGCAGGGACGGCTCAGGCACCCCGGTGGCCCAGCCCGTCGCCGCCATCGGCACGCGCCGCGTGGGCTGAGCGCGGCTCACCGTCCCCTCCTCGGGCGTCCGCCTGAGGAGGTCAGGCGGACAGGCGGTCAGCTCACCGCTTGGCCCCCTTGGCCCCCTTCATCCCCAGGGACGCCCCTGCCAGGATGTTGGTGTCGAAGGCGTAGGTGAGATCCTCGGCGGCGCGCTGGCGCTTCAGGGCCAGGCCGATCAAGCGGTCCAGGAGGTCGGGGTACGACACCCCGACGGGCTCCCAGAGGTAGAAGGACAACGACCCGGGGATGGTGTTGACCTCGTTGATCCAGATCTGGGACGTGGTCGTGTCCATGAGGAAGTCCACGCGGGTGACCCCGCACAGGTCGAGGTAGCGGAAGGCGCCGACGGCCAGGGAGCGGACATGCTCGCGCTGCTCGGGCGTCAGGTCCGCGGGGATCCGGCGCTTGAGGGAGGCCATCCCCTTGCCCGCGCTCCCCTTGCCGGCCGACACGTACTTGTCCTCGTAGGAGAGGATGGCGTCCGTCATGACGGGCTCCTCGCACTCCGACGCCTCGGCGGAGTCGGCGTCGCCCACGACGGAGCAGTTGATCTCGCGCAGATCCACCACGGCGGGCTCCACGAGCACATGGCGGGCGAACGAGAAGGCGAGGTCGAGGCTGTCCCTCAGTTCCTCGGCGTTCACCGCCTTGCTGATCCCCACCGAGGAGCCCAGGTTCACGGGCTTGACGATCACCGGGTAGGCGAACTCCTGCTCGACCCTGGCGCGGATGGTCTCCGCTCGCCAGTCCGCCATGGAGAACCTCAGCCCGTCGAGGACGGGGAACCCGCCCCGGTCGAGCATCACCTTCATGGTGAACTTGTCCATGCCCACGGCCGAGGCCAGCACGTTCGGGCCGACGTACGGCAGGTTGACGGTCTCCAGGAAGCCCTGCAGAGCGCCGTCCTCGACGTTCGTGCCATGGACGATGGGGAAGGCCACGTCGATCAGGATGGAGGTCTTCTTCCCCCACGCCTTGCCGCCCTCGGCCTCCAGGAAGGTCCTGGTTCCGCGCACATGGAATCCGACGCGCTGACACGTCTTCAGCAGGGCGGGGATGTCCGTGTAGGCCTCCATCCGCGTCAGCGCCTCGCCGTGCCACATCTCATTGTTCTTGGCGATGTAGACGGGGACGATCGCGTACCGCTCCTGGTCCAGACTCGCCATCGCCTGCACAGCCGAGATGACCGACACTTCATGTTCCACGCTCTTGCCGCCGAAGAGCACCGCCACGGAAATTTTCACGAGTCCACAGTCTAGTGGGTGAGGCCAAGCGGTGACCGCCCGCGCGCGCCGTCACCGACGCACGCCCGCCGGGACACCGCGGGACCGAACCTCAGTAGTTGTCCGGCAGGTCGTTCTCCAGCAGGATGACCTTCTCGCCCGGGCTGGGAAGGGCATGCGCCCGCGCCAGGGCGTCTTTGACGTCCTCGACGACAGTGAGCTTGGCCGGGTCGTAACCGGTGTCCAGGAGCCCCTTCGCGATGGGGCGGGTCTGTTTGGCCCCCACCAGGAAGACATGGTCGCAGACGGCCGCCTGGGCGCCGAACGCCTCGTTGAGGGCGTCCTGGCGCTCGCCCAGCTCCACCATTCCGGGAGTGATGAGGATCCTCGTCGCGTCGAAGAGCATGAGGGTGTCCAGGGCCGCCTTGGCCCCGGCGGGGTTGGAGTTGTACGCGTCGTCGATGATCGTGACGCCGCCGCTTCGCGACATAGCCAGCCGGTGTGGGGCTGGCGCCAGCTTCTTCAACTGCGCGCGCAACTCGTCCGGGGTGACCCCCAGGTCGAGGGCGACGGCGGCCGCGCCGGCCACGTTGAGGATGGCGTGCGTCCCGATGAGGGGAGTCGACAGCCCGGTGATCCGGCTCCCCTTGTGCGACAAGGAGAAGGTCGTCCCCGAGGAGTGGACGTCGACGTCGTAGGCGTACGTGTCACTATCCGTACGAAGTCCGTACAACTGTCGGTCCTGGTCGGGCTGGTTCGCTCGCAAGATCTCGTTGTCACCATTGAGGTAGAGCATCCCCTTGCCGCGCACGGCCTGGGCGAGTTCCATCTTCGTCTGCAGGATCGCGGCCTGCGAGCCGAAGGTGACCAGGTGCTGCTCCCCGATGGCGGTGATGACCCCGATCTGGGGATCGACCAGGTCGCAGTCGGCTGCGATCTCCCCGATGCGTTCGGCCCCCATCTCGCAGACGAACACCTCGTGGGTGGCCCGTAACTCGGCCCGGATGGTCTTCGTGATCCCCATGGGGGTGTTGTAGGACTCCGGCGTCATCAGGACGTTGAAATGGCCCTTGAGCAGGGTGGCCAGGTAGTACTTCACCGAGGTCTTGCCATAGGACCCCGTGATGCCGATGCGGATCAGGCGCGGATGGGAGGCCAGCAGACGCTTGGCCTCGTCGAGGTAGCGCTGGCGCACCCCCGCCTCGATCGGGGAGTTCACCGCGTTGGCGATGATGACCCACACGGGGCTGAGGACGTACGGCAGGATGGCGACCAGCGTGAGGGCCCGGGTCGGCACGACGAGCCCGAGCAGCAGGACGAGGACCACCAGGACGCCCACAGCGACCAGCATGCGGATGACGCGCGAGGTGAACACCAGCGGCTTCTTGGCCTGGGCCGCCTTGGGGCGATTCGCCCACAGGGCGATCAGCAGCCACACGATCGCGATGACGCCGGCCCCCACGCCCCACACCAGAGCGAGCGCGCCGATCAGCACGGCGACGATCTGCGGGATCCACGAGGAGCGGTGGTCGGCGAGCCAGGACGCCTGGGTACGTGTGACGTACTGGTTGAGCTGGAACATGTGCATGTGCCGACGCACCGCGAAACCGGTTGCGACGACGCTCAGCACCAGGACAGCGATCCACATGACGGTCAGCCTATCTGCAGGAAGGATTCCAGGACCTTACGGAAGGTGTACGCCTGGTCGAGGAAGGAATAATGACCGGCGCCAGGCAGGACCACCAGCCCCGCGCCGGGGATGGCCTTCTCCATGGTCTGACCGTCGCTCAGCGGGGTGTCGGCGTCCAACTCCCCCCACACCAGGAGGGTCTCGGCGGTGATCGACCCCAGGAGGGGCTCGAGATCGGCGTTGACGACCTTGACCAGACTGGCCCGCATGACAGGCGACGCGGCGGAGTAATCGGTCGACCCCATGTGCGACTGGAACCGTGCCAGAGCGTCGGGGAACATGGCCGCGACCGGCGGGGACGACAGGACCGCCTTGCCCGCCTTGTAGGTGCGCACGCGCACGTGGTACATGAATGATCGCGCGGGCAGGATGCCGGCGGAGTCGACGAGGACCATCTTCGTCACCGTGAACGGCAGCCCGGGGTCGGTCGCCAGACGGATGGCCACGCGACCGCCATGAGAATGCCCCACGAGGATGATCTCATCAGGTGAGAACGAGGAAATGACGCTCGCCGTGAATCGGACGTACTCGTCCATCCCCCACGGCTCGTCGGGCTCGTCCGTGCCTCCACACCCGGGGAAGTCCAGGCTGACCACGCGGTACCGGGCGGAGAGAGTGTCCGCCACGTCGCGGAACAGACTGAGATTGGATCCCCATCCGTGCAGGAGGAAGACATAGGGGCCGTCTCCTTGGACCTCGTAATGAACGGTCAACCCGCCCACGACCATCTCCACTGCCGACCTCCTGAAAACCTCGGGTAGTCTACCATAGGGGTATGCGGATCACTTCGACACTGACCTTCACCGCTGCCGGCGACAGGGTCGCCGACATGCTCGTCAACCCCGACTTCGCCCAGTTCGTCGGCACGAATCTCAATGCGGTGAACACCACGACCTCAGCGATCGATGGTGGCCTGACAACCGTGATGACCCTTGTCTCCCCCGATGGCATGAGCGTCTTCCTCGGCGCGCACATGAGCATCACCCAGACGACCACGTGGGAGGCCCCGCTGCCGGACCACACGCGCACAGGCCGTATGACGCTGTCCGTGGCGGGGATGCCGGCGTTCATGGACGGCGTTCTCAACCTGACACCTGCCCCCACCGGGTGCGTGGTCGTCTACGACGCCGACTTCACCGTCAGGATCCCGTTGCTGGGCAAGAAAGCCGAGATGATGGCCGAGGGCTACATGGAACGAGTCCTCACCGCGTCCGAGAGGCTGGGCAACCAGTGGCTGATGGAGCGCGACGCGACGTCGGCCCGCGCCTGACGCCAGGTCAGGCGAAGATCTCCCCTGTCACGGCCAGGCCGTCCTCGGTGGTCCGTAGACCGATGAAGACGGGACGCTCGTCCGGTGTCGAGTTGGGGGTGTGGATGGCCAGGAACAACCGCGAGTCCGGCCCGGCGAACACCATGCCATGGCCCCCGTCGGCCTCGTACAGGGGCTGGTCCGACTGGGTCCACGGCCCGTCCAACACCCCGGACCGCGAGCGGGCCACGCCGATGCAATACTTCCCGTCCACCCCGAAACTGCTCCAGAGGATCAGCAGAGCTCCCGACGGGTGCCGGACGACGTACGGACCGTCCGTGACGTAGCTGCCCGGCGCCCGATCCCTCAGCGGGGCCGCCCAGGGCGCCTGGGAGGCTGTGAACAGCACCCGTGGCGCCCCACAGGCCCGCCTCAGAGTCGCATCCATGGGCATGGCGCACACCTGGCCGTCGCCCACCTGGGTCCATTCGTGACAGAAGACCATCCACGGTCGGGCGTCCACGTCGACGAAGAAGGTCCCGTCCAGGCATTCCCACTCGGGCGGGGTGACCGGGCCCTCGCTCCAGGGGACGTACGGCCCCATCACCCGCTCGGAGCGCAGCACGGCCGTGCCTCGTCGTCCGTGGACGGGCTGGAAGCTGGCGAACATGAAGAAGGCGCCGTGGTGGGCGTGGACCTCGGGCGCCCAGAAATTCGTCGTGGACCAGAACCCCGCCGGTGGACGGAACGCGGGGAAGGGCCCCTCGAAACTGGTGAACTCCCCCGGCCTGGATCCCCGGTACACGTCGAACCCCACGCCGGGACCGTGCCAGATGTCCTTGTCCGTGGACCCGAACAGGTAGTACACCTGGTCCTCGCACACGAGGAAGGGGTCGCGTATCTGAATCTCAGCCAATCGACGCATGGATGGTCCTCTCCCCCTGCAGCGCACGAGCCGCCGCAGGCCACCGGATGCCTCCACGCTATCACCGGCCCGCCGGACGAGGCGGCATCCACAGCACCGTCCGGAAGAAGTTATCCACATCTTCCGTCCGTCCCCCTTGCGAGCCTGGTCCACACGCGTGAAAAGTGGAGTCATGCGCGACCCGTCCACCGCCCAGTGCTTCCTCGTCGACTCCCCCACCCGACCCCCCGGCTGGAGGTGGGACCCTGACACCGGTTCCGCACGGTTCCACGCGGATCTCCCGGCGTGGGCCCAGCACGCCGATGGCGACTGTCACGGCGCCGTGACCGCCCTCGCACCCGGCGCGACTGCGGCCCAGGCGGATGTCCACGACCGACCCCCGCCCGTGTCAGCGGTCGTGTGCAGCCAGGAGCACTACCGTGTCTTGCACATGAAGTCGACGCAGTACGGACACATCATCGCCGAGACCTTGGACGGGCAGCGACGCCTGACGCAGATCCGGACCTGGTTCGATCCGCCCTCGTTCACGGTGCTCGCCGAGCGGGCGCCACGGTTGCGCGGAGCACGCGTACGCCTGGGGTCCGTGCACGTGCAACCCACCTCGCCCACCTGCGGGGAGGTCACCGCCCGGCTGACCACAGACCGCACTGATCACGCGCTCGCCATGCGAGTCGACTTCCGTGACGAGCGATGGCTCGGAGTGGACCTCGTGATCGGGTGAGGCGGGCGGATCACCGCTTCTTCTTGTTACGCCTCCCGGACGCGCCCGGACGCGACTCGCGCAACGAGGCGGTCTGCGCCGACTGCACGGACGCCGTGGCCTTCGCCGTGACGATCTGGCTGCGCTGGGTGGCGGGGGCCAGGATGCCGTCGGCGGTCAGGTGGATCTCGGAACGGGCGGCCGCCTCTTCAGCCGCGAGAGCTTGACGAGCGGCCCGACGCACGTCGCGACGAGTCTTCTCTTCCGGCTTCTCGACGACGGGGGCGGGTTCAGGCGTGCGGACCTCGATCCGGAACAGGAAGGACACGACCTCCTCCATGACGGAGTCCATCATCTCGGCGAACATCCCCGCGCCTTCGCGCTGGTACTCGATCAGCGGATCCCGCTGAGCCATGGACCGCAGCCCGATGCCCTCGCGGAGGTAATCCATCTCGTACAGATGCTCGCGCCATTTGCGATCGAGGACCGTGAGCAGGACCTGACGCTCGACGACGCGCATCGTGTCCTCGCCGATCTCCTCCTCGCGGTGGTCGTAGGCGGCCTGGGCGTCCTCGACGAAGGCGTCGACCAGCGCGTGCTGGTTCACGTCGTCGTCCTCGAAGGCCGCCAGGGACAGCTTGACCGGGTAGAGGGTCTTCATCTGCGCCCACAGTTGGTCGAGGTCCCACTCCTCCGAGAAGCCCTCGGTGGCGCCTTCGACGTACTCGGTGACGACCTCGGTCACCCTCGTGCGCAGTTGGTCCTCGATGTCGACCCCTTCGAGCACACGGCGGCGGTCCTGGTACACGACGAACCTCTGGCGGTTCATCACGTCGTCGTACTTCAGGACGTTCTTACGAGTGTCGAAGTGTTGCGCCTCGACCTGCTCCTGGGCGTTCTGGATCATCTTGGTAATCCGCTTGTCCTCGATGGGCACATCGTCGGGCACCTTGAGGGCCCGCATGAACCAGTCGACCATGTCGCCCTTGAACAGGCGCATCAGGTCGTCTTGGAGGGACAGGTAGAACCGGGATTCGCCGGGGTCGCCCTGACGACCCGAGCGGCCACGTAACTGGTTGTCGATCCGTCGGGCCTCGTGGCGTTCGGAGCCGACGACGTACAGGCCGCCCGCGGCCACGACCTCGTCGTGCTCGGCGGACACCTGCTCGGTGATCTCCTCGACGGCCTGCGGCCAGGCGGCCTCGTACTCGTCCGGAGTCTCCACAGGGTCCAGCCCGCGCTCGCGCAGCAAGGCGTCGGCCAGGAACTCGGGGTTGCCGCCGAGGATGATGTCGGTGCCACGGCCAGCCATGTTGGTCGCGACCGTCACCGCGCCCTTGCGCCCGGCCAGGGCCACGATTGCAGCCTCACGCGCGTGCTGCTTGGCGTTCAACACCTGGTGGGGAACACCGGCCATCTTCAACCGGCGGGACAACTCCTCGGACTTCGCGACCGAGGCCGTGCCGATCAGGACCGGCTGGCCCTTGTCGTTGCGGGCGACCACGTCGGTGACGATCGCGTCGAACTTGGCGGTCTCCGTGCGGTAGACGAAGTCTTTCTTGTCGTCGCGGACCATGGGCAGGTGGGTACGGATGGGCAGGACCCGCAGCCCGTAGATCTTCTGGAACTCCGATTCCTCGGTCTTGGCCGTGCCTGTCATGCCGGACAGCTTGTCGTACATGCGGAAATAGTTCTGCAAGGTGATCGTGGCCAGGGTCTGGTACTCGGCCTTGATCTCGACGCCTTCCTTGGCCTCCAGGGCTTGGTGCAGGCCCTCGGAGTAGCGCCGACCGATCAGTGTGCGCCCCGTGAACTCGTCGACGATCAGCACGTCCCCGTCCGTGACGACGTAATCCTTGTCCCGCTTGAAGAGTTCCTTGGCCTTGATGGCGTTGTTGAGGAAGGAGATCAGCGGGGTGTTGGCGGATTCGTACAGGTTCTCGATCCCCAACCTCTGCTCGACGGCGGTGATCCCCGGTTCCAGGACCGCGACCGTGCGCTTCTTCTCATCCACCTCGTAGTGCAGGTCCACGCGCAACGACTCCGCGATGCGGGCGAACTCCGGATACCACTGGTTGTTCTCCTCTGAAGGCCCGGAGATGATCAGGGGGGTACGGGCCTCGTCGATCAAGATGGAGTCGACTTCGTCCACGATGGCGAAATGGTGGCCGCGCTGGACGCAATCCTCCAGGCGCAGGGCCATGTTGTCACGCAGATAGTCGAAACCGAATTCATTGTTAGTACCGTACGTGATGTCGGCCCCGTACGCCACCCGCCTCTCGGCAGGAGTCATCTGCGCCAGGATCACACCGGTCTCCATGCCCAGGAAGTGGTGGATACGGCCCATCTGCTCGGACTGGAACTTGGCCAGGTAGTCGTTGACGGTGACCACGTGCACACCGCCCCCGGACAGGGCGTTGAGGTAGGAGGGGAGGACCGCCACGAGGGTCTTGCCTTCACCGGTCTTCATCTCGGCGATGGTGCCCATGTGGAGGGCGGCGCCGCCCATGATCTGCTCGTCAAAGTGGCGTTTGCCGAGGACTCGACGAGACGCCTCCCGAACGGTCGCGAACGCCTCCGGCATGAGGGAGTCGAGGGTCTCACCGTTCTCGATGCGAGTGCGGAACTCCCCGGTCTGCGACTTCAGCTCGTCGTCGCTCATCGCGAGGTAGTCGTCTTCGATACTCGAAACCTGGTCGGCCACGTGCTGCAACCTCTTGATGAGCTTGCCCTCTCCCATGTGGAGGATCGTGTCCAGAAGATTCATCGTGTCCCCGGCTCTCTCCTCGCGTGGTCGCGAGGTCCATAATCTCAACCATTCTAGGGGATCAGGAGGCCTGCACTATGTCGCCGGGCCGACTGGCGTGCCATGTCATTGTGCCCTGGGATGCGACTCGCGATACACCTCACGCAGGTGATCGACCGTGACCAGGGTGTAGATCTGAGTGGTGGACACCGACGCGTGGCCCAACAATTCCTGGACCACCCGCACATCGGCCCCGGCGTCCATCAGGTGCGTGGCGAACGAATGCCGCAAGGTGTGCGGGGAGACCTCCTGGGCGATCCCGGCCTTCTCGCCCAGCGCCTCGATCCGGTTGAACACGCTCTGACGCGACATCCGCCCTCCCCGGTGGTTCACGAACAGGGCGGGCGTCGACCGAGCGGTGCGTCCCGCCAGCTGGGGACGCCCGCGCACCAGCCACGCCTCAAGGGCCTCGCGCGCGTACGACCCCACCGGCACGAGCCTCTCCTTGCTCCCTTTGCCCATCAGCGTGAGCCCCATCGTCGGATCGGCGAGCATCCGCGTCGCGTCGTCGACGTCGAGCGCCACGATCTCCGACACTCGCGCGCCGGTGCCGTACAGGGTCTCGACGAGGGCGCAGTCGCACAGGTGCTCCGGGGCCGCTCCGGCGTGGCGCCCGCCTGTGGCGTCGATGAGCGCCTCGACCTGTTGGATGCTGAGCGCCTTGGGCAGTCGTCGTCCGGGGGTGGGAGGCGCGACGTCACTGGACGGGTCCTGGTCCGACACCCCCTCGTCCTGCCAGAAACGATGCAACCCGCGTACGGCCACGGTCATCCGGCCGACCGAGGCTGTCGCGAGGCCGGAGGAGGTCAGGACGACGGGGAAGTCCGCCACGTCCACGGGTGTGACATCTTTCGCATGGTGGATCCCCCTCGCCCGCAGGTGGTCGACGTACCGGGCCACGTCGCGGGCGTAGGCGGAGACGGTGTGGTGGGACAACCCCCGCTCGGCCTTCAGATGGTCGAGGTAGGACTTCACGAGCGGGTCGAAGTCGTCGGCACTGGTTGTCATTCCTCCACTCTAGGCCCCCGTCTGGTCCCGTGTCGGTCTCCCATGGCCGCCATCGCCCGGTTCAGTGCAGAGGCTCCTCGGCAGGGATCGCTCCCATCACGCCCCGGCGCGAGCCTGCCATGCGGTCCGGTCGCGATACACCAGGTGCGAGATGATCGGCAGGACGGGGGTCGTGACGGCGATGACCGCGCAGATGATGAGCAGTTCGACCATCAGGGGGACGATGATCTGGGTCAGATCGAGACCGGGGCCCGTGCTTGAGACCATCACCGGAGTCAGGAGGAGACTGACGGGGGTTTGGATCACGGAGGTGGCGAAGCCCAGCGCCAGGCCGACCACGAGGATGAGGAGGAAGATGATGCCACGCGACCCCCGGGTGACGCGCGCGCTGCGCGACCACGCCCGTGTGACGGAGACGCGCTCGACCACCATGACGGGCAGGGTGACGAACCACATGACCTGGAGGACGTAGGCCACCACCGTGATGACGAGGCAGACGAGAGCGAAGACGAGCATGCCGACCACCAGTTGTCGCACGATGATGGTGTTCGAGGTGGTGGCGCCCACGGACATCACCAGGAGGGACACCATCCCGCCCAGGGCGAACCACAGCACCACACCGACGATGACGGCCGCCACCAGGGACCACACCCACAAGGAGGACAGACGGGGGAAGGTGGCGCGCAGGGCGTGGCCGACGCTCAGCTTGTGCCCGTACAGCGCGGCGTCCGTGACGGCGCACACCGCACAACTCGTCCACCACTGGGCGATCATGGAGATCGCGATCATGACGCCGAACAGGAGAATGAGCACCAGACCCGAGCCCACGGTGACGGGAGTGTCGCCAGTGGACATGGCGTCGCCCAGGGACACCGCCCACATCGCCCCGAAGCCGACGATGACGGCCTCGACGACGAAGAGGATGACGGCCATGAAGGCGCCGATGCCGAAGAAGGCGCCGAAGTGGTCCTTGTACATCCGAAAGGTGGCCGAGAACACCGTCCCGAAGTTCAGCGGGGGCACCAGGACGGGCTGTGGCCCCGGGCCGGGGGGATAGCCCTGAGGACCAGGCGCATACCCTTGTGGACCGGGAGGATACCCCTGGGAGTCTGACGGATCGCCCTGGGGACCGGTGGGCCGCCCTTCAGGGTCATACGGCTGCTGCATGTCACCCAGCTTAGGTCCAAACCCTCACCCACCCTTGCCCCTCTCGGCCAGCGAGAGGAGGCGCAGGGTGCTGCGACAGGCCCGATCAGGCCGGGCGAAGACGGTCCAGGCCGGTGGATTGCGCCACTTTCAGAGCGAGCACCCCAGCCACCAGGACGGGATTGTTCACATCCCCGGCGAAGATGGCGTCGACGAGGTCGTCCAGATCGGCCCACCCGACCTCCATGTCCGCTTCCTCGCCCTCCAACTGGAACCCCTCGGGCCGCGGCACGGTCGTGAGCCCTCGCGCCAAGAAGATCCGAGAGCGCTGAGTCGACGACCCGGGGGTGGCGAACATGTCCACCAGGACGGACCAGTGCTCGCCCGCCAATCCGAGTTCCTCGGCGAGTTCCCGCTTGGCGGTCGTCGCCAGATCCTCGTCGGCCAGGTCGCACAGCCCCGCCGGAGCTTCCACGAGCCGGTGCCGCACAGGATGGCGGTACTGGTGCTCGATGGCGATCCGGCCCTGGTCGTCCAGGGCGAGAATGCCCACCGAGTTGGGATGGTCCATGTAGTTGCGCACCATCCACGTGCCGTCAGGCGCCGCGACCCGGTCTGTGACGAAATCCATCAACACCCCGTGAGTGGTCGCGGCACGCTCCCACGGCCACTCAAGGGGCTCATCGACCAGCTTCACGCGTTCTTCCTCGCCAAAGCGGCTTGGACCAGACCCACGAAGAGCGGGTGCGGCTTGGTGGGACGCGACTTCAACTCAGGGTGAGCCTGGGTCGCCACGAAGAAGGGGTGCATATCGTCGGGGAGTTCGATGAACTCCACCAAGGTCGAGTCCGGGGAGGTCCCGGAGATGATCAGTCCGGCCTCCTCCAGTTGCTTCCGGTAGGCGTTGTTGACCTCGTACCGGTGCCGATGGCGCTCCGAGACTCTGGTCGTGCCGTACGCCGTCGCCACCTTCGACCCCTTGACCAACTCAGCCGGATACCCGCCGAGTCGCATGGTGCCGCCCATGTCGCCCCCGCCGGAGACGATCTGGACCTGTTCGGCCATGGTGGCGATGACGGGGTACGCGGTGTCCGGGTCGAACTCCGTCGACGCCGCGCCCTCCAGACCCGCCAGATGGCGGGCGACTTCCATGACCATGCACTGCAGCCCCAGGCACAATCCCAGGATCGGGATGCGGTGCTCACGGGCGTACTGGATGGCGCCGATCTTGCCCTCGACGCCACGGATGCCGAAACCGCCGGGCACGACCACCGCGTCGACGTCGCGCAACTTCTTCGCGGCGCCTTCCTCCGTCTCACAGTCGTCGGACTTCACCCAGCGGATGTCGACCTTCGCCCAGTTGGCGAAACCGCCAGCGCGCACGGCCTCGCACACGGACAGATAGGCGTCCGGCAGGTCGATGTACTTGCCCACCAACGCGACGGTCACCTTGTCCTTGGGCGTGTGGACACGGGCCAGCAGGTCGTCCCACTTGGCCCAATTGACGTCTCGGAAGGACAGGTTGAGCCGACGCACGATGTAGGCGTCGAGGCCCTCGGCGAAGAGGACCTTGGGGATGTCATAGATGCTGGGAGCGTCGGGGCAGGAGATCACGGCCTCCTCGTCCACGTCGCACATCAGAGCGATCTTGGCCTTGATGGAGTCCGAGAGCGAGCGATCCGAGCGGCACACCAAGGCGTCGGGCTGGATGCCCACCTGACGCAGGGCGGCCACCGAGTGCTGGGTCGGCTTGGTCTTGAGCTCCTTGCTGGGCCCGATGTAGGGCACCAGCGACACGTGCAGGAAGAAGACGTTCTCACGGCCGAGTTCCCGACGCACCTGACGGGCCGCTTCCAGGAACGGGAGGGACTCGATGTCGCCCACTGTGCCGCCGATCTCATGGATGACGACGTCGATGCCCGAGGTCGCCATCGCCAGCATCTCTTCCTTGATGGCGTTCGTGATGTGCGGGATCACCTGGACCGTGTCGCCCAGATAGTCCCCGCGCCGCTCTTTCGCGATGACATGAGAGTAGATCTTGCCCGTGGTGGCGTTGGCCGCCGCAGTGAGTTCACGATCGAGGAAGCGCTCGTAATGACCGATGTCGAGGTCGGTTTCGGCCCCATCCTCCGTGACGAAGACTTCTCCGTGTTGGAAGGGATTCATCGTCCCCGGATCGACATTGATGTACGGGTCCATTTTCTGCATCGTCACCTTCAGTCCCCGACCCACGAGGAGGGAACCGAGCGAGGAGGCCGTGAGACCTTTCCCCAACGATGAGACGACTCCACCAGTTACGAATATGTGTTTTGTTTTTCTGCGTTCTGCCACGGAACTTCAGCTTATCGGATTCTCCACCTTGCGCGCCACCGGCGATGTATGCGTCAGGCGCTCGACGGAAGGCCCCTGATCATCGTTTGCGCTTGATCGAGCAGCTCTTGGGCATGGGCGGACGATGATGCGGATTGGCCGAGACCTCCCATCATCCGGGCGAGTTCCGCCAACCTCGTCCCCGGCGTGAGCAGAGCCAACCCGGACGCCGTCACTTGTCCGTCGTCCGTCTTGGACACCACGTAGTGCGTGTCGGCGAAGGCGGCGACCTGGGCCAAGTGGGTGACCACGATCACCTGTCCGCGTTGAGCCAGCCGGGCGAGACGAAGGCCCACTTGGAGCCCGACGGCCCCGCCGATCCCGGCGTCGACCTCATCGAAGACGAAGGTCTGCCGCGACGAGGAATCCGCGAGCACCACTTCGATGGCCAGCCTCACCCGGGACAGTTCCCCGCCCGACGCGACTTTCCCCAAGGGCGCCGGCTCGCTGCCAGGATTGGCGGTGAACATCAAGGCGACCGCGTCGCCGCCCCAGGGACCCAGGTCCGCGAGAGGGGTCACCAGGAACTCCACACGGGCGTGCGGCATGGCCAACGCCCCCAGTTCCTGCGCCACCTGGGCCGCGAATCGGGTCGCCGCGTCCGCCCTCATCCGTGTCATCGACGCGGCGAGGTCCGTCACCTCGCCGGTGAGAGACTCGATGCGCTCGGCCAACTCGGAAATCCTGGAGTCGGATCCCTCCAACTGGGCCAGCCGATTCTGTGCCTGTACGGCCCACTCACGCACCGCGGTGGCGTCCGGGCCGTACTTGCGCGTGAGGGACGACAACTCGGCCAGTCGGGTCTCGATCCATTCCAATCGGATCGGATCGGCCACCAGATCGGCCAAGTAGCTGGAGACCTGGCCGGCCAGATCTGTCACCAGCGCCGACGCCTCGTCTGCCTGCACAGCCAGGGCTTGCGCCTGGGTGTCCTGCTGGGCCGCATGCCCCAACGCCCGTCTCACCTGGCTCAGCAAGGTGAGGACGGGAAGGCCGTCAGCGTCCATGTCGTCGCCGGCCAAAGCCACCACCGCAGTCAGCGCGTGGGACCGCAGGTCGTCGGCGTCCTGGAGGCGCCTGGCCTCGTCCCTCAGCGCCTGGTCCTCGCCCTCCTCAGGCGCGATCTTCGCGATCTCCGCGACCCCGAAGGCCAGCATGTCCGCTTCCCGAGCCCGCTCCTGGGCCGACCGTGTGAGGTCGTCCAGCTCCTGGACGAGCGCTTTGCGCTGATCGTAGAGGGCACGGTACGCGTCCAGCGCGGCGGCCATCTGTGGGCCCGCCGCCCGGTCCAAGACCTGGCGCTGTCGTTCGGCCGTTGACAGTCGCACTTGGTCCGCCTGTCCGTGGATGGTGACCAAGTCCGACCCGATGCGCACAGCGACCGCCTGCGTCACACTGGCGCCGCCGATCCAACTCCTGCTGCGTCCCGACGCCGCGACCTGTCTCGCCACCAACAACTCGCCGTCGTCGACCGTTCCACCGGCCGAGTCCACCTCGTCGGCGCACTCCGGGCCGATGTCGATGAACCGCGCGTCGACCTGGGCGGATCCTTCGCGGTTCCTGACCACGGCCGAGTCCGCCCGCACCCCGGCCACCAGGCCTAGGCCTTGGACCACCATGGTCTTCCCTGCGCCGGTCTCGCCCGTCACCACGGTCAGCCCCGGCCCCGGGGAGAACGTGGCGTCTTCGATCACCCCCACGTTGCGGATCGTCAACTCCGTCAGCATCGCCGTACCTTCCCCTACCCGCGCCCGCGCCAACCCTCGACCGGCAAAGCGAATTTCTTGACCAGACGAGACGTGAACGGCTGCTCCGACAAGCGGGCGACCGTCAGGTCGTGCTCGTAGCGCCGGATCTCCAGCCGCGACCCGGCGGGCACGTCCTCGACTCGACCGCCGTCGCAGCACACCACCGCAGGAACGTCGGCCAACACGTCCAACTGGACCCGCGAGTCGGGCGCCAAGACCATGGGGCGCGCGAACAGGGCGTGCGCGGCCAACGGGACGATCTGGTACGCCTCCAACTGCGGCCACATGACAGGCCCTCCCGCGGAGAAGGCGTAGGCCGTGGAACCCGTCGGGGTGGACACGAGAATCCCGTCACAGGCCCACCGCGACACCGGGAGACCGTCGATGGAGACCAGGCAATCGATCATCATCATCCGCGAGGCCTTCTCCAACGACACCTCGTTGATCGCCACCGACGACCAACTGGGCTTTTCTTCGTCGCCCTTGAAGAGGTCGATCTGGATGGTCATGCGCCGCTCGAGAAAGAAATCCCCGGTGACCACGTGGTGGACCAGCTCGGGCATCTGGGACATCTCCAGTTCGGCCAGGAAACCCACGTGGCCCAAGTTGACGCCCAGGACGGGGATCTCCGACTCCAGCGCACGCTCCGCCGCGCGCAGAATCGTCCCGTCGCCGCCGAAGACGACCACGACTTCCGCCGAGCGCAGGGAGGTGGACGTGATGTCCGCCAGCCGCGCCCCCGGCACACGGGCATGGATGTCCTCACGCGCCTCGGGCACCACCAGGCATTCGACGCCGGTCGGCAGCTCCTCGATGAAGCGGCAGGCGGCCTCCAGCGCTGGGAGGCGAGAGGCGTGTATCCACACCGCAATTCTTCGAGAGCTCTTCACAGCCCCTACTGTAGTGCGCCCCTGCGACATTTTTGGCACGGATCCGTGATCTCCCCTCGTCACTGGCCCGACTCAGATCTCTTTCCTGGTGTAGATCACCGTGGAGACGACCCCCGAGACCACCAGGAAGACCGCCGAGCCCAGGATGCCGATCAAGGGGATCAGGTAGAAGTTGTCCGTGAAGAAGCTCTGGACCTGCTGGATGAGGCTGATCGCGTTCTGGATCCCGTTCTTCACGTTGTTGCGCACGAGAAGCATCCCGAGGAGCATGACGATGTACAGGGGCACCATCGTGAAGATGTACGCCTTGGAGAAGGTGAACTTGAAGTAGATCGGGAAGGCGATCCCCGTGGCGAAGAAGTAGTAGAGGAAGGCGACGGCCAAGACCCCCCAGAACACGACCGGGTCCATGGGAGAGCCTTGGACCCGGGAGATGATCCACCCCATCAGACCCGACGCCACAGTGGCCGCCACGCCGATGATGAGGGTGTACAGATACCGGCCGATGATCATCTCCGACTTGCGCAAGGGCAGCAGGCCGTACAACCTGTCGGAGTGGTTGCGCTCATGCATCGAGAAGACGTACCCTCCGAAGAAGACGGCCAGGACGATCATGAGGATCATTCCGATCTCCGGGATCTTGGCCACGAGCCCGATGGCGCCGGCGAGGACGAGCCCGACGGCCGCGCCCATGATCAGATAACTACGCCCAGTGTAAAAGTCCAGCTTCGTGGCGTTCCAAATCCTACGCATGTTTGTTGATGCCTCCCTTGCTGATGTGGACCAAGATTTCATCGATGGTGGGTGTGACCGTCTCGAGCCCCGGCGGCAGGCCTGTGGCATCGCTGGCCCGGATCATGCCGGTGAAACCGACACTCGTCGTGGCGGCGCCGATGATCTGCCCTGTCAGGTCGGCGGTCAGCGCGGACCGATCTCCCCTGATGATCAGGAAGTGGTCGAGCAGCCCGTCCTTGGTGCCCGTGTAGAAGATCTTTCCGTGCTCGATCACGGTGATGTACTCGGCGACGCGCTCCAGATCCGAGGTGATGTGCGTGGAGAAGAAGACGCTGCGTTCCCCGTCCGAGATGTAGCGCTGAAGGATGTCCAGCAACTCGTCGCGGGCCACGGGGTCCAAGCCCGAGGTGGGCTCGTCGAGTATCAGCAGTTTCGCCCCATGGGACATGGCCACCGCCAGCATGAGCTTCATCTTCATACCACGCGACAGCTCTCGCACCCTCTTCCCCGTCGTCAACTCGAACTCGTCGAGGAACTGGGCGAAGAGGGCGGTGTCCCATCCGCGATAGAACCCGCGCACGACTTTCTCCACCTCGCGGATCCGCCAGGAGTCGACGAAGAAGATCTCGTCGAAGACTGCGCCCAGCTCCTGTTTGATCGCGAGCTCGTCGGCGATGTTGTCCAAACCGAACACGTGAACCTCGCCGCTGTCGCGGGTGGCCATGTTCAAAATGGTACGAATCGTGGTGGTCTTGCCGGCGCCGTTCTGTCCGACGAACCCCATGATCTTCCCCATCGGCAGGGCGAAAGACACCGAATCGAGTTTGAAACCTGGATAGCTCTTACAGAGGTTCTGAATCTCAAGGGCATTGCTCATCTGTGCTTTCCTCCCATAGTCGCTGAAAGAGATGATGTATGTGGGCGTGTGACAGTCTCGCGGTCCTCGCGGCGCCGGTCCTTGCTACGAAGGTCTCCCCGATCCCCCTCTGACCTCAGATCCCTGATGATCGCCAACGACCCCTGTCGTTTATAGTCATTTGTCTTTTATGTACATATAGCATAGTAACACTCGGGATATCGTCAGCCAATCACACGTCCCACCCATCACGACGACCTGGTCGGGCATGACAGGATGGTGGGAGAGGACAGTTCACGTGAAAGAGAGGAATCATGGCCACAGCGCTGATCGTCGTCGACGTGCAGAGGGACTTCTGCGAGGGTGGGGCCTTGGCCGTGACAGGGGGGTCCGCCGTGGCCCGCCTCATCAGCGAGCACGCGGCACGCCACCCGTACGACATGGTCGTCGCGACCCGGGACGCGCACGTCGACCCCGGCGCCCATTTCTCCCCCGCTCCTGACTTCGTCGACACTTGGCCCCCGCATTGCCGCGTGGGAACCCCCGGGTGGCGCCTGCACCCCGAACTCACCCTTCCCCGCATCGACCTCCTCGTCGACAAGGGGTTCTTCTCGCCCGCCTATTCGGGATTCGAAGGCGAGGACCCGTGGGGCCAGCCCCTCGACCTCCTCCTGCGCGCCCACGGCGTCGAGGTGGTGGACATCGTCGGCATCGCCACCGACTACTGTGTGAAACACACCGCCTGGGACGCCGCCCGGCTCGGGTACGACACGCGCGTCCTCATGGACCTCACGGCGGCGGTCGATCCTGACGCCGTCCCGCACCTGCGTCTGGACTTCGCGCAGCGAGGGATCGTCGCGCTCGACTCATGCGCTGTCTGACTCGTGCGCGGTTGAGGACTCACCGTCCGCCTCTCCGCGCCGGAACAGGCAGAACACCTCCTGGTTGCCCTTCTCCCCGATCACGGCGCTAGGGGCCGACCAGGCGAGAGACCACCCCGCGTCGCGGGCGCACGCGACGACGGCCGCCACCGCGCGGGCACGGTGGTCGTCATCCACGACCACCCCGTGGGAGTCCAGGCCACCGCGGCCCACTTCGAACTGCGGCTTGACCAGGACGAGGGCGGCCCCGTCGGCGGCCACCACGGCCAGAAGCCGGTCGAGGATGAGTCTCAGCGAGATGAAGGACACGTCGGCCACGACCAGATCGACCCGGTGGCCGCCGACCGTGTCCAGATCGAGGTCTTTGAGGTTCACACCCTCCCGCAGGACCACCCGGGTGTCGTCGCGGAGGAGTCCCGCCATCTGACCATGCCCGACGTCGACGGCGTACACCTGGCGCGCGCCGCGCTCGAGGAGCACCTGGGTGAAACCGCCCGTGGAGGCGCCGGCGTCCAGGACACGGCCTGCCACCGACAGCCCGCACTCGTCGAGCGCATGGACGAGTTTGTGGGCGCCACGGGAGACATAATGGTCCAGGAGCACGTCGATGACGGCGTCCTCGCCGACCTGGGTCGACGCGCGCACCCGCGACACGCCGGCGACGCGCACGCGATCGGAGTCGATGAGTTGGCGGGCATGGCTGCGAGAGCGCGCCGACCCACGGTCCACGAGGGCCAGATCAAGACGCATCGCGGCGCAAGAGGGTGTCGAGGGCGTCGTGAGCGGCACGCAGGACGTCCGCGTGGTCCTCCAGGGGCAGATCGCCCAGGCGAGCCACCTGACGCAAGGCTTCGTCGACGGTCTCATCTCCGGTCGTCGGAGGCTCCTCCACAGAACTCATGCCTGCCAGTATAGGACCCTCGCGTCCCCCCAGGGACGCGAGCGAGACGTTCACGCCAGGCGCCAGGTGAGGGCGACGACAGGCGGACGACCGGCCCGGCGATGAATTGAAGATCCTCGAAGAGCGGTCCTAGACTGGGAACATGAAGCTGACGAGGGATGACATCCGCCATCCGGTGGCGTCCCTCGTGGGTTCCCACAGACCGCCGGTGGTGTCCACACGTCATATCGCCTCGACCCGTGAGGCGCGGATCGATCCATGCTGAGCCTGTACGTCCCCGGAGACTCGCTCATCCACCGGACCCCCGCCTGGCTCAAGCTCCTGGTGTTGTGTGTGTGCGGAACCGCTGTCATGATCATCCCCTCTCCCGTGGCGTTGGCTGTCGGATTGGCGCTGGTCGTCGTCTCGTACGCCGTCGCCGGCATCGGCGTCCGCGTCGTGTGGCGCGCCTCGCGTGCCATCCTGGTCTTCGTCGTCGTCATCACCGCGTTCCAGTGGTTGTTCAGCTCGTGGGCTCTCGCCCTGGTCGTCGGCGAGAGGATCCTCTTCCTCGTCGCCGCAGCCAACCTCCTCACCGTGACCACCACCATGTCGGACCTGATCGCGACGGTGGAGTCTCTCCTGACCCCTTTCGCCCGGTGGGGCGTACGCCCCGACAGGGCCGGCATCGCCATCGCCCTGGCTTTGCGGTTCATCCCCACTCTGGTCGAGCAAGGGGCTCTCATCCGTGAGGCGCAAGCCGCCCGAGGGGTGAAGGCGCCGTTCACCTATCTGGCCCCGCTGATCATCCGGGCCCTCCGCATGGCGGACGGAGTCGGCGAGGCCCTGGAGGCACGCGGCCTGGGCGCGGCCCCCGTACGGCCCCTGGGCGCCACCGGGCCCGACCCGGGGGCCACTGACCCGCCTGCCATCGCTCACCCCCCGACTGACAAGGAGTGACTGTGCGACCGAAAGACATCGCCCTCATCGCCCTGTTCGCGGCCCTGACCTGCACCCTCGGTCTCACCCCGCTCATCCCCCTGCCCCTGATCGGCGCCACGTTCGCCCTGCAAACCCTCGGGATGCTGCTCGCGGGAGGGATCCTGGGCGCCCGACGCGCGACGGCGTCCATGGCGCTGGTGATCGCCCTCGTCGCCATCGGTCTGCCCGTCCTGACCGGAGGACAGGGCGGACTGGGCAAACTGGTCGGCCCCACCGCGGGCTTCATCTGGTCCTGGCCCATCGGCGCCTGCCTGACGGGACTGATGATCCAGCACTGGTGGGAGAAGCTCACCCCGGCGCGAGCCTTCGTCGCCGCGATCATCGGTTCGGTGAGCTTGTACGTCCTGGGCCACTCGTGGCTGGCCTTCAGCCTCCACGTCCCGTGGTCCGTCGCATGGTGGTCGTGGGTGGTGTACCTGCCCGGCGACATCGTCAAGTCCCTTCTCGCCGCGGTGGTCATCGTCACCGTGAAGAAGGCCTATCCCCTGATCACCCCTCGTACCCGGGCGGCCTCATGATCCAGATCGACTCAGTCAGCCACGTCTACGGGCGGCGCGAGGTGCTCAGCGAGGTCTCGTTGGACCTGGCCGAGCGCCGCATCGGCATCGTCGGGGGCAACGGGTCGGGCAAGTCGACGCTGCTGCGCCTGTGCAACGGACTGATCCTGCCCACGCGCGGACGGGTCCGGGTCCTCGGCCACGACACTGCTCGGGAGCTGTCGGTCGTACGTTCCCTCGTGGGTTTCGTCTTCCAGGACCCCGACCTGCAGATCATCATGCCGACTGTCGCCGAAGACCTCGCCTTCTCCTTGCGCCCGGCTCGCTTGTCCCGCCAGGAGGTCGCCGCCCGCGTCGATCTCTGGCTGGACGCCTACGGACTGGCGTCTCACAAGGACCACCCCGCACATCTGCTCTCCGGCGGCCAGAAACAACTCCTGGCCATCGCCGCCATCCTCATCACGCGACCGCAGATCCTGGTCTTCGACGAGCCCACCACACTGCTCGACCTGCGCAACACACGCCGGGTCATGGACGTGGTGTCAGGCCTGGACCAGCAGGTGATCGTCGCGACCCATGATCTCGACTTCCTCGCGGACTTCGACCGGGTGATCGTCCTAGACGAGGGACGAGTCGTGGCGGACGACTCCCCCGCCCCCGCCCTGGCCGCCTACCGGCGTCTCGTGTGAGCGACTGGAAGATCGCTAGACTCGTGTAGCAGAGCCCCGGACTAGGTGGGACGGGGTGGAAGGAGCGGTGATGAACCAGGTGATCCTGTCCTCGACCGGGAGATTGGCGTGTGTCGACGTGCCGGAACCGGTGGGAAGGGCGCGCATGGGCCAGACCACCGCCCGCGCCGACCATGACGTGGTCGCGTCGAGCGCCGTGAGCATGGACGGGGCTGTCGGCGCCGTCACCAGTTCCGGACACGCGTTCCGCGTCGAGGTCGCGGATCTGCCGACTCTGCCTCCCGGCGGCCCTTGGTCGCTGTGGGACGGCCCCAAGGCCGATGATCTGAACCCGGCATCCGGTCACGTGGTGGGCCTGTTCTGCCTCGACCGCGACGCCGCTCCCCTGGCTCTGGCCACATCGACTGGCGCCGTCAAACGTGTCGTCCCCGAGTACAAGGGGTGGACCACCTGGGAGGTCATGTCGGTCAAGGAGGACGACACGGTCGTGGGAGTCCATCACGCCTGGGACGGCGACGACCTGGTGTTCGTCACCCGGGACGCCCAGTTGCTGCGGGTGTCCGCCCGGGAGGTACGGCCCCAGGGCCGTCCAGCCGGCGGCATGGCCGGAATCCGACTGGCCGAGGATTCGGAGGTGATCTTCTTCACCGCCGTGGCCAAGGATGACGCCGAGCAGACCATCGTCGCCACCATGGCCGTGGGCCCGGAGTCGGTCTCCACGGTGAAGACCACGCCACTAACCGAGTACCCGTCCAAGGGACGTTCCACCTCGGGTGTGCGTACCCAGCGCTTCCTCAAAGGACAGGACAGACTGGCCCTGGCCTGGGTCGGCCTGCCTCCTGTGCGCGCCTGCGACTCGGCCGGATCGCCACGCAATCTTCCCTCCACGCACGACCGCCGTGACGGGACCGGCGCCAAAGTCTATGGCCCCTTCGCCGCCTTCGGATGATCGCCCTGCGGACCTCCCATGACGGACCCTCGTCTGACCCGCTTCCTCACCGCCCAGGAGGGCGTCTACCCGCGGGCTTTGGCGGAGGTGCGCGCCGGACGCAAACGCACTCACTGGATGTGGTTCATCTTCCCGCAGATCGCTGGCCTGGGCGTCAGCCCCATGTCTCAGACGTACGCCATCCACGATCTGAGCGAGGCCCAGGCCTACGCGGCTGATCCGACTCTGGGCTCACGGTTGGTGGAGATCACGACGGCTCTGCTGGATCTGACGCCTGACCCGGAGGTCGTCTTCGGGTATCCCGACGACCTCAAACTGCGCAGTTGCATGACACTGTTCTCCGCCGTGCCGGGCGCCGATCCCGTCTTTCAGCGGGTCCTGGACGAGTGGTTCTCCTCCTGCGCCGACGAGGCGACCCTCCGACTCCTCGGCTGAGGAGCACGCCGATCCTCGATCCTCACCCCTGTGAGTCGACCTGTGTCGGGCATGGGGCCACGAGGCAGGTCAGGTCAGGTCCGATGTACGTGGGTCGCTGGGACGGGGGCGCGACCTCGAGGTCCGCCATCGAATGGGACCCCGACAGGACGAACAGCGAGTCCCAACCGGCGAGGGTCGCGCCTTCGACGTCGGTGTCCAGCCTGTCGCCCACGAACAGCAACCTCGTGCCGCCGAGGCGGCGCACCGTCTCGTCGAACAGGGGTTGTGCGGGCTTCCCACCCATGCGGGGGGCGAGGCCGGGCAGGGCCTCGCCCATAGCCTTCAGGATCCCACCCATGCCGATGGCCAGGCCTTCGGGGGCGGGACGGTTCAGGTCGTTGTTGCAGGCGTACCACGTGGCCCCGTCTTGGACGGCGAAGCACCCCTCGTTGAGCTGCTCCCAAGTCAGTCCGGGATGATAGCCCACGCAGATGGCGCGTGTGTCCGCCGACCGGGTCTCCACAGGGCTCAGCCCCACCGCGGCGATCTCGTCGACGAGCGCCTGCGTCCCGAGCACGAAGACCTCCGCCCCGGCCGGCAGGCGCTCTGCCATGACCCGGGCTGTGGCCTGCGCCGAGGTGACGACGTCCTCGGGAGCGCAGGGGATGCCCAGGCGGCTCAGGTGCTCCGACACCGCCTGGGGTCCACGCTGCGCGTTGTTGGTGACGAACCCGACCTTGATGCCGCGTCGACGGATCTCTGCGATCGTGGACGCCGCGCCGGGCACGGCCTCGGGGCCTGTGTACACGACCCCGTCCAAGTCGAAGCCGACGAGGTCGTACCCGTCCACCAGATCTGCCATGGCCTCAGTCCTCGTCGGTCTGGGCCTCGATGTCCTGCGTCGGATGGAGGTCCTCAGTAGTCTCGGCGTCAGTAGTCTCGGCTAGATCAGAGTCGTCCGCATCAGAGTCGTCCGCATCAGGGTCGACTTCGACGGACTCATCTTCATCCGAGTCCGCCTCGACAGACTCAGCCTCAACGGACTCAGCCTCATCCGAGTCACCCTCGGCAGACTGATCCTCGGCAGACTCATCCTCGGCAGACTCATCCTCAACGGACTCAGCCGCATCGTCGGACTCATCGATGTCGATGTCCTCCTCGTCGTCCAGCATCTCGGACTCGTCGTCCAGCATCTCGCGGTCCTCGGACTCGGCGTCCTCTGCCACATCATCCTCACGCTCATCCAGATCGTCATCACTGTCGTCCTCAAGCTCGTCCAGGTCATCTTCGAATTCGTCCTGGTCGTCCTCAAGGTCGTCCTCGAACTCGTCCTGGTCGTCCTCGTCGTCCTCAAGGTCGTCCTCGGATTCGTCCAAGTCGTCCTGGTCGTCGATCTCCTCGTCCATGAACTCGCTCTCATCCACGTCGAGCGTGATGCCGTCGAACTCGTCCAGGCGGTCCAGGGCGGCCGTCTCCCCCTCAGGGTCGATGCGGGCAGCCATGGCGAAACCTCGGTAGGCGTTGGCCATGTCGCCGGCCTGCGCGAGCAGATCCGAGTAGGCGTACAGCAGGCGCGCCTGCGCCACGCGAGGATGACGGATGGTCGGGCGCTCGATCTCGCGACGCAGAAGACGCATCGCCTCCTCGCGCTGACCCATGTCCACGCGCACCCCGGCCGTGACGATCAGCAGTTCCAGGCGCATCGAGGGATCCTCGATCTCCTTCTCGCCCTCGGCGGACAGTTCCAGCGCCTCGCGGTACTTGGACTGTGCCCGCAGGCAATCCACCATCACGGGGATGAGATCGGCGGATCCGGTCATACGCCGTAAGGTGCGGTACTGGGACAACGCCTCATCGTACAGTCCGGCCGCGTACGCGGTCTCGGCGGCCACCTCGCGGGTGATGGGCAGTCGTGCCGCACGGCGGCGCGCCGCCTCGGCGTGCCGGTGCGCCAATTGCGGATCCTGGTCCATCATCATGCCGGCCATCATCAGGTGTGCGCCGACCACGCGGGCGGTGTCCGCCGACAAGCTGCGCAATTCGGCCTTCATGCCCCGAGGCATCTTCACGTCGTCGGGCAGAACAGGGGTCTCCGGTTCGTCTGGTCGAGCCTCGAGCCCCGGAGGCGGGGTCGGACGCTCCTCCTCGTCCCAGGACCTGGTCGAGAAGCGGTTCCCCCCGTCCCGGTCGTGAGACGACGAGCGGAAGTCCCGGTCACCGGATCCACGACGGTCGCCATCGCGGCGCTCGTAGGACCCGTACCCACGCCGATCGCCGTCGCGACCCGAGTCCGAGCGGAAACCGCGCGAACCACCATTACGCCCACGATCAGAGCCATACCGGGGACGATCGCCGCCACGATCCTGATCAGAGCCATAGCGGGGACGGTCACCATCACGCCCACGGTCGGAACCATAGCGGGGACGGTCACCGCCACGATCCTGATCAGAGCCATAGCGGGGACGATCACCATCACGCCCACGGTCGGAACCATAGGACGGACGATCCTCGCCCCGACCACGTGGCGATCCGTATCCGCCGCGGTCACGGTCAGAGCCGAAGTCACGACGGCCACCGTCGCGACCCGCGCCGGACCCACGGCGATCACCGTCACGACCCCAACCGGAGTCGCTGCGGCGGCGATCATCGCCGCCTCGGCCTCCGCGGAACTCGCGGTCGCCCTGACCACCGTTCCCGAAGGACCGGCGATCCTCGCCGCCACGGTTCCCGAAGGACCGCTGATCGTCACGGCCGCGGTCCGAGCGATAGTCGCCGCGTCCTGCGCTCCTGGACCCCTCCTGGCCTTCGACGTCGCCAGTGCGCTCCCGATCGTCGAACCGCTTGGTGAAGGGACGAGAACCACCGCGGCGGTCGGCGTCGCCGCGATCCTCGCGCCATGGGCGGCTGGCGCCATCGCGCCCGCCACGGAAGCCCGAGTCGCGGGAATCACGGGTGTCTCTGCCGCGGCCAGCGTCATGACCACCGCGGTGGTCCGCGCGGCCGGCGTCACGTCCGTACCCCCCACGGGAGTCAGACGACCAACGGGTCGACGTCGCGTCGCGGTCCTGGTCTGGTCCGCCGGGGCGACGTTGGAAAGAATCACGGCGGGGCTCGCCATCGCGAGAACCCCGGGACTGGAAGGAGCCGCGACCACCGTCACGTCGAGAATCGGAGCCGAAACGACCCTCCCCTTGGGATCGGCCAGAGTCTCGGCCACCACGATAACCCTCTCGGTTGCCCTGGTAACCCTCTCGGCCACCTGCGTCCGACCTGTAGGACGGTGTGGAATCTGAACGGGGGCGGCGATCCTCGCCGCGAGGAGTCCAGCCCTCACGATCGCGGGGAGCGTCGTCACGT
>WQZD01000021.1 GCA_009780915.1 Propionibacteriaceae bacterium
ATGTCGGCACAACGGATCTGGATCCGGTCACTGTCACCGACGACCTGTCGGGTGTGTTGGCCCATGCGCAGATGGTCGTTGGTTCCTTGTCGGCTCAGGTGGTCGATGGGTCTTCGTCGGCCCCGGCGGGTGGTGTGCCTGTTCACGCCCCGTCGGTGTCGGACACGACTCTGACGTGGACGGGTGTCCTGTCGGTGGGTCAGTCCGTGACCGTGTCCTATCGGGTGGTGGTGAACTCTGATGTGACGCCGGGTGACCGGTTGGTCAACCATGTGGTTGGTAAGGGCACTGATCCGGATGAGCCGGAGACGGAGGTTCCGGGGACGTGTGTGACTGGGAAGGATCCGGAGTGCACGACCGATCATCCTGTGGGTGTGCCGAAACTGGTGCTGGAGAAGACTGCCGATCCGGCGTCGGGATCAACAGTGCGCCCGGGTGACACGGTGACGTATTCGGTGACCGCGACCAATGTGGGTACGGTGGATCTGGATCCGGTCACCGTGACTGATGACCTGTCGGGTGTGTTGGCCCATGCGCAGATGGTTGACGGTTCCTTGTCGGCCCGGATGGTCGACGGCTCCTTGTCGGCCCCGGTGGTCGACGGTTCAAGACCGGCCCCGGTGGTCGACGGTTCCACGCCGACCCCGGTGGTCGACAGTTCCACACCGACCCAGGTAGTCGACGGTTCAAGACCGACCCAAGTGAACGGCGCACATGTCGCGGACCCTCTCCTATCAGGGACGACACTGACGTGGACTGGCGCGCTGTCGCCGGGCCAGTCTGTGACCGTGTCCTACCAGGTTGTGGTGAGTGACACGGCGCGTCCGGGTGACGCCCTGGTCAACCATGTGGTCGGCACGGGAACCGATCCGGATGATCCTGACACGGACGTCCCGTCGACGTGCGTGACCGGACACGAGCCGGCATGCACGACCACCCACCCAGCAGGCGTGCCGAAGTTGGTGATCGAGAAGCTCGCGGACGCTGACTCCCAGCAGGGGGTCCACCCTGGCCAGATCGTCACGTACACCGTGACCGCGTCGAACCAGGGGACCGTGGATCTCGATCCGGCGACGGTGGTCGACGACCTCTCCTTGGTCGTGGCCCATGCCCGGTTGGTGGACGACTCCGTGTCCGCCAGCGTCATGGGAGTGCCGGTCGCGCCTCCTCGCGTGGCCGACCACCTCGTGACGTGGTCGGGTCCGCTCGCGGTGGGCGAAACCCTCACGCTGACCTACCAGGTCCAGGTGGATCTGGACATCCGCCCCGGCGACCTGTTGGTCAACCGGGTCCACGGCACGGGCACGGATCCCGAGGACCCCGACACCGATGTCCCGGCGACCTGTGTCGACGGCGAGGAAGAGGGCTGCTCGGTCACTCTGGTTCCGAGGGTTCCACGTCTGCATGTGGTCAAGGAGTCGGATCCCCCGTCAGGGGCGACAGTACGCCCCGGGCAACGGGTGACGTACACCGTGACGACGACGAATGTCGGCCAGGTCCGCCTGGATCCTGTCTCCGTCGTCGACAACCTCTCCGGGGTCTTGCCCCTCGCCCGCTTCGAGGACGGGTCGCAGACGGCGGTCCTCGACGGGGTCCCGACGGCGGCGCCGGTCCTGCTGGGGTCGAGCCTGACGTGGATGGGTCCCATGGGGCCCGGGTCTGTCTTGCGGATGACGTACCAGGTGGTGGTGGACGAGGATCTGGACGCGCGGGCCTCCCTGCTGAACCGTGTCATTGCCCAGGGCGTCGATCCCGACTCGCGTGGTGACGACGTGCCCTCCACCTGCGTCGCGGGTGACGAGGACGGTTGCTGGACGACTCACACTCCAGACCTGCCCAGACTCGTCGTCCACAAGGCGTCGAACCCGCCGTCCGGGTCCACGGTGTCTCCTGGCGACGTCATCTCCTACACGGTGACGGCCAGCAATGCGGGCAACCGTCATCTCGATCCCGTCCGCCTCGTGGACGACATGTCCGCCGTGGTGAGCCATGCCGACCTGGCGTACGCCTCGTTGAGCGCATCGATCGACGGCCGAGAGGTGGATCCTCCCGTGTGGACGGGCACGACGCTGACCTGGAGTGGTCCCTTGGCCGTGGGCGCCACGGTCACGCTGACCTATCAGGCCGTCGTGGTCGCCGGAGACGGTGGGACGCTGTGGAACCTGGTCCAGGGCACAGGGCACGACCCTGACGATCCTGGGTCGGAGGTACCGTCGACCTGTGTCACGGGCCTGGAGGAGGGGTGTTCCGTCACGGTGACGGTCCCGCCCCCGCCTTCACCTCCGCACGGCATCATCGTTGCCACGGGTGGGACGGCACATACGTCCGCGACGTGGACCGCCCTCGCATCAGCGCTTGTCCTCGCAGGCGCCGGCGCGTGGGGCATGGTCCGGGCTCGCGGTCGCAAGCAGGAGTGACAGTGGACTGACGGAGGGGAATCACTGATCATTCCTGTGGTGGATGCTCCGCCGGGCTAGGGCTCGGCGGAGCATCTTCGCGTGTGCGTGAGCTGTGCGTGTACGTGAGCATCTCCACCTGCGCCGGGGCCACGCACCATAAATGATACTGAATCGTTATGTAAATCCACTTGATCTGTGTCATGCAACCACTAGTATTTAGCTTAATGGTTAAACTAACTCAGTGGTCGACACAGGCCCACGCCATGTGATCGACCGCCACATGGAAAGGGTTCAAAGATGAACATTGTTACCAAGCGCGGGATTCTCGCGTTAGGTGCGTCGGTTGCCGTGGCGTTGTCCTTGGCGGCCTGCACGACCACCACGGACGGGGGAACCCCGTCCACGTCGAGTGGTCCCGTGTCCGGTCTCGCGAACTGCGCGGCGTGGGCGAACTCGAAGGTCACCGGCCAGGCCGACGCCCAACAGGCCGCCTCCACGGAGAAGGTCGAGTTGCACTTCACCTGGTGGGGTGACGACACTCGCGCGCAGTTGACGCAGAACGCCATCGACGCCTTCGAAGCTCTGTACCCCAACATCACCATCGTGGGCGAGCCGGGCGTCATGGACGGCTATTTCGACAAGCTCGCCACCCGTTTCGCCGGCGGCACCTCTCCGGACGTCATGACGCTGGGCGGGTCGTACCCCCTGGACTACGCGGCCAACGGCTCGATCATCAACATGTGCGACGCCGCTAACAACATGGACCTCGCCCCCTTCGGCGAGAACATCCTCGCCAACTCCAAGTACAAGGGAGGCATCTACGGCGTCCCGACCGGCGGCAACACCCTGACCATGCTCGCCAACCCGGCCGTCTTCCAGGCCGCTGGCGTGGCTCTGCCCGACGACGACACCTGGACCTGGGAACAGTTCGTGACCATCGCTGGCCAGATCACCGCCGGAACCCCCGACGGGACCTATGGCGCCGAGATGAACATCAACTCCCTCATGGGCTCGTACGTCGCCCAGCGTGGTGACTCGGTCTACTCTGACGACGGCACCACGGTGACGATGCCCGCCTCGGATCTGACGGACTACTGGAACATGGAACTGGCCCTCCAGGCCAACTCCGGCATGCCGACCCCCGAGATCCATCAAGAGACGGTGGGCGTCAGCCCCGAACTGTCGCTGATGGGCCAGGGCAAGTCCGGCATGATCGCGTCCTATGACAACCAGCTCCAGGCCTATGCCACCGCCGCCGGCGGCGACCTCAAGATGCTGCGCCTGCCTGGCGAGTCCGAGTACGCCCAGGCCGGAGCGACCATGAACCCGTCGCAGTACTTCGCGATCTCCTCGCAGTCGAAGCATCCCGTGGAAGCCCAGATCTTCGTCAACTGGATGGTCA
The DNA here is from genome assembly GCA_009780915.1 of Propionibacteriaceae bacterium. GTDB lineage: Bacteria > Actinomycetota > Actinomycetes > Propionibacteriales > Propionibacteriaceae > WQYJ01. The sequence goes on from WQZD01000021.1 coordinate 3,802, forward strand.
ACTCCCTCACCGCCGGTCCGATTCTCGGCACCAGCCGGGGCATGCCCATCAACACCGACGTGCGCGACGCGATCCAGGGGACCTTCACCCCGCTGCAGCAGCAGCAGTCCGACTACATGACGCGGGTGCTCGCCCACGCCACCGGGACGTACAACCCCCAGCCCGCTGGGGCCAGTATCGCCCAGGATCTGAACAAGGAACTGGACTCCAAGGTCCTCTTCAAGACCGAGACCCCCGACCAGGCCGCCCAGGAATGGATCACCCGGATGCAGGCCTCTCTGGATCAGTCCCAGTAAGGGGTCGACTCACATAGGTCGATCGGTCTGAAGGCTACTGACCTGTGGCGGGGCTTGTCCTTCCCCCGTCACAGGTCAGTCGCGTGAGAGGATGGGCGCATGGGCGTGGATCGTATGGCCCTCGTGGCCCGGCACAACCCCCATGTGGCCGGCATCGACCCTCGGTCGCCGTTGCAGATCGGCAACGGCGACTTCGCCATGGCCGTCGATGTGACGGGCCTGCAGACTTTCCCGAGCGCCTACCCTGGAGCGGGCGGCGGCGCCCTGTTGACGACGATGGCGGGATGGGGCTGGCATTCCATGCCGTACGGACGGGGGTTCGACCTCGACGACTGCATGCGCGAGTACCACACCCTGCACGGGCCGGTCTCCTACTGCGACCTCGGCCACGAGTTGTGGGGCACGGACACAGGTACGGGTACGGGTAGAGATACGGGGACGGGCGACGGGGTGGCCGAGGGCACCGAGACGGAGGTCTTCTTCCGCGCGAACCCTCACCGGATCGACCTGGGCCGCATCGGGTTGATCCTGCCCGACGGGTGCTCGGCCGCCGATCTTCGTGCCGTGGATCAGGTCCTCCACCTGCATCGAGGTCTGCTGGAATCACGGTTCGAGATCGCTCGCGACCGGTACGCCGTGTGGACCTGCGTGGACATGGAGTCGGACACCGTGGCCGTGCGCGTCGAGACGACGGCGGATCGCACGGGGGTGAGGCTCTCCTTCCCCTATGCCAGCGAGCATCCGACGAACGCCCAGGACTGGACCCGGCCCGACCGCCATCGCACTGTCCTGACGCCCCTCGGCGCTGATCCGTCGACGCAGGCGGGACGGGGATCGGACGGGGACGCCGGGTCGACGGGGTCGACCGCCCGGTGGAGGATCGAGCGTGTCCTGGACGGCACGAGCTACGAGGTGGGTCTCGTCACGGACGGGCAGGTGCGCCAGAGCGGGGTCCACGAGGTGGAGGTGTGCTGGTCGGGCGCCGGCGCGCACGAGGTGGTCGTCCAATTCCTGCCCGGGACCGGGGCGCCGTGGGCGACGCATCGGGGCGGGGATGGACGAGCGTCGGTCGCCGCGATCCAGGATCGTGCCCGCCGGGCGTGGGCCGCGTACTGGGACGGCGGCGCCCTGGACCTCGCCGGGAGCGACCATCCGGCGGCCCTCGAACTGGAACGGCGGATCGTGCTGTCGAGGTACCTCGTGCGCGTCAACTCGACGGGGAAGCTGCCCGTGGCCGAGACAGGGCTGTACGCGAACTCCTGGCGCGGCAAGTTCCACCTGGAGATGCAGTGGTGGCACCTCGCGCATTTCGCCCTGTGGGGCCAGCCGGACATCGTCGAGCGGGTCCTCGAGTGGTACGACGCGACCCTCGACTCGGCCCGACGCATCGCCCGGCGGCAGGGGTTCCCGGGGGCGCGGTGGCTGAAGTCCTCCGGGCCCGACGCGCGGGAGACCCCCAGCTCCATCGGGTCCTTCCTCGTGTGGCAGCAGCCCCACCCCATCCAGGTGGCCGACCTGGTGCGTCGAGCTGTGCCGGGTCGGGCGAGCGTCGAGCGGTGGTGGCCCATCGTGAGGGCCACGGCGGAGTTCATGGCCGCGTACCCGGTGCCGAACGGCACGGCGGGGCCTGGTGGCGACCACAAGGCCGACCTCGTCTTCCCCCCGCCCCTGATCCCCGCCCAGGAGTGCTACGCCCGTATGAAGGACCGGATCGCCGACCCCACCTACGAACTGGTGGCGTGGGTGTGGGGGCTGCGCACCGCCGCCGACTGGGCTGACGCGATGGGCGCCGCCCCCCTCGCGGACGACTGGCGGCGGGTGGCGCGGCGCATGAAGGTCCCACAGGCTCGCCACGGCGTCTACGCCAGCATCGGCATCCCCCCGTGGACCACGAGGGTCGATCATCCGAGCGTCGTGGCCGCGCTGGGGGCCGTCCCCGACCTCGGTCTGATCGATGCGCCACTCATGGGCGCCACGTTGGACGACGTGCTCGCCGACTGGGACTGGGAGTCGACCTGGGGCTGGGACTATCCCATGATGGCCATGACCGCCACGCGGCTGGGACGCCCGGACCAGGCGGTCGGCGTCCTGCTCAGCGACCGGGCCAAGAACGCGATCCTGCCCAACGGGCACGCGTGGCAGGCCCCCGACCTTCCGGCGTACCTCCCCGCCAACGGCGGACTGCTCACGGCCGTGGCCCTGATGGGCGTCGGCTGGGACGGGGGCCCCGCCCGTCCCGGTTTCGGCGACGGATGGACGGTGCGAGCGGACGGGATCCTTCCCCTGCCCTGAGGTCATGGGCGCCTCGGTCAGATCCGACCGAGGAGAGGAAGGTCAGGACCGACGCGCTGATGTCCCGAAGGCGAGACCGGCGACGAGGACGATGCCTGCCCAGACGATGATGAGTCCGATGAGGCCGGCCTCGGACAGGGCGATGGCGGTCAGGGGGATGGACACTCCCAAGATGATGGCCAGGTAGGCGATACGGACCCCATGCGGCGTCGCCGGGGCACGGGTGACAGGCATCGGCACGGGCGCGGGCGTGTACGCCGCCATGGCCTGGGGCGGGACAGGTGCGGGGCCCGAACCGGGAAAGTACCCCGGCTCAGGTTGGGTCAAGGGCCAGGCGGCTTCGGGATCATGCGTCATGGTTAAAGTCTAGATCAGCGGGGGTAGAGAAGCCGGGCGCTGAGGCTATTCACCGGGGAAAATCAGGGTTTCGGTCAGGCCTCGGTGGGACGTCGTCCGCGTCGACGCACGGGACGCGTGTGAGCCACGTCAATGGGACCGGCGGCGCAGATCGGCGGTGGCGACGCCCAGGGCGATGGCGATGAAACCGGCGGAGATGATCAGGGCCGTGCCAGCCGCCACGCGAGCCGCCTCGGTGGGTCCCGACACCGGGGTCTGGGAGGCGAACAGGGAGAGGAACACAGCCAGGACGACGGCCATGCCGACGGCCGATCCGGTGCGCTGGCCCACTTGCAACACGGCCCCGGCGACGGAGCCGTACTGCGGGGGGACGTCCTGGAACGTGAGGGCCTGGTTGGGGGAGATGACGAACCCGTTGCCCAGGCCCATGATCAGCAGGGCGGCGGCGAGGGTCCACACGATGGCCGACGGGGAGGAGACCCGGATCACGACGATGACGATGACGAGGCCGACGAGGGTGGCGGCCAGGCCGAAGACGACGAGGCTGCGCCCCAGTTTGGGGACGAGCCTCCCGGCTTGGGAGGCGCAGAAGGCGGAGGCGATGGCGTACGGGAGCTGGACCAGACCAGTGACGAGGGCGGTGTGGCCCAGCCCTGATTGGAGCATCATGGACAACACGAGCATCAGGGCGGTGAAGCCGGAGAAGTACGCGCAGCCCACGGCGGCGCCGAAGACGAAGGAACGGTCGTGGAGCAGCCCGGGGTTGAGGACGGCGGCGTGGTGCCGGTGTTGGTACCACCGTTCCCAGAAGAAGGTGACGGGCGCGAGCACGAAGGCGGGGATCACCCAGATCCACCGTCCCGGGTCGTCGAAGAACCCTGTGGTGGGGGTCGTGACGAAGGGGGCCATGAACAGGGCGGTGCCCGCGCCGATGAGGATCAGGCCGACGATGTCCAACCGGGTCGAGGCGCCACGGGGCGGGGGCGAGGGCAGCAGGCGACGGGCGAAGGGGAGGACGGCCAGGCAGATGGGCACGTTGATGAAGAAGATCCATCGCCATCCGGTCTGGGTCCCGGCCAGGGCCAGGATGATCCCGCCGATCAAGGGCCCCAACGCGGTGGAGACCCCGATGGTGGCGCCGAAGAAGCCGAACGCGGTGGCGCGTTCCCGGCCACGGAACATCTGTTGGATCATGCCGGACACCTGCGGGTTGCTCATTCCCGCGAAGCCGCCCTGCAGGAGGCGGCACACGGCCAACTGGGTGTCCGTCTGGCTCAGGCCGGCGAGCAGGCTCATGGCGGCGAACCCGGCCATGGCGATCATGAACATGCGCCGTCGCCCGCGGGTGTCCCCGATGCGGCCGAAGGGGACCAGCACCAGGCCGAAGGCCAGGGTGTACCCGGCGACCACGAGTTGGAGCTGGGTGGGTCCGGCGTGCAGGGCCCCCTGGATCGACGGTAGCGCCACGTTCAGGATGGAGACGTCGAGCATGGTGACGAAGCCCCCGACGAAACACACTGCGAGGGCCTTCCATCGGCGCGGATCGGGCTCGTACCCGTCTAGCGCCGGAACTGGTGAGTCGGCCATGAGTGGTAGACAGCCTACTCGCGCGAGGGCCGTGGCGTCACTCGCGCCCAGGATGTGTCCAGCGGCGATTCGCGGCGAGTCCGCCCCGAGAACGCTGATGCCCCCGACAGCGGCCGGGGGCATCAGCGACGAGGACTCAGGTGGCGATCAGCGTCGGATGTACGACAGGATGCGCAACAGGTTGACGTACAGCCACACCAGGGTGACGGTCAGGCCGTAGGCGGCTCGCCACGACTCGCTGGCCGGGGCGCGGTTGGCGATGCCCTGTTCGATGTACTGGAAATCGTCGACCAGGCTCAGCACCGCGAGCACGACGCCCACGCCGGCGGCGAGCCAGGCCCAGCCGCTGACGGCGCCGGTGGGTCCGGGGAAGAGCCCCATGTTGATGCCGACGAAGGACAGGACCAGGTTCAGCAGCGCCACGCCGACGTACGCGATCATGGAGATCATGACGATCTTGCGCATCTTCGTGGACAGGCGGAACTTGCCGTAATGGAAGGCGGCCAGCGTCAGGGCGGCGGCGACGAAGGTGGCCACGACGGCCTGGAGGACGATTCCGGGGTAGATCAGTTCGAAGATCAAGGAGATCGCGCCGATGAACACACCCTCCAACGCGGCGAAGATGATGGCGAAGGCGGGGCCCACTTTGCGTCGCGAGGCGGCGACGAAGGAGACGATGATCGTCGCCAGGCCGCACATCAGGCCGGCGGTCGACACGGCGGCGACGGATAGGCCCATGGTCAGGGTCACCCACATGGTCACGATGGCGATCACGATGGTGGTCCCCATCGTCACCAAGGTCTTGGTGAGGACGTCGTCGAGGGTCATGACCTTCTGGGTGGCCGGAGGCTCCGGTGGCGCTTGCCACGTCTGGTTCCAGGGCTGCTGGTTGCCCGGCTGCCCGTACCCCGGCTGGGCGTATCCGGGTTGCCCGTACCCCTGCTGACCGAACCCCTGCTGGGCGTACGGGTCCTGGGCGTACGGCTGTCCGGCGGACGGCTGGCCTTGCGGGCTCCAGGGGTTGTACATGGGTGTCTGCCCGGAGGGATACTGCTGTTGCATGCCCCCAGCCGAGAAGGCTTGTGATTTCGCCAGAACGGGATTGGTCACGTGAACTCCTTTGCTGATGTTCGTATCTATTGTATCGGAGGGGGTTCGAGGGATATGTCCGTTTCGGGGTTATCTCAGGGTGCGGACGTGGGTCAGGCGGATAAAATCACGCCATCCAGAGTCAGCCGGATCGTTTTCCCGCCGATCGTGACGCTCGCCGTGGGGTCGGCGTCCGTCCCGTGCCGCTCGATGACGAGGTCGTAGGGCTCTTCGGGGGAGCGGTCGAGATGGGAGTACGCGCGGTCGAGGACCTGGGCCAACTGGTCGGCCGTCACCACGGAAGGATCGAAGGGCGTCGGTTGGGCGGAGTCGGTCTTCAGTTGGGTCCTCACGGGGAACCGGGGGGAGCGCACGATGTGCTGGATCTGTCCGGGGCCGGCCGTCACGTCGGCGTAGACGCTGCCGTCGGAGGCGCTGCCGAGCCTGACGACGAGGGGTTGGTCGGCGACGAGCACATCCAACTGCGAGGCGGTCTCGGCCACGCTGGTGGGGTCGAGGGGACGCAGGAGGGCCCCGTCCGGGGAGAAGAAGACGGGCAGGGTCTCGGGGTTGGTCGTCACGTTCATGTAGATGTGCCCCGAATCGTAGTCCACGATCTGCAGTTGCTGTCCCTGTTCGGAGCCGGAGATGGCGGCCGCCTGTGAGAACAGGGCGCCCACGTCCGACAAGGCGAAGGAGCGAGGGTCGAAGATGGCCTGGCCGACGTACCGGATGTCCGTGTCGATCTCCAAGATCTTCTGGCCACGGTAGGCGTAGGTGGCGACGTCGACCCCGGTCAGCACGGACACACGCGCCTCGGTGCGGGTCAGCTCCACGTCGATCACGCGGGTCGTCCCGGCGGTGGCCATCAACTGGGCGACCATGGCGGCGGCGGCGCCGGGCGCGGTGAAATCCACAGCGGTGGGCGTCGGGGCGGGGGCGGGGCTGGGCGTGCACCCCGACAGCAGACATACGGCGAGCGCAGCGGCGATCAGACGGGTGGGGCGCATGCCTTCCACTGTAGAGGATCGGGGTGGGACACGGGAAACTTCTCGGCCCAGATCCTGTGGTCGGCCCGGATTCCCGTGTCCGGACGGCGGTGTGCTCCAATGCACGTAGTTCTTGCATTTCTATTCATGGACTCTCTTTCCATTATCACCCAGTGCGGGGTATCGTCTATTCCATCGAGCGACGGTGCTCGGGCAAGCCCAGGCGCACGCCTGGCAGATCAGAGAGGTCTAGTCATGACGGAGTCAGTCACGGAGTCACAAGCATCGGTCACCACCGTGGTTTCGCGTGTGGTGGACTATCCGGTGAAAACGGTGTGGGCGGCCCTCCTTTCGTCTGCGGGGCAGACGGCCCTACTGGGCGAAGGGGCATCTCTCGGGGACAAGGGAGACACATGGAAAGCCGCTGACGGGACGTGGGGAGTCACCCGTTCCTACCATCCGTGCGAGGAGATCCGTTTCTCCTGGCACAAGGACGAGGAGTCGCCGAAGACGTGGGTCGAGATCACGTTGACGCAGCCGAGTCCCTCGCAGACCAAGATTCAGATCAGTCATGATCATTCCAATGCCGACTTCGACGTCGCCAAGGTGACCGCGCACTGGAAGGCGGCACTGGAGCGCATCGCGCAGGTTGCTTTATAGGATTTCTAGGAAGAGTATGCAGGGGAAGGGCGACCAGATGATCTGGTCGCCCGCTTCGTCATCACGTCTGTGAGCGGGCGCCCGTCACGGGGACGCCCAGGTGGGGACGCCCGGACGGGATCACTCGTCGCGGTCCGGTGGACGTGTGGGGCGGATCGAGGCGGTGTCCATGGACGCGGCGCCGCCGGGGCGGTACAGCGGAGTCGCCAGGGACACCACGACCACAGCGAGGACGGCCGAGGCGAACATGACCGCGCTCATGGCCGGGGCGGTCTCGCCGACCAGGCCGACCACGGGGGCGACGAGGCCCGCGACGCCGAATTGGAGGAAGCCGATGCAGGCGGCCGCCGTGCCCGCCCTCTCGCCGTGGCGGCCCAACGCCAGGCTGGACGCGTTGGGCGGGGTGAAGTTGATCAGACAGCACACGATGAACAAGGAGACTAGCAACAGGGGCAGTCCGCCCCACTCGGTGAGGGCGACGAGGAAGAGCCAGCCGGTGAGGACGGCCATCAGGGGCGCCACGACCCTCAGCATCGTGGCCGGTGTGAAGTGTTTGACCAGGGCGGCGCTCACCTGGGCGCCGCCGACCAGGCCGATCCCGTTGGCGGCGAAGAGGAGCCCGAATTGGGTCGTCGACAAGGAGTAGCCCTGTTTGAAGACGTACGGGGACCCGACGACGTAACTCATCAGGACCCCGGAGCCCAAGCCGGGCAGGATCGCCAAGGCGATGAAGGTGCGGTCGCGCAGGAGGATGGAGTACCCCTTCCAGGTGGCGGCGGCCGAATGGATGCGGCGCTCGGGGGGAAGGGTCTCGGGCAGTTTGAGGAGCACGGCGACGAACAGGAAGACCCCGTACACGCCCAGGACGGCGAAGATGCCACGCCAGGAGATCCAATCGCCGATGTACCCCCCGATGGTGGGGGCGAACAGGGGCGCCACCCCGATGACGAGCATCAGGCGCGACATCAGGCGCGAGGCGTCGCGGCCGACGAACCGGTCGCGGATGACGGCCATGGCGACCACCCCGGCGGAGGCGTTGAAGAAGCCCTGGCAGGCGCGGAAGACGATCAACGGCATCATGCTCGGCGCCAGGGCGCACAGCACGGAGACCAGGATGTGCAGGCCCACGCCGACCAGGACGGGACGGCGGCGTCCGAAGCGGTCGGACAGCGGCCCGATCACGAGTTGTCCGACGGCGTTGCCGATCATCATGGCGGTGATCGTGAACTGGGCCGCCGCGGCCGTGGACCGCAGGTCGGACTGCACGTCGGGCAGGTTCGGCAGGTACATGTCCGTCGAGATCGCTCCGAGGGCGCACATCGACCCCAACATCAGGACATACTTGTAATTCGGGCGGCGATGTGAGGCGGTGTCAGGCATACAGGCTTCTCGGAGGAGGGTGTCTCTATTCTGCCACGATCACTTGAACCCGGTCATGGCGATGCCCTTGACGAGGTACTTCTGGCCGAAGAGGAAGATCAGGAACAAGGGGACGATGCTCAGCAGGCTCATGGCGAACGTCGCGCCGTAGTTGGAGCCCGTCTCGGAGTCGATGAACCCTTTGACGCCGATGGCGACCGTCCACTTCTTGGGATCGGTCAGGTAGATCAGTTGCGAGAAGAAGTCGTTCCACACGCCGATGAAGGTGAAGATGGCGGTGGTGGCCATCGCCGGGACCATGAGGGGGAGCATGATGCGCGAGAAGATCCTCCAGTGGTTGGCGCCGTCGATACGGGCCGACTCGTCCAACTCGGAGGGGATCCCGCGGATGAACTGCACCATCAAGAAGGTGTAGAAAGCGTCCACGGCGAGGAATTTGGGAAGGATCAAGGGGACGAAGGTGTTGATCAGTCCCAGTTTGTTCCAGATGATGTACTGCGGGATGAGGACCACGTGCCCGGGCAGCATCACCGTCAGCAGCATCACGGCGAACATCACGGAGCGTCCCCGGAACTTCTGGCGGGCGAAGGCGTAGGCCGCGAGCGAGCAGGTCGCGAGGTTGCCGATCACGCACCCCACGGTGATGATGAGGGTGTTGAGGAAGAAGTGGGCGAAGGGGTAGGTGTAGCCCGTCATCTGCTGGAAGGACGTGAAACCGGTGGCGAAGTTGGTCAGGTTCCCGAAGTCGGGCAACGGCAGCAGCCAGGTGTTCTTGAAGATCTCGCCGTTGGCCCGAAACGACGACCAGATCAGCCACAGCAGGGGGTAGATCATGGTGACGGCCACGACAATCAGCAGGAGGTGCTTGGCGACGGAGGTCAGGCGGCGTGAGACGGACGTATGGTTGGCCCGGCGATGGGCGGGCGGCGCGAGGGGTGCGAGTGTGGTCATGTCATTCTCCTCAGGCGTCGTAGAAGACCCAGTATTTGCTCAGCCAGAAGTTGATCCCCGTGACAGCCGCGATGACCAGGAAGAGGACCCAGGCCATGGCGGCCGCGTACCCCATCTGGAAGTAGCTGAACGCGTTCTTGTACAAGTACAGCGCGTAGAAGAGGGTGGAGTCGGCTGGTCCGCCGTTGCCCCCCGAGACGATGTACGCCTGTGTGAAGGACTGGAAGGCGGCGATGATCTGCATCACGAGGTTGAAGAAGATGATCGGGGTGAGCAGCGGCATCGTGATCGAGGTGAACCTCTTCCACGGCCCCGCCCCGTCGATCTCGGCCGCCTCGTAGTACATCGTCGGGATGTTGCGCAGTCCCGCCAGGAAGATCACCATGGCCGACCCGAACGTCCAGCAGTGGAGGAGGATGATCGACCCCAGCGCCGTCTTCGGGTTGGAGACCCAGCCCATGCCGTGGATGCCGAATAGGGCCAGGAAGGCGTTGAAGACGCCGTCGGCGCCGAAGACCGCTTTCCAGAGCACGGCGATGGCCACCGAGCCTCCCAGCAGGGACGGCAGGTAGAGCACCGACCGATAGAACGACAGCCCTTTCATGCCACGGTCCAGCAGGACCGCGATGGCCAGGGCGACCGCCAGTTGCAGGGGTACGCCGATGATCACATAGGTGAACGTCACACGGAAGGAGGTCCACACCCTCGCGTCGGCGAACAGCCGGATGTAGTTGTCGACGCCGATCCAGGTCGGGCCTTTGAGAAGGGGATACTTCGTCAACGAGAAGTACAGGGAGGACGCCATGGGGATGACGGTGAGCCCCGCGATCCCGATCATCCAGGGCAGCAGGAAGAGGTAGCCGGAGTTGTCCCACCTCTTCTTCGCGTTCAATCGACGGCGCTCGGCGCGAGGAATCCGCGTTCTCGCGGACGCCTGCGTCTGCAGTTCGGCCAGTGCGCTCATGCGCGCCCCCCTTTCCTGGGCATCGTCGCCATGGTTCCGAGACTAGCTGAGTAGTTAGTGCATGTCAATGAACTAATGCCGGATGGGGGTCTGTGATCACGAGATGGAGCGAATTCGTCTGAGGTTAGTGGTCTTGTTTGCAACCAGGCTCGCGAGCAGTATGCTTAGCCTCCAAGGAGTGGATGAATGGGGTTGGTCCGCGAGTTGTCGGGGCCGACGTCGTATCCAAAGGAGGAGTTATCGTGTCCCAATCCTTCGTGACACCATCGTCGCAAGCCGGGGGGCAGAGCCCGGCGCCGCGCGCGCCCCAAGCCCCGACGACCTTGAGCGGCGACCCCCATGCCATCGTGTCCGCAGTGGCCAGCGTGCTGAAAGGACAGACCCAGGCCATCGAGTTGGCGGTGATCGCCATGCTCGCGGAGGGCCATCTGCTGATCGAGGACATCCCAGGCGTGGGGAAGACCACGCTGGCGCGCGCCCTCGCCGCCGCGATCGACGTGCACGTCTCCCGCATCCAGTTCACCCCCGACCTCCTGCCCTCCGACATCGTCGGAGTGAGCGTCTACCGCCCCCAGACGGGGGTGTTCGACTTCGCTCCCGGCCCGGTCTTCGCCTCCATCGTCATCGCCGACGAGATCAACCGTGCGAGCCCCAAGACGCAGTCCGCCCTGCTGGAGTCCATGCAGGAGTCCCAGGTCACCGTGGATGGGACCACCTATCCGCTGCCGAGGCCCTTCATGGTCGTCGCCACGCAGAACCCCCACGAGATGGAGGGCACGTACCCCCTGCCGGAGGCTCAGCGCGACAGGTTCATGATCCGGATGTCGCTGGGGTACCCGGGGTACGAGGACGAGGTGCGCATGCTCGACTCGCAGGAGTTGTCCGACCCCCTGGCGGCGATCACCCCGGTGATGGGCGCGGACCACATCCAGCAGATGATCGCCGTCGTGCGCGGTCTGCACGCGTCGGAGGCCGTCAAGAGGTACATCGTCGACCTCGCGCGGGCCACGCGGGAGATGACCGGGGTGAAGCTCGGGGTGTCCCCGCGGGCCGGGATCCAATTGCTGCGGGCCGCCAAAGGCGCGGCCGCCCTCGCCGGGCGCGGGTACGTGTTGCCCGACGACGTTCAGCGCATGGTCCCGCATGTGTGGGGCCACCGTCTGGCCCATGGGCGCGCCTCCACCGACGAGGCTGTGCGCACCGCGCTGACCCAACTCGTCGATCGGGTCAAGGTGCGGTGATGGCCCGCCGCGTCAGACCACTGGCACGGACGCTCGTCCTGGGGGCGGCCGGTGTCCTGTGCGCGGTCGGAGGGGTGATCGTGGCCAGCGGCCCGACGGTGGCCCTCGGAGCGATCATCCTGGTGGCCGTGGCCGTGGACGGCGTCCGCTTCGCCCTCGTCGAAGCCCGTGCCCCGCTGGCGCTCCTGCAACGCACGGCGTACCCCAACCCCTGCCCGGTCGGCCAGCCGCTGACCGTGGGGCTGTCTCCCCAGGTGAAGAGGAGGGGATGGGGCGACGACCCGTCCGCCCTGGAAGAGACCCTGCCCGCGGACCTGGCCTCGGTCACGGTCGTGCGTCCCTCCGACCCCTCCACCGCTGCCGGGCGGACCGGGCTGTTCTACGACATCCATCCGACCCGACGCGGCCAGTGGACGGTGGGGCCGTGTTTCGTCAGGAGATTCTCCCCCTTGGGGATGTGGTGGACCCGCATCCAGGAGCCCTCCACCTGCGAGATCACCGTGTGGCCGAGGTGGATCCCGCTCGACATCCCCGTCCTGGCCCACGACCGCGAAGGGGTGGTCGGTGCGACCGGATTCGTCCAACCCCATCAGGACAACGCCATCGTGAGGGTGTACAACCCCGGCGACGACCTGCGCCGTGTCCACTGGCGGTCCTCGGCGCGGCACGGGGAACTCATGACCAGAGCCGAGGAGCCCACCGACTCCGACCAGGCGTGGGTCGGACTGTGGACATGCGAGTCCCTGGCCTTCGACCGCCGCGAGACGGCCATCTCCCTGGCCGCGTCCTGGCTGCGGCTCATGGAGACCACGGGACGCACCGTGGAGTTGGCCTGCGGCGGCGAGACCCATCACGGCGTCGTGAGCTCCCACCTCACCCACCTCGCCGCGCTGGACGACCATCAGGCGAGCCTGCCCCTGCCGTCCACCACCCCGGAGGGGATGTCGCTGCTCGTCATCGCGTGCTCTCCCGGTCATGGCCTGACCCCCGACCACCTCGTCCACCCGCCCCAAGGCAGGGGTCGCGAACGATCGGTCTCCGGGGCGCTCGCGGTGGTGTTCTCGGACGTGGAGGCCGACGCGTCCCTGCTCTCCGCCCACGGATGGACGGTGCTGCGTGTGGGGTCGTCGGCCAGCCTGGACGAGGCGGGGGCGCGGCTGGCCCATTTCATCCAATCCGCCCAGATGGCGAGGCTGGCATGAACAGGCTCGCCGTCACCGTGCTCACCACCCTCACCATGATCCTCACCTTCATGGGGCTGACCAACCTCCTGGCCGCCGGGCCGTGGCAGATCCACATGGTCGTCATGCCCGTCGTCATCGTGGGGGCCATGGCGGCGGTGTCGGCCCTCCTGCGACGCCACCTCGGGTGGGGGGCGCTCGCATCCACCGTGGCCGGGGTGATCGTCTACGCCTGCTACCTGTGTTACGCCGTCACCGGTTCCATCCTCCCTGCCCCGACCATCGTCCAGGCGGTCTGGGCCCACGTGGACGCCGGGATCCTGGCCCTGCCCGACTACGGGCGTCCCGCGTCCAACCCCGACCTGTTCGTGGGCCTCGGCCTGCTCGGACTCGGACCGATGTGCGTCGCCGCCGGGTACCTGGCGTTGGGCGCCCGCCGTCCCCTGTGGGTGGGAGTGCCCGCAGCGGCCTGTTGGGCCGTGTTCCTCGTCGGCTCCCCGCAGTTGGGCGTGGGATGGATCGTGGCCACCGCCGTGGCGTACCTCCTCCTCGTCGCCGTCTCCCCGAAAGGGGAGCATGTCCTGCGCCGATTCCAACCCAGTTCCGTCGTGGTGGTCGCCCTGGCCGGGGTCGTGGGGGTGCTCGCCTCCTTCGTCGCGCCCCTGGTCCCCGGGTGGGGGATCTCCGAGAACTGGGACGGTCCCTTCGCCGGGTCGTACGTGGACCGCACGGGCGTCACCGTGGAGGGGACCATCGAGGTCGGCGACCAGTTGCATTCCTCCGCCTCCGTGATCCTGTTCCACACGCAGGGCGAGCAGAACGGGCCCCTCAAAGTGGGCAGCCTGTACGCGTTCGACGGTCAGCACTGGTCCAATCCCTCCACGACCACCCCCTGGCGGTTGACCGACACGTGGTCGGCCCCCTACGTCGGGGGGCTGATGTGGGACCTCACCGACACGTCGGAGACGGGTATGTACCCCGGCGCCGTGGTCGCGCCCGGTCCGCAATGGAGCGACGGCGCCCCGGTGACCGTGACCATCGACCAGATGACCGGCCACGTCCTGCCCACCACCACGGGGCCCCGGGACGTGACGGGGGCGCCTCGCCTGTCCCTGGTGTACAACCAGATCACCGACGCGCTGTACTCCCAGCAAGAACTCGTCTCCGGGGACGCCTACGTCACCTCCGCCATGGTCCTGGACCGCCGGACGCTGGTCGGGCTGCCAGTGACCTCGATGGGCGGGATGAGAAGCCCTTACCAAGGAGTGACGCACATGGCGCAGATCGAGAGTCTGACCCGCCAGATCGTCGGCGCCGCCGCATCCGAGGACGCCCAACTCATGGCCATCCAGTCGTATCTGCGCAGTTCCCCGTTCGTCTACACCCTGCGTCCCCACTGGGCGTCCACGGGCGATCCGGTGTGGGATTTCCTCACGGCCAAGCAGGGGTACTGCGTGCAGTACGCCACGGCCATGGCGGTCATGGCCTCGTCGATCGGCATCAGCATGCGCGTCTCCGTGGGGTACATGCCCGGCCAGCCGCAATCGAACGGCGTGAGGGTGGTGACCGGCGCCCAGGCGCACATGTGGCCCGAGGCGTTCTACGCCGGAATCGGCTGGGTGAGGTACGAGCCGACCCCCGCGATGGACAGCCCGGGCGCGGGCGTGGTCACCCCGACCCCCACAGTGTCCGCGACTCCCACCCCGTCCGTGGCGCCGTCGGCGACCACCAGCCACGAGGCGCCCACGACCCAGCCAGGGCAGACGGCCACCACGGCCCCCACCGCCACGACGAGCACATGGTCGAGACTGTGGCCGTGGGCGGCCAGGATCGGCGGGGTGTTGGTCGGGGCCGGGGCGGTGGCGCTCGTCGTGTGGCTGATCCGCATGATGTCCTCCACCCCTGAACGCGCCTGGCGGCGTATCCTGCGCGCGGCCCTGCGGGCGGGCCTGGTCGCCCAGGGGATGAGCGTGCGCACCTGCGCCGGAATCCTGGCGGGCCGCATCCCTGACCTCGCCTCGGGGCTCGACGAGCTGCGGCAGACTCTGGAAGCTCGTCGGTACGGGCCGCCGGGCACGACCAGCGCCCCCGCCCCGACGCGGTACCGTCTGTGGCGACTCGCCCATCGAGTCGTCACGCAGATGACGGGCACGAAGCCAGGAAGCTGAGCCGAGGGCCGCTCGCGTACTAGGCTAGGTGGCTGGATGCATCCCGGATCGGGATAGACATAGACACTGCGAAGGATTCTCATGAGCACCTGGACTTGGAACGATCTCGACACACGCGCCGTGGACACCGCCCGCGTCTTGGCGGCGGACGCCGTGGAGAAAGTCGGCAATGGACACCCCGGAACAGCCATCTCCGTCGCGCCCATCGCGTACCTGCTCTATCAGAAGGTCATGCATGTGGACCCAGCCGACGCCGGCTGGCTTGGACGAGACCGTTTCGTGCTGTCGATCGGACATTCCTCCCTCACCCAGTACACGCAACTGTATTTGGCCGGGTTCGGCGTGGAGCTGGACGACCTGGCCCAGTTCCGCACCTGGGGCTCCCTGACCCCCGGGCACCCGGAGCTGGGGCACACCGCCGGCGTGGAGTGCACCACCGGCCCTCTGGGCGCCGGGGTCTCCAACGCCGTCGGCTTCGCCATGGCCGCACGGAAAGAGCAGGCCCTGTTCGACCCCGACACGCGGCCGGGCGCCTCCGTCTTCGACCATCACGTGTACTGCGTCTGCGGGGACGGCGACATCCAGGAGGGCATCTCCTCCGAGGCGTCGTCCCTGGCCGCGACCCAGGAGCTGGGCAACCTCGTCCTCATCTACGACGACAACCGCATCTCCATCGAAGGGGACACGGGGATCGCCTTGTCGGAGGACGTGTGCGCGCGGTACGAGGCGTACGGCTGGCACGTGCAGACCGTGGACTTCACGAACGGTGGCCGGGAGTACGAGGAGAAGGTCGCGGAGTTGTTCGCCGCCATCGAAGCGGCGAAGGCCGTCACCGACCGGCCCAGCTTCATCAAAGTCACCACCGTCATCGGCTGGCCCCTGCCCACCATGGCGGGATCGGAGAAGGTCCACGGGGCCAAGATCGGCGCCGAGGAGGTCGCGAGGCTGAAGACCCGGCTGGGCTTCGACCCGGACCGCTCCTTCGAGGTCGCCGACGAGGTGATCGCCCACACCCGTCGGAACGCGTCGGAGCGGGCCGACGCCTATCGCGCCGACTGGGACGCCCGGTTCCAGGCGTGGGCCGACGCGAACCCCGACAAGAAAGCCCTGCTCGACCGGGTGAGGGCGCATGGGCTCCCCGCCGACCTAGCAGCCCACCTTCCCCAGTTCCCGGCGGGGAAGAAGTCCACGAGGGCCGCCTCCGGCGAGGTGCTGTCCGCCCTGGCCGACCACCTGCCCGAATTGTGGGGCGGATCGGCCGACCTGGCCGGGTCCAACAACACCACGATGAAGGGCCAGCCGTCCTTCCTGCCCGCCGACCGAGGCAGCAAGGATTGGACCCCGGCGCCCAACGGCCGCACCCTCCACTTCGGCATCCGCGAGCACGCCATGGGTGGGATCCTCAACGCCATCAACACCGGGTTGACCAGGGCATACGGCGCCACCTTCCTGGTGTTCGCCGACTATATGAGGACCCCTCCCCGTATCGCGGCCCTCTCGCACATCCCGACGATCTTCGTCTGGACCCATGACTCCATCGGCGTCGGCGAGGACGGCCCCACCCATCAGCCCGTGGAGCACATCGCCTCCCTGCGCCTGGTGCCGGGCCTGGACGTCATCCGTCCCTCCGACGCCAACGAGGTGGCCGAGGCGTGGAGGATCATCCTGGGCATCCACGACCACCCCACGGCGTTGATCCTGACCCGCCAGGACGTGGCGTGCTTCGACCGCGCGCCCGGCTCGGGTTTCGCCCCCGCGTCGCAGATGGCCAAGGGCGCGTACACCCTGGTCGACGCCAGCTCGGGCGTTCCGCAGGCGGTGATCGTCGCCACCGGCTCCGAAGTCGAGGTGGCCGTGGCGGCACGCGAGACCCTGGAGGCGGAAGGGATCCCCACGCGTGTGGTCGCCGCGCCCTGCCTGGAGTGGTACGCGGCCCAGCCCGCGTCGTACAAGGCCGACCTGCTGCCGGCCGACGCTGTCAAGGTCTCGATCGAAGCCGGCGTGACGTACGGATGGGCGGAGATCGTCGGGGAGCGTGGACGCCGGATCGGCATCGACCATTTCGGCGCGTCGGCTTCGGCCTCACGGTTGTTCGCCGAGTACGGCATCACCGCGCAGCACGTCGTGGACGAGGTCCACGACGCCCTGCGCGGCTGAGGCTGTCTCGGCGACGGGACCCTGTCGACCCACTGTTGTCACCTGATGAGAGCCCGACTCTTGGCTGATGACGGCAATATCCGATTTGGTCTGATAGGGTCCCACTAAGTACTGGTCTGGCAGGCCCAGCTGGTACGAACACACTCACAGCAGGCTGCGAGGGTCACATCAAGAGAAGGGGTCACATGAGGATCGGCATCCCCATGGAATCCGCCCCAGCGGAAACCAGAGTGGCGGCGACGCCGAAAACAGTCGCCCAGCTCATCAAACTGGGATATGAAGTAGTCATCGAAGAAGGGGCGGGCTCGAAAGCATCGTACCCCGATGCGGAGTACGTCGAGCAAGGCGCACAGATCGTCGGGCGGGCGGTGGCCTGGGCCGCCGACATCGTCTGCAAGATCAATCCGCCCATCGAGGCGGAGATCGACGCCATGAGCGAAGGGGCGACCCTGGTCGCCATGATCGCCGCGCCTCGTTCGCCCGAGTTGCTGCACGATCTGTCGGAGCACGGGCTGACCGTGATGGCGATGGATTCCGTGCCGCGCATCTCGCGGGCGCAATCCATGGACGTCTTGTCCTCCATGGCCAACATCGGCGGGTATCGTGCGGTGGTCGAAGCGGCCCATGAGTTCGGCTCCTTCTTCACCGGTCAGGTCACCGCCGCCGGCAAGGTGCCTCCCGCGCGGGTCTTCGTCTCCGGCGCCGGTGTGGCGGGTCTCGCCGCCATCGGCACGGCCCACGCCTTGGGCGCCATCGTCTCCGCCACCGACATTCGTCCGGAAGTGGCTGAGCAGGTCGAGTCCATGGGCGCCTCCTACGTCGGCGTCAAGGTCGAGGAGCAGCAAGTCTCCACCGACGGGTACGCCAAGGAGGCCTCGGCGGCCTACGCCCAGGCGGCCGAGCTGATGTACGCGGAGCAGGCCAAGGTGTCCGACATCATCATCACCACGGCTCTGATCCCGGGCAAGCCCGCGCCCCGCCTGCTCACCGAGGAGATGGTGGCCTCGATGAGGCCCGGCTCGGTGATCGTCGACATGGCGGCCGGTTCTGGCGGAAACGTGGCCGGTTCGGTCGCGGACAAGCTGGTCGTCACCGCCAACGGCGTGAAGATCATCGGGTACACCGACCTCGCGTCCCGCCTGCCAACGCAGGCGTCGCAGTTGTACGGCACCAACGTGGTCAACCTCATGAAGCTCGTCACCCCCGAGAAGGACGGCGTCCTCGTGCTGGACATGAACGACGTGGTCCAGCGCGGCATGACCGTGGTGAGCGAGGGAGAGATCACCTGGCCGCCGCCGCCCGTGGCCGTCTCGGCCGTGCCCCAACAACAGGCCGCTCCCGTCGCCCCCGTGGCCAAGGAGACCAAGAAGCGCAACCCCGCGCTGACCTGGATCGGGTTGGGCATCTGCGCCCTGGCCCTCCTGGCCATGTTCTGGGTCTCGCCCGAAGGCTTGTTGGGCCACTTCATGGTCTTCATGCTGTCGGTCGTGATCGGGTATTACGTGATCGGCAACGTCAGCCACTCCCTGCACACGCCACTGATGAGTGTCACCAACGCCATCTCGGGCATCATCGTCGTCGGAGCGCTTCTCGGCTTGCAGTCGGTGGCGGGACTCGGCGGCGGAACGGCCATCCTGGTGGCCGTGATGTCCATCATCGGCATCCTTTTGGCATCTATCAACATTTTCGGTGGATTCACCGTGACCCAGCGTATGCTCGCGATGTTCAGGAAGGCATGACATGACTGTGACACTGATCTCCGGCTCGTATATTTTCGCGGGCCTGTGCTTCATCCTCGCTTTGGCGGGGCTGTCCAAGCATGAGACCTCCAAGAGGGGCAACATCTTCGGCATGGTCGGCATGGCTCTGGCCTTGATCTTCACCATCCTCGGCACGGTCCTCGCGACCACCGGCGCTGTGATTCCGGCAGCCCCGTCGTGGGCTATCATCGCCATCCTGTGCGCCATGGTCATCGGCGCCGGCGTCGGCGTCACCCTGGCGGTGCGCGTGGAGATGACCGGCATGCCACAGCTGATCGCGTTGCTGCACTCGTTCGTCGGCCTCACCGCCGTCCTGGTGGGATGGAACGCGTACTACGAGCCGCTGGCGCCCGGTCAATCCATGGGTCTGCACCACGGCGAGCTCTTCGTCGGCGTCTTCATCGGCGCGGTGACCTTCACCGGGTCGATCATCGCGTACCTGAAGCTGTCGGAGAAGATGACCTCCAAGCCGTTGATGCTGCCCAAGCACAACATCATCAACTTGGCAGCCGTCGTCGTGATCATCGGCCTGACCGTGTGGTTCGTCATCGACCCGCACCTGTGGCAGCTGATCGCCGTGACCGTCGTGTCGCTGTTGCTGGGTCTCCACCTGGTGGCGGCCATCGGCGGCGGCGACATGCCTGTGGTCGTGTCGATGTTGAACTCCTACTCGGGCTGGGCGGCGGCCGCTGCGGGCTTCACGCTCAACAACGACCTGCTCATCATCACGGGCGCCCTCGTGGGCTCCTCCGGCGCCTACCTGTCGTACATCATGTGCAAGGGTATGAACCGCTCCTTCATCTCAGTGATCGCCGGAGGTTTCGGCTCCGACGGCGCCGTCACCGGCGAGGTCAAGGACTACGGGGAGCATCGTGAGACCACGGCCCCCGAGGTGGCCGAGATGCTGAAGAACGCGAGCTCGGTGATCATCACGCCGGGGTACGGGATGGCGGTGGCCCAGGCGCAGAGCGCCGTGGCCGACCTGACGAGCAAGTTGCGGGCGCAGGGGGTCGAGGTTCGCTTCGGCATCCACCCGGTGGCGGGGCGTCTGCCCGGCCACATGAACGTGCTGCTGGCCGAGGCCAAGGTCCCCTACGACATCGTGTTGGAGATGGACGAGATCAACGACGACATGCCGAACACGGACGTCGTGCTGGTCATCGGCGCCAACGACACGGTCAACCCAGCCGCCATGGACGATCCCACCAGCCCCATCGCTGGCATGCCCGTCCTGCACGTGTGGGAGGCCGGGACGGTCATCGTCTTCAAGCGCTCGATGAACACCGGGTACGCCGGTGTGCAGAACCCGCTGTTCTTCAAGGAGAACTCCATGATGCTCTTCGGCGACGCCAAGGTGCGCGTCGAGGACATCATTCGGGCACTGTAAGTCCTTGTCAAGGCCAGGGTCGCTCACCAGCGGCCCTGGCCTTTGGCATGTCTGGGGGCCCCACGTGCCCACGACGTGAGCGATGGGCGCGCCAGGAGGGGAGAAGGTGATTGACTGGGGGCATGACAATCGCATTCTTAGGACTGGGACGCATGGGGCGCGAACTCGTGCGTCGATTGGCGGTCGCCGACCATGGCGAGGTGGTCGTCTGGAACCGTACGGCGTCGGCCGCCGAGGCTCTGCGCGAGACGGGCGTGCGGATCGCCGCCACGGCCGCGCGAGCCGTCGAGGGCGCGGAGGTGGTGATCACCTGCCTGTTCGGCCCCGACGCGGTACGGGACGTGGTGATCGACGCTGACCTCCCCATGGCGGCGGGGACGGTGTGGATCGACATCACCACGGTGGGGCCCGTCATGGCCGAGGAGTGCGCCGAGTGGGCCGGTCGCCGCGGCGTCGAGATGGTCCATGCGCCCGTCCTGGGATCTCTCGGACCGGCCAGAGCTGGCGACCTCGGGGTCCTGATCGGCGGCAGATCGGCGTCGGCCCGGGCGCGTGCGCGCCAGATCGTCGCGGCGTGGGCCGACCCCGACCGGATTCTGGAGTACGACGAGCCCTCCCAGGCGGCCACGGGGAAACTGGTGGTCAACTTCGGGTTGGCGGTGGGCATGCAAGCCCTCGTGGAGGCTCGGCGTGTGGGCGCTGGCGGGGGACTGTCCACGGCCCAGACCCTCGCCCTCCTGCGGTTGCCGAAGACCCCGTTGTCCGTGATCGCCGGCATGAAGGGCGCCAGCCTGGAGACGGGGGAGTATTCCGACACGCAGTTCTCCACGAACCTGCTCGCCAAGGACGTCGACCTCATGCTGGGTCTGGTCGAGGGGCAGGCCGTCCCCGCCCTCGGCGCCGCGTTCGCCGCGCTCGAGCACGCTCGTCGCGCCGGTCATGGCGAGGACGACTTCTCCGCCATGGCCGGGTGATGGGCCGTCGAGACGGCTGCGGATTATGCCCTGATGGGTTGATACCGCCTGGTAGCATACGCGCTGGCCAGTGCGGGATGTTACGATCATGTTTCAGGATGGACGCAGATTAGCAACAATGAGGGTGAAAGCTGGCGTGTTTTCCGCGGTGTATGCCAGAATGAGGCAATTCATTACTACCGAAATGGAGCATAAATATGCGCACTCATACTCGGGTCATCACCGCTGGCATCGCTGCCGCCCTGATGCTTCTGGGGACGACGGCCTGCTCGTCCAATCCGGGGGGATCTCCTACGACTGGCGGTCTGACCTCGATCACCGTACGTGGCTGCACCCCGCAGCATCCCCTTCTGCCTGTCAGTACCAATGAGGTCTGCGGCGGCAACGTGCTGGATGCCACGGAAGCCAAGCTGGTTCACTACAACTCCGACGACGCCTCTCCCGAACTGGACGTCGCCTCGTCCATCGACACCACGGACGCCATCCACTGGACGGTCAAGCTGCAGCAGGGCTACATGTTCCAGGACGGCACCGAGGTGAAGGCCCACAACTTCGTGGACGCGTGGAACTGGGGCGCCTACGCTCCCAACGGCCAAGTGAACGCCTCCTTCTTCGAGCCCATCGAGGGCTTCGACGACCTCCAGTGCCCGGCTGACCAGGCCGACTGCACGCCCGCCGTCACCGAGATGAGCGGTCTGAAGGTGATCGACGACTACACCTTCACGATCACGACGACCGACCCGACCTCCAACCTGAAGGTCCGTCTGGGCTACACGGCTTTCGCGCCTCAGCCTGACGCCTTCTTCGCGGACACCTCCGACGGCAAGGCCGACTTCGCCAAGACCCCGATCGCCGCTGGTCCTTACCAGATCACCGAGCACACCGACACCCAGATGGTCCTGCAGAAGAACGCCAACTACTCCGGCAAGTTCACCGGTGCGGTGGACCAGGTCACCTTCAAGATCTACAACGACCTGAGCGCCGCCTACAACGACGTCGTCGCCAACAACCTCGACATCACCGACGTCATCCCCTCCGACCAGCTCGTGGGCGACGCCTGGAAGAATGACCTCGTCAACTCCGACGGCACTCCTCGTTGGGGCACCAAGGCCACCGGCGTCATCCAGGTCGTGTCCTTCGCCAACGCGAAGCAGGATCCCGGTCTGACCGACGTCCGCATCCGTGAGGCCATCTCCATGGCAGTCGACCGCGCCCAGATCGCTTCCACGATCTTCAACAACGCTCGTACGCCAGCCACCGGTTGGGTGAGCCCCGCCGTGGACGGCTACAAGGCCGACCAGTGCACCAACTGCGTCTTCGACCCGACCAAGGCCAAGGAACTCTATGACGCGGCCGGCGGGTACCCGGGGACGCTGTCCCTGTGGGTGAACGGCGACGGCGGACACGATCCGTGGGCCACGGCCATGTGCAACCAGATCACGAACAACCTCGGTCTGCCCTGCGTCGTGCAGGACACCCCGGACTTCGCCACCCTGCGTGACAAGATCCAGAAGCGTGAGCTGACCGGCATGTTCCGTACCGGCTGGCAGATGGACTATCCCTCGATCGAGAACTTCCTGGCGCCGATCTACGCCACGGGCGCTTCCTCCAACGACACGGATTACTCCAACCCGCAGTTCGACTCCCTGCTCAAGCAGGCCGCCGCCGCGACAGACGACGCCACGGCCAACTCGCTTTACCAGCAGGCTGAGGCTCTGTTGAACGTCGACATGCCCACCATGCCCACGTTCTACCAGGCGAGCCAGTTCGGCTTCTCGACCAAGGTCAAGTCGGTCAAGATGACGCCGTTCTCGACCTTCGACTTCGGTTCGGTCGTCCTGAACTGATCTGATCACACACGAGACGGTGGTCCGGCTACGGCCGGACCACCGTTCGTGCGTGTACACCACAAATACAGTGAGCGTTATAGACTGTCCCTGTTCGGGCGGGCTGTCGGCCTCCCGTGGGAGCTGACCAGAGATTGGGTTGATGATGGGCAAATACGTTGTGCGTCGTCTTTTGATGATGATTCCCACATTCCTCGGCGCGACGCTGCTCATTTACTTCCTGGCCTATGCGATGCCTGGGGATCCGACGGCCGGTCGATGCGGTGATCGGCAGTGCCCGCCCTCGTACGTGGCCTGGTTCCGGGCCCATTACGGGCTGGACAAACCCTTCCTGGAACAATACTGGATGTATATCCAGAACCTCTTCCGTGGCGACCTGGGGGTCAACTACTACCAGAACACGGTCGTCCACGAACTGGCCATCCGCTATCCCACGACGATCAAGCTCGCGGTGATCGCGGTCCTGTGCGAGATCATCATCGGCATGGCCGCCGGCATCCTGGCGGGGATCAGCAAGGGGAAGTTCATCGACTCCTTGGTGACGGTGTCCACCTTGGTCGTCATCGCCATCCCGGTGTTCGTCCTGGGCTCCTTGGCTCAGATGGTCTTCGGCATCAAACTCAAGTGGTTC
Organism: Propionibacteriaceae bacterium; assembly: GCA_009780915.1. Classification (GTDB taxonomy): domain Bacteria; phylum Actinomycetota; class Actinomycetes; order Propionibacteriales; family Propionibacteriaceae; genus WQYJ01. The sequence continues at coordinate 27,713 of WQZD01000021.1, forward strand.
GCGGTGACGGCCGGTGACGGGACGTGGCGACAGTTGTTGTTACCGGGGCTTGTCTTGGGCTCCTTGTACATCGCGTACGTGGCCCGCTTGACGAGGACGAACCTCATCGAGAACCTGCGCGCCGACTATGTGCGCACAGCCAAGGCCAAGGGGATGTCGACCACCCGGGCCTTCGGCGTGCACGCGCTGCGTAACTCGTTGGTCCCATCGATCACGTACATCGGCGCCTCCTTCGGCGGCATGATGGGCGGTGCGATCGTCACGGAGCGTATCTTCAACATCAACGGCATCGGCGGTCTGATCTGGCGTTCCATCAACCAACGCGACGGCACGACCCTGGTCGGCGCGGTCGTCGTCCTCGTCCTGATCTACATGTTCATGACGCTGATCGTCGACATCATCTACAGCTGGTTGGACCCGAGGATCAGTCATGAGTGATTATCTAGGCAGGAAGAAGGCCACCCGAGAGGCCCTCTTGGAGGCGACCGACCCCACGGCTGGCGACATCCTCGAATCGGGTGAGACGGAGCAACGCAAAGAGTCGGCTCGATCCTTGGGCGCCGACGCGTGGGACGTCATGAGGAGGCGACCCCTCTTCTGGGTCGCGGCTCTCCTGGCGCTCTTCTTCATCATCGTGGCCGCCGCGCCGCAGTTGTTCACATCGGTGGACCCCCGCTCGTGCGACCTGGCGTACTCGCGTCTCAAGCCCAGTCTGAAGGCCATCTTCGGGTACGACATGCAGGGGTGCAACATCTTCGCCCGGACCGTGTACGGCGCCCGCGCGTCGATCCTGGTCGGCATGGGGACGGCCCTGTTCGCCGCGCTCCTGGGCGGTGTGCTCGGCACCATCGCCGGGTACCTCGGCGGGTGGGTGGACGCCGTCCTGTCCCGGTTGGCGGACATCTTCTTCGCCATCCCGCTGCTGCTGGGCGCCATCGTCGTCATGGCGGTCCTCCCCATCACGTTGGACACGCCGTACTTGGTGGTCATCTTCCGCATCGTCTTAGTCCTCGGCATCTTCGGGTGGCCGAACATCTTCCGTCTGATGCGGGCGTCGGTGATCCAGGTCAAACCCGCGGAGTTCGTCCAGGCGGCGAGGGCGCTCGGAGCGAACCCCCTGCGCCTGATCAGCTCCCATATCGTCCCCAACGCCCTGACCCCCCTGATCGTGGTCTCCACCATCGACTTGGGCACGTACATCGCCACTGAGGCCACCTTGAGCTTCCTCGGCGTCGGCCTCCCACGGACCATCGTCTCCTGGGGCGCGGACATCTCCGCCGCCTCGGCCTTGGGCCTGATCCGTAACGCGCCTCACATGTTGTTGTTCCCCGCCGCGGCCTTGTGCCTGACCGTCCTCGCCTTCATCATGCTCGGCGAAGTCGTCCGCGACGCCCTCGATCCGAAGCTGAGGTGAGTGATATGACCACCCATTCCGTCACCCTCACCGCCAAGGACCGCAAGACCGCCGAGTTCGAGCACCTGTTGGACGTGCGCGACCTCCAGGTGGAGTTCCGGATGCGTTCCGGGGTGGCCAAGGCCATCAACGGAGTCTCCTTCCACCTCGACGACCGCGAGACCCTGGCGATCCTGGGCGAGTCCGGGTCGGGCAAGTCGGTGACCGCGCAGGCGATCATGGGCATCCTCGACACGCCGCCCGGGTACGTCACCGGCGGGCAGGTCCTCTTCCAGGGCGCCGACATGCTGGCCATGCCGACCAAGCAGAGGGCACGGATGCGGGGCCCCAAGATCTCCATGATCTTCCAGGACGCCTTGTCCGCGCTCAACCCCGTCTTCCCCGTGGGCTGGCAGATCGCCGAGATGTTCCGGATCCATCGCAAGATGAACAAGTCCGATTCGATGCAGCAGGCCATCCGCCTGATGGAGAGGGTCCACATCCCCGGTGCCAAGGAGCGGTACAAGGCGTACCCCCACCAGTTCTCCGGCGGCATGCGCCAGCGCATCATGATCGCCATGGCGATCGCCCTCGACCCGTGGATCCTCATCGCCGACGAGCCGACCACAGCGCTGGACGTGACCGTGCAGGCGCAGATCATGGACCTGCTCAAGGAACTCCAAGACGAGTTCGGCATGGGTCTGATCCTGATCACCCACGACCTCGGCGTGGTCGCCAACGTGGCGGACCGCATCGCGGTCATGTACGCCGGGCGCCTCATGGAGGTCGCCCCGGTCGAGCCGTTGTACGCCCAACCGCGCCATCCGTACACCATCGGTTTGTTGGAATCGGTGCCCCGCTTGGACTCCAAACTGGGGGAGACCCTCCCGGCCATCGGCGGGCTCCCGCCGAACCTGCTGGCCATGCCCGACGGGTGTCCCTTCAATCCGCGGTGCCGTTTCGCGACGGACCAGTGCCGCCATGGCGCGCCGCCGACCCTCGTCGACCTCGCGAACAACGAGATCGGGCGTCAGGCGGCGTGCTGGAGAGTGGACGATGCGGACGTCACCACCGAGGGGCGTCTCGCGGCAGGAGGTGGTCAAGAATGAGCGGCGAGGTCATCCTGCAAGCCCGTGACTTGGTGAAGCACTATCCCATCAGGACCGGAGTGATCCAGCGCGTGACCGGGCACGTGCGGGCCGTGGACGGCGTCTCCTTCGATCTGCACGCGGGGGAGACCCTGGGCGTGGTGGGGGAGTCCGGCTGCGGCAAGTCCACGCTCGGACGCTTGCTCATGCGTCTGGAAGAGCCCACCTCCGGGTCGGTCGTCTTCGACGGGGTGGAGATGTACCGTCAACGCGGCGCCGCCATGCGTCGGCTCCGCCGCGACATACAGATCGTCTTCCAGGACCCGTACACATCCCTCAACCCCCGCAAGACGGTGGGCGACATCGTGGGCGAGCCCTTCGAGATCCATCGTGACGCGGCGCCCAAGGGGTCGCGCCGACAGAAGGTGCAGGAACTGCTGGACCTGGTGGGGCTCAACCCCGAGCACATCAACAGGTATCCCCACCAGTTCTCCGGCGGCCAGCGCCAGCGTATCGGGGTGGCGCGAGGGATCGCGTTGAACCCCAAGGTGCTCATCTGCGACGAGCCCGTGTCGGCCCTCGACGTGTCCGTGCAGGCACAGGTGGTCAACCTGCTGGAGAAGCTCCAGAACGAGTTGGGTCTGGCGTACATCTTCATCGCGCACGACCTGGCCGTGGTGCGCCACATCTCCGACCGGGTGGCCGTGATGTACCTCGGGCGCATCGTGGAGATGGGTGACGAAGAGGAGATCTACGACCGTCCGACACACCCGTACACCCAGGCGCTGCTGTCGGCTGTGCCCGTGCCCGATCCCACTCTCAAGGGGACTCGCGAGCAGATCGTGCTCACCGGTGACGTGCCGTCCCCCGCCAACCCGCCCTCGGGCTGCCATTTCCACACCAGGTGCTGGCGTGTGCGCGACGAGCCGGACCAGCAGGTGTGTGCCGAGAAAGTGCCCACCCTTGAGGAGCACGGCGACGGAGTGGGAACGCACGTGTGCGCCTGCCATTTCGCCCAGCTTCGCCCCCAGGTCGTCGCGTCCGCGTAGGCGGGAGTCACAGACAGGGCTCGATCAGCCGGGCGTACCGGTCGACCATCGTCGCCACCGTCTGATCGCCGGGTCGGGCCCAGATCTCCTCGTTGAAGATCTCGACCTCCACGTCGCCGGTGTACCCGGCCTCGGCGACCCATGCGGTGATCGAGGCCAGGTCGATGTGGCCGTCTCCCATCATCGCCCGGGAGTTCAGGGCGGTCGGGGCCAGGGGGAGCGACCAGTCGCTGATCTGGTAGGAACTGATGCGCGACTGCGCGCCGGCTCTCAGGATGGCCGCGCGCAGGCCGGGGTCCCACCACACATGGTAGGCGTCCACCACCACGCCGACCTCCGCGGCGGCGTGGTCGCTGGCGAGGTCGAGGGCCTGGTCGAGCGTCGCGAGGACTCCCCGGTCGGCGGTGAAGAGCGGGTGCATGGGTTCCAGGGCCAGGCGTACCCCCCGCTCACGGGCGTACGGGACGAGGTCGCCCACCCGGTCGGCGACCCGTTGACGCGCGGCGACGAGGTCCTTGTCACGGTCGTCGACCACCGTATGGGCGAAACCCATCCCTGCGAACATCGAGGGCAGCCCGCCGACCACCATGACAAGCTCCGTGGCGCCCAGGGCGGCGGCCTCGTCGATGGCGGCGCGGTTGTCGCCCAGGGCGGCCTGGATCTGGGCCGGGTCGGCCCCGGTGAGGAATCCTCCACGGCAGTAAGTGGACACGCGCAATCCGGCGTCGTGGATCATGCGCGCGGCTTGAGGGACGCCGACGTCTCGGACGCGGTCGCGCCAGGGGCCGATGGCCCCGATCCCGTGGGCGCGCGCCAGGTCCACACAGTCGGCCAGGGTGAGGCGTCGGCAGGTGGCGGTGTTGAGGCTGAGCCGGGAGGACGGTTGGGGGGACGCAGGGCTCGACGACGGCGGGAGGGGGGACGGAGGGCTGGACGGCGTGGGGAGGGGGGACGGCGCCGGGGACGAGGGGACGGCGGTCATAGCTGAATCGGCTCCACAATGACACGTCTGTGCTCGGCGGCCGACCGCAGGCTCGCCTGCGCCAGGGCGACTCCCCGTGCGGCGGAGGCCAGGTCGAAACGGTGCTCCCGGTGGGCGAGGTAGTCGGTGAGGAACTCCTCCCATTGGGCCATGAACCCGTTCGGGAAGTCGTCCCGGTCCGGCACCTCCATCCATTGGCCGCGGAAATGCTCCTGGGTGGGCTGGTCGGGGTCCCACACGGGCCGGGGGGTGGCCGACGCCGGTTGGACCACGCACGAGAAGAGGCCGGCGACGGCGGAGCCGTGCGTGCCGTCCACCTGGAACTCGACCAACTCGTCCCGGTGGACGCGGACCGCCCATGAGGAGTTGATCTGTGCGATGACACGGTCGCCCTGGGGGGTGACCACCTCGACGATGGCGTACGCCGCGTCGTCGGCGGTCGCCGCATAGGGCTGCCCCTGCTCGTCCCAGCGGGTGGGGACGTGGGTGGCGGTCGTGGCGATGACGGACTCCACGGAGCCGACGATCCCTTCCAAGACGTAGTTCCAGTGGCTGAACATGTCCGTGGTGATGCCGCCGCCGTCCTGGCTGCGATAGTTCCACGAGGGGCGTTGGGCGGGCTGGTCGTCCCCGGGGAAGACCCAGTACCCGAACTCTCCACGCACCGACAGGATCCGACCGAAGAATCCCTCGTCGACGAGGCGGCGCAGTTTCCGTAGCCCGGGCAGATAGAGCTTGTCGTGGACCACCCCCGCCGTCACGCCGACGCGTTCGCGCAGGCGGGCCAGGTCGATGGCTTCGTCCAGGGTCTCGGCCGTGGGTTTCTCGGTGTAGATGGCCTTGCCAGCCTGCATGGCGGCGGTCAACGCGGCGTACCGACGCGACGTGATCTGGGCGTCGAAATAGATGTCGACGTGACTGTCGCCGAGGATCGCGTCCAGGTCGGTCGTCCAAGAGGCGACACCATGGGCGGCGGCGATCTCACGCAGTTTCTCCTCGTCACGCCCCACCAGGATCGGTTCCACCTGGACGCGCGACCCGTCGGGAAGGAGGATCCCACCCGCGGAGCGCAGGGGGAGGATCGAGCGGAGGAGATGTTGGCGCAATCCCATGCGTCCGGTGACGCCGTTCATGGCGATTGTCACAGTGCGGGCCATGGGACGGCTCCTTCGACCTGTCATGCGTCCGACGGTGGACGATGCACTGCCCAGCCTACCAAGCCAAGGGACGCCTGACGCCAGGTGGGCTCGATGCCGGAAGAGTGGCCTGCCTCAGATAGAATGTCCCTGGTTATCAAACAGGAGGTCTTCATGGACATTTTCGCCTACAGGATCATGCCCGTCATCCAGATCGAGGACGCGGCAGATGCGCAGCCCCTCGGGGAGGCGCTCATGGCAGGCGGCCTACCCGTGGCTGAGGTGACGTTCCGCACAGACGCGGCAGCCGAGTCCATCGCCATCATGAACGACATCGAGGGCTTCACCGTCGGCGCTGGCACAGTCATCACACCATCGCAGGTGGAACTTGCCATCGAAGCCGGTGCGAAGTTCCTCGTCAGCCCCGGTCTTCGCACCGACGTCGTGAGGGAAGCTCAATTGGCGGGCAGGCCGATCATCCCCGGGGCCGTGACCCCCGGAGAGATCATGTCCGCGCAGGCGCTGGGCATCGACACGGTGAAGTTCTTCCCCGCCAAGGTGTTCGGCGGCCCCGCCGCCATCTCGACCCTGGCAGCGGCGTTCACCACCATGAAGTTCATCCCCACGGGCGGCATCGACGGGTCGACCATGCCCGACTACCTGAAGCTGTCGTGCGTGCCCGCCGTGGCCGGTTCCTGGGTCGCGCTGCCGCACCTGATCGCGGCGAAGGATTTCGCGGCCGTCACAGCGGCGTGTCGCGAGGCCCTGAGCCAGGTCGCAGCGCTGGCCTGACGGCAAGACCAGGACACACGCCCCGGATGCGGAAGACGTGTCGATAAGCTGACCGTATGGTGAGCCTGCGTGGTTCGGATGAATGCGCCTATGACGCCGTGTGTCTGGGCGAGGTCATGTTGCGCCTCGACCCGGGCGCCGGTCGTATCCGCACGGCGCGCAGTTTCACCGCCTGGGAAGGCGGGGGCGAGTACAACGTCATCCGTGGCTTGAGCAAAGTCTTCGGCCTGCGCACAGCGGTGGTCACCGCTCTGGTGGACGACGAGGTCGGTCGACTGGTGGAAGACTTCATGATGACCGGCGGTGTCGGCCTGGGCCACGTGCGCTGGGTCGCCTCGGACGGGGTAGGGCGTACGGCCCGCAACGGCGTGAACTTCACCGAACGAGGTTTCGGGGTCCGAGGGGCCATGGGCGTCTCCGATCGTGGACACACGGCCGTCAGCCAGCTGCGTCCCGGCGACATCGACTGGTCTGAGATCTTCGGCCGCCGAGGGGCGCGATGGTTCCACACCGGCGGGATCTTCGCCGCGTTGTCCGAGTCGACCGCCGAGGTGGCCCTGGAGGCGGTCGAGGCCGCCCACAGGTACGGGACGGTGGTGTCCTACGACCTGAACTATCGACCGAGCCTGTGGCGTGCCGTGGGGGGACAGGCCGCCGCCCAACGGGTCAATAGGGCCGTGGCTCCGCTGGTCGACGTCATGATCGGGAACGAGGAGGACTTCACGGCCGCCCTCGGCTTCGAGGTGGACGGGACCGACCCCTCGTTGAGCCGGTTGCCCGTGGACGCTTTCGAGGCGATGATCGCACGGGTGTCGGCCGCGTACCCCGACATCTCGGTGATCGCCACGACCCTGCGCGCGGTGAGGTCGGCGTCCCTGAACGATTGGGGCGCGGTCGCGTGGAGCGAACAGACGGGGATGGTACGCGCCGCGACACGGGAGTCTCTGGAGGTCTTCGACCGGGTGGGCGGTGGCGACTCCTTCGCGTCGGGCTTGATCTACGCCCTCCTGTCGGGGTCGACGTTGGACCGGGCGGTCCAGATCGGCGCGGCCCACGGCGCCTTGGCGATGACCACGCCGGGAGACACGTCCATGGCCAGCCTCGCCCAGGTCCTGCGGCTCGCCGACGGTGGGACGGCGCGTGTGGACAGGTGAGGCGTCACCTGGTGCAGGGCGCTGCACACCCTCTCACGGAATTCGATAGTACGGCACTTACGTGCTATCCTGTATATGTGCAACGGAAGCACGAGGCATCCACACACCGGGGGTGTGATGGATACATCAATTCAATTCTTCTGATCTGAACACAGAGTGGTTGTGCCGGATCGGGGCAAGCGGTGGCGGAAACCTGTTGGTGGGTGTCAGCAGGCCCGTCTCCTTCGGGGCATCGGTTCCATTGTGAACGCGGATCGTCCCCGGCAAATCGCTTGGGATGCCCCTCTCAAGCAGTGGGGCCGCCTTCGACCAGAAGGCGGCCCCCACCTATGTCTGGGCGGTGTCGGGTCATATCTTGACGCGCAAGGTGTCGTGCCATTCGCTGGCGACCACGGCGCCGTTCGTGTCCACGTGGGCGATCATGCAGGACGCTGTCGCCATGGGCCGGGCCGGGATTCCCAGAGGCGCCATCATCGCCGGGAGGACGGGGCTGTGGCCGCACACCACGGTCGGGATCCCCGAGGCGCCGACGGCGTGCGCCAGGCGGGCCATGTACCCACCGACCTCAGCGGGGGTGGACTTCTCCTCCGAGAGGCAGGTCTCCGTGTGGATGTCGGACCCGATCTGGTTGGCGTAGTCGCGAAGGGTCTGGACGCACCGGGTGGAGGTCGAGGAGATGAAATGCGTGATGCCGAAAGGCTTCAGGATCTGGGCGACGTACGACAGCTGCTCATGGCCCTTCTCGCTCAAGGGGCGCAGACGGTCGTCCTTTCTCCATGCCTCGCGGCGCAGGGCTTTCGCGTGCCGGATGATGATCAGCGGGGTCGTGTCGGGCAGGGAGACGGCCTCGGTCAGGACGCCGCGCTCGTCGGCGTAGGACAGGGTCGCCAGGGCGTCCTCGGGGCTCATCCATGCGACGTCGTCCACTTCGGCGTTGGGGGCGTGGCGCGGCGCGGACACGGTGGCGCCCACCCACCAGGACACGATCTTGATGGTCGCTCCGATGGGGTAGCGCACGGGGGTCAGGCCCGTGGCCAGGCGTACTGTCACCGAGGACTCCTCGGCCACCTCTCGCACCGCCGTGGTGGGGAGCAACTCGTGCGGGTGGGCTTTCCCTTTGGGCAGGGTCCAGTCGTCGTAGGCGGGACGGTGGACGAGCAGAACCTCGCGGGCGTCACGTGTCCCGCGCAGGGGCACCGCTCCTGCGGCCCAGATGGGGATTCCTGGCGTGACGCTCACGTGTCCATGCTCCTGGTCAGGGCAGTGCTCGACGGTTGGGGATGGCCTCGACCAGATGCTCCTGGAGGTCCATCAGGGGCTGGCCGGACTCGTCGCAGGTCTTCTGCACCCAGCCCTCGTCGGTGAGCCACCAGGAAGCGGTGGTCTCGGCGAAGGCCATGGTGAACAAGGAGTCGATCTGATTGATGTGCGCCTCGTTGGAGAGTTGGACCAGCACCTCGACACGGCGGTCGAGGTTGCGGTGCATGAGGTCGGAGGAGCCGATCCCCGCTTGGGGCGAGCCTCCGTTGTCGAACCAGAACAGACGGGAGTGCTCCAGGAAGCGCCCGAGGATGGAGCGGATGCGGATGTTGTCGCTCAGCCCGGGGACCCCTCCTCGCATGGCGCAGATCCCGCGTACCCACAGATCGACGGTGACGCCGGCCTGGCTGGCCCGGTACAAGGCGTCCATGGTGGCCTCGTCGACGATGGAGTTCACCTTGATCCGGATGCGTCCGGGGATCCCCGACTTCTGCAGCTCGATCTCGTGCTCGATCTTCTCCAGCAGTCCGTTGCGGATGCCGAACGGGGACACCAGGATGCGCCGGTAATTCGATTCGGCGGTCATCCCCGACAGGTGGTTGAACAGCCGGGCCACGTCGTCGGTGATGACGGAGTTCGCGGTGATCAGGCCCATGTCCTCGTACATGCGGGCGGTCTTGGGGTTGTAGTTGCCCGTCCCGATGTGGCAGTACCGGCGCAGGCAGTCGCCCTCGTCGCGAATCACCAATGATAGCTTGCAATGCGTCTTGAGGCCGACGAGGCCGTACACCACATGGACTCCGGACTTCTCCAGCTTCCGGGCCCAGGCGATGTTGGCCTGCTCGTCGAACCGGGCTTTGATCTCGACCAGGGCGAGGACTTGTTTTCCAGCCCGGGCGGCCTCGATGAGGGCGTCCACGATGGGGGAGTCGCCGCTGGTGCGGTACAGGGTCTGCTTGATGGCGAGCACCTGGGGATCGGCCGCCGCTTGCTCGACGAAGCGCTGGACGGACGTGGCGAAGGAGTCGTAGGGGTGGTGCAGAAGGACGTCGCCCTTCTTGACCGCGGCGAACATGTCCGCAGGCTGGGCCGTCTCCTTCTCGGCCAACTGGGGGTTGGTCCTCTCCATGAGGGGAGGGTACTTCAGGTCGTCCCTATCGACGTCCGCGATCCGGAACAACCCAGTCAGATCCAGGGGGCTGGGGAGGTGGAAGATTTCTTGCTGCGTGACGTCCAACTCGGCTGCGATGGTGTCGAGCAACTCCGGGTCGATCTTGTCCTCGACCTCCAGGCGTACGGGCGGGCGTCCCACCTTGCGGCGCAGGAGCTCCTTCTCCAAGGCGAACAAGATGTTCTCGGCGTCGTCCTCCTCCACCTCGACGTCCTCGTTGCGAGTGACGCGGAAGGTGGCGAAGCGCAGGATGTCCATCCCCGTGAAGATGGTGTCCAGGTGGTGGGAGATGACGTCCTCCAGGGGGACGTACCTGCCCTCTGCGACGGGAAGGAAGCGGGGAAGGACGTTGGGCACCTTGATCCGGGCGAAGAGGCGGGCCCCCGTGATGGGGTTGCGCAACTGGATGGCCAGGTTGAGGCTGAGGCCGGAGATGTAGGGGAAGGGGTGCGACGAGTCCACGGCTAGAGGGGTCAGGATGGGGTAGATCCGCTCTTTGAACAGGTCGGTGAGGCGGCGCTGCTCCTCGGGTGTGAGGTCGGACCACGCCAGGATGCGGATGCCCTCGGCGGCCAGCTCGGGCAGGATCTCCTCGCGGAAGACCCGTGACTGGTCTGCGGCGAGGTCGCGGGCCGTGGACAAGATGGCGTCGTGCAGTTCCCTGGGGAGCAGGCCCGAGGTGCCGCGCTGGGCGATCCCGGCGTCGATGCGGCGCTTGAGCCCCGCCACGCGCACCATGAAGAACTCGTCCAGGTTGGAGGAGAAGATCGCCAGGAAGCGGGCGCGTTCGAGCAAGGGGACCCGTACCGTGTCCTTGGCGAGGTCGAGGACACGGTTGTTGAACGCCAGCCAGCTCAGCTCCCGGTCGGAGTACCGATTCTCGGGCAGCCCGGACACGGGGTCGATGGCGGTGGTGGTCGCCGGGGCGGTGGCGCCGCGGCTCGTCGGCGTGCTGGCGGGCGACGTGGCCCACTCCGGCACATGAGTCTCGGGCATCGCCGAGGACTCGTCGTCCTCCCTGTCCACGCCGTCCATGGGCTGAGCGCGCGGAAGGAAGGCCGAGGGGACAGCGGCGGCCGCGGACGCCGTCACCCAGGTGTCGTCGTCATCGTCGTCCTCGTCCTCGAAGTCGGGCCACAGAAGATTCAGCGGATCGGCAGGCGCTTCGAGCGGGGGTTCGTGTCCGGTCGGGGGCTGGGACGCGAGGGGGGCCACGGGCGCGGGAGGCTCGGGGGCGGTGGGCGCGGGTGGTTCGGGCGCGGTGGGCGTCCCCAGGGACGCAGGGGCCTCACTGTACGCGGGCGTGGCCGGAGACGCGGGTGTGGCCGGAGACGCCGCGGGTGTCTCAGGAGACACGGGCGCCGCCGGAGACGCGGGTGTGGCCGTGTCGTGGGGGTGAGGATGGGCGGACGCGTGAGGCAGGTCCGCGCGTGGGAGGAAGACGGGGGCGTCGTCGGTGGGCGCGGCGAGGGATGGTGCCGGGGCCGGGGGCACAGAGGCAGCCGCGGGAGCCGGGGGCACAGAGGCAGCCGCGGGAGCCGGGGGTACGGGGGCAGCCAGGGGAGCCGGGGGCACCGAGGCGGCCGGGGGAGCCGGAGTCGACGGTACCGGGGCCACCGGGGCCACCGGAGTCGACGAGGGGGCTGGCGCCTGGTCCGCATGGTCGGTGCGCGGGAGGAAGATCGGCATGTCGATCGGCTCGTGGAGGGGGACGTACGCGGTGGGCTCGTGGAGGTCCCGATGGGCGGCGAGGGCGGAGGACGCCCCGCCATGCAGCGATGTCAGCGAGTCGGAGGCGGGGGACTCGTGGTGGCGCCTGTACCAGTCGGACTCTGGCGCGTCATGGTGCGAGGCAGGCGGTGTCGAGTCCGGTGGGGTATGGGCGCGCAAGCCCGGCCCCCTCGATTCCAGACCCGGTCCATGCCGGTCGACGGACGCCGAGGTGTGCGGCTCGCCGACGTGATCGAGCTTCGCGGGAGTCGGCGCCGAGGGGCGCGCAGATCGTGGCTGATCCAGGTCGGCCCAGGGGCGTGTGCTCGTGTGGTCATCGCTGAGCGAGGAGAGCCGGAAGGTGACGTCGGTGTGATCCGTGCCGGCGCTGGTGCGCGTGCTGCGCTCGCGTGCCACAGGTGCGGGTGTAGGTGCGGGTGCGGGCGTGTGCGCCGGGACTCGCGGTTTGGGCCATGTGGCGTCTCGCAGGCCCAGATCCCGGGCCACGGAGGAGGCGGCCGAGCGCGGCTCGCCGAAGGAGTCACGGCGGACGCCGTCGCCTGTGATGGCGTCTTCGGGGTTCTGTGTCAGCATGGCGAGCACTCTGTCGATCTGCTCCTGGCTGGGCAGGCCGTCAGGCTCGGTCGGCATGGTCCGCAGGCTCAAGAACTCGTCCATGGGGGACTTCTGGACGCGGAACCTCGAGGGGCCGGTGCCAGTGGAACTCGCTCCACTGTGCCCATTGGGTTGATCCATAGTTCCTCCTCGCCATTGACGACGCATCTTCCGCGACATCCTGGGACGGCGGATCATTCCTGACGACCGCGATCCGCTTCGAACACCGCTGTGGCTGTATCCACTTTACGATACTGAAGGTCACGGCGTACAACCGAAAATCCGGATGCCTCATAGAGACTTTTCGCGCGGACGTTGTCACCTTCCACCCACAGGCGAATGACCGTGGCGCCGTGAGCCCGCAGATGGTCCACCCCGGCGGTCAGCAGGAGACGCCCGATGCCGGCGCCTCCGTGGCCAGGGTCCACGCCGAGGACGTACACCTCGGCGTCCCGACCCTCCATCTTCGTCCAGTGGAAACCTGCCATGGCGCCGGCGGCGTCGCGGGCGATCAAGAGTCCGGCGGGATCGAACCAGGGGGAGGCCATCCGTGCCTGGAAGTCGCCGACCCCCAGGCGGCCCTGGTCGGGGTGGCTGGCGAAGGCCCGGGCGTTGAGCTCGACGAGGTCGATGAGGTCGTCGGGACGATACGCCGAGATGGTGATGGCGGGATCGGCCGGTGGACGGGTCGGGGTCGCCGGACGCGGGCGGCGTGAGTCGGACTCGGTGACGGACGTCTCCATCACGAGCAGTTCGCGTACGGGCGCCAGCCCCCGCGACGTGCAGAAGGACTGCGCGCACTCCAGGTTCCCGAAAGCCCACACGCTGGCGTCGAGGCCGATCTGACACAGAATCGACCACCCCACGCCTCGACGCCTGTGGGAGGGGTCCACGAGGATCTGGGCGGAGGAGTCGGGCATGCGCACACCGTACCCCACCAGGTCGGCGCCGTCGCGAGCCAGGACGTGCGTCGCATGGGCGGGGCCCAGCGTGGCTTCCTCGTTGAGGGGAAAGACCCCGTCCACCTCCAGGACGCGCGTGGCGAGAGCCATGACCTCGCCGTGGTCCAGCGGGCTCAGGTGCGCGTGTGTGGTGAGAGCAGGCATGACCCTATTGTGTCGCGAATCGGTATCCGACGTTGCGCACCGTGCCGATGAGCGACTCGTGCTCGGTGCCGAGTTTGGCGCGCAGTCTGCGCACATGGACGTCGACGGTGCGGGTGCCGCCGTAGTAGTCGTACCCCCACACCTGGGTCAGCAACTGCTCGCGTGAGAAGACCCTGCCGGGGTGCAGGGCCAGGTATTTCAGCAACTCGAACTCGGTGTAGGTCAGGTCGAGAGGGGCGTTGTCGAGCCATGCCGAGTACGCGGCCTCGTCGATCACCAGCCCGCCGATGCTCACCCGGGCGCCGGACTCGTCCTCGGGCGAGGTGAGCACCTTGAGCCTGAGGTCCAACTCGGCCGGGCCGGCGGTGTCCAGGAGGAAATCCGCGCACCCCCAGTCCCCGGAGTAGGTGGCCAGTCCGCCCTGCGTGAGGATGACGACCCGGGGGACGACCACGCCTGCGGTCTTGAACATCTGGCTGACGTTCTTCGCGGCGATCAGGTCGGTGCGGGCGTCGATGATGACAAGGTCGCAGGCGGCTGAGGCGGTGAGGACCTGCTCCTTCGGGGACCGTACCGTGACGGTGTGGGGCAGCAGCGTCAGGGGAGGGAAGGGGACGGGGTCGGTGTTCGCGGTGATCAGTAGCACACTCGCCATCCAGCCTCCTCTCCTCGACCAGGACGCGACCCGCTCGCGACCAGGGCGTACGGGTCGGGGGCGGCGTGTGCCCGCATGCGCGGATCACACATATGGAACACTACCGGAAACACTGTGGGGGCGGGGTGCTGGTGTCTGGCACGGTGTCCTCCTCATCGCGGGGCTGGGGACACTACACTGTTCAGATGGCAGTTTTCAGCTTCTGGATGATCGTCGTCCTGGTCGCGTTGATCGGCGTCGCTATGATCGTGGGGTTGGCGCTGCTCTTCGCTCGCCGTGACTGGAAGGACAGAGATGGCGTTTGAGATCGATTCTCGGCTGAACACTCAGCTGTTGGGTGTGGCGTGGATGCTCGGGCACTGGGAGGGCACCGGCAACGGGCACCATCTCGGTGGAGAGGATTTCACCTTCTCCGTGACCGTCGACTTCGCGGAGAACGGCGGCACGTACATGCACTACATCATGCAGTTGTTCGAGACCGACGAGCAGGGTCGGCCCACTCGCTCGCTGGGCATGGAGACGGGGTTCTGGCGGCCCAAGGCCGACGGCGAGATCGAGGTCGTCATCGTGCAGCCGGAGGGTGTCGCCGAAGTCTACGTCGGGCGGATCGAGGGGGCGAAGATCGAACTGACCACTGATCTGGTCGCACGCACGGTCACCTCCGAGATCCCAGCCACCGGAGGGCATCGGCTGTATGGCAATGTCGAGTCCGACCTGATGTTCACGTACGACCGGGGCACCACCGAGCACGAGGTGCAGCCGCACCTGTGGGCGCGCCTGGCCCGGGCCTAGAGGGTGTGACGATGACGGTCGTCTTCGTCGATTCGGGGCTGGACGCCGGGCTGACATGGCACTGCGGCGACCCCTTGCGCGAGCAGAGGTGGCTGGAGGACGGCACGGCTGCGGTGGACCTGTCCAACCGCGAGGTCGTGTGTCTCACCGGTTCGGATCGGGCGACGCTCCTGAACCTGCTCGGGACCCAGAAGGTGGACACGCTCGAGGTCTCGCAATCCTCGTCGACGTATCTCTTGGACGGGAATGGCCGCATCGTCCACTCCCTCGCCTTCGTGATGACGCAGGACGCCATCTGGGGCTGGACCGAGCCGGGCCACGGCGCCGCGCTGGTCGACCACCTGAACCGAATGAGGTTCCGCATGGATGTGGAGGCCCGCCTGCGCCCGGATATGACCGTGGTGTGGAGCGCGGACCCGATGTGGGGCGCCGGTGATGACGGTGATGGTGGCGCTGCTGATGGTGGCGCTGGTCATGGTGATGCTGACTCCGATCCGCGGGGGCGCGAACTGTCGGTTTCGTCCCCGAAACCTGACAGTTCGCGCCCCCGCCGCTCGGGCACGCCGTCGTGTCTGGGGGGGTACGAGGTGTTCCACCCGCGTGATGACGTGCCGACCGGAGGCCGCTGGGCCGGGGTGTGGGCGTACACGGCCCGTCGGATCGCGGCGGGTGTGCCACGGTTCGGGGTGGACACCGACGCCCGTGCCATCCCCAACGAGCTGGGCGTCCCCTCGGAAGCGGTCGCCCTGAACAAGGGGTGTTATCCCGGTCAGGAGACGGTGGCCAAGGTGTACAACGTGGGGTCTCCGCCGAGACGACTCGTGCGCCTGCATCTGGACGGGTCCGAGGAGAGGTTCCTCGACTCCGGCGCTGTGTTGACGTGCGTGTCGGCCCCCGACGTCCCCATCGGCTTCCTCGGATCCATGGCCTATCACCACCAGTTGGGCCCCATCGGGCTGGGCCTCGTCAAGCGCGACACCGACGATGACGCCACCATCCTCGCTGACGGCGTGCCGGCACGCATCGAACCACTGGTGGACCGCGACGTGGGACTGCATGTGCGTGCTGATCTGAACACCCAGATCTCGCGGCGTCGCCTGTGACGGTCCGTGCCGCTCAGACCTCCCCCTCGGACCGGCTCAGCAGCCCTTCGTGATGCGCCATGAGGACCGCCTGTGTGCGGGTGGTCGCGCCCAGCTTGGCCAGGATGTGCTCCATATGGGTCTTGACAGTCGCGGGGGAGATGAACAGCCGGTGTGCGATGTCGCGGTTGGTGTATCCTTGCGAGACCAGGGCAAGCACCTCGGTTTCCCGTCCTGACAAGGGAGAATCGGTGACGGGTACGGGCGTGCTGGCGGATATCAGTCGCTGATAGGACTCGGCGAGGTCGGCCTGGGACGCCTGGAGCTCGTCCAGCAACTCGGAGCGCTCGTGGCCCCAGCGCATGGCGGCGTGCACCATCGAGCCGATCATGAACGAGAAGACGAAGATGAACACCATGGCGCCCGTGATGACCGGCCAGTCCCTGCCCAGGGTCCCCGAGGCGTAGGACTGCGAGGCGATGGCGGCAGCGGCCAGGACGATCATCACGGCGTTCCAGATGATCCCCGAGCGCAGGGTTTTCACGGCGTTCCACACCACGGGACACGCGATGGCGAGCATCAGGGACGCGATGGACGTGGCGGAGACGCCGATCACCATGGCGATCACCATGAGCGAGCTTCCGATGTAATCGATCATGATCGGGGTCAACCCGAAGGTCAGCGAGAACCGCGGTCGGAGCATCAGGTACCCGGTCAGGAACACGAGCAGCGCGACGACGAGGATCCACCACTGGGTCGGAGGATGGGTCGGCAGGAGGGCCGCCGTCGCCCCTAGTCCGACCACCAACAACAGGTCGTACCAGTACACGTGCCATTTGACCATGATGTCATCCTACTCAGTGGGCCTCCCTGTGGTCTCCCACTGGCATTTCAACGTGAAAGCTGATAAGTTCGCACCAGAGCTGTTGTGTCGCACTGGAGGGATCATGAAGTTTTACGCGAGTTCTCGTCGTCGCCTGGGTCATTGGCGTGTCATCTCGATCATTGTGGTGCTCGCAGCCGCCATGAGCGCTGCGTCGGTGGCACGGGCTGAGGATGTGCCGCCGGTGGTGTCGTGGTCGTCTCCGCAGGAGATGTATTTCTCTCCGAATGGTGACGGTCAGGAGGACTCGGTCTCGTGGGCGTATTGGTTGTCGCAGGCGGCGAATGTGGACGCGTGGGTCACGGATGACGCGGATGCGACTGTGCGGGTGCTGGAGTCGGGGGTGTCGCATCCTGCCACCTCGTGGTACACGTTGGGCGTGTCCTGGGATGGGATGAACGATGCGGGTGTTGTGGTCCCGGATGGGGTGTATGTGGCGCATATGGTGGCCAGTGACGCATCGGGCGTCTCAGATGAGATCAGTGTGCGTGTGGGGGTGGACACCCGTGTGCCGGGTGTGATGACGTCGCCTGCTCCGGGGGATGCGATCAGCGGGTCGTCGGTGGGGTGGGTGTTCACTCCGACTGCGGGGTTTGTCGTGGACGCGGTGCAGGTGATCTGTGATGGCGGGTCGTGGTCGTCGGCGCAGGCTCCTGCGCTGGGTGGGCCGGTCAGTGGGACGTTGGACGCGTCGTCGTGTTCGAATGGGGAGAACCAGGTGTCGGGGCGGGTGTCGTGGACGGATGGGTTCGGTTGGACTCATTCGTGGTCGTTCCCAGTTGTTCCTGTGACGGTGGTGAATCCGCCGGCGGTGTCGTGGTCGTCTGCGCAGGAGGTGTATTTCTCTCCGAATGGTGATGGTCAGAATGACTCGGTCTCGTGGTCGTATTGGTTGTCGCAACCGGCGGATGTGGA
>WQZD01000022.1 GCA_009780915.1 Propionibacteriaceae bacterium
CCGAACTAGTGATTAAGTTCATAGTGATATGTGATGTCTCAGGACATCGGTAACAGTTCTGCCTCAGGACATCGGTGACAGTTCGTAGTGATATGCCAACAGTGGGCCGTGAAGTCTCGAGGAGGCCCCACACTCCATCCACCGGTTGAATACAGGTAACCTTGGGCTCATGGAATCAGTGGTCGCCCTCGAAGGTTTGCACGCGCTCAAGCACGCCGTACGCTTCGGCGCGGTGGTGACCGACATCCTGACCGACGACCTCGACGCGGCGATGACGACCGCCGATCAGGTCGCACCCGACCTTCGTGCCCTCCTGGAGGAGCAGGCGACCGTCGTGCCCGTCCGGGCATTTCGCGAGCGCGCCCGGGGGCCCGTCCATACCCACGTCCTCGCGTACGCCCACCCGCCGCAGTGGCGCCTGGCGGATGCCCTGCCCACCGCCGACCGGCCCACCATCCTGCTGGACGACCCCCGCAACTCCAAGAACCTCGGTGCGGTGGTACGCGTCGCAGCGGCCGCCGGCGCCGCCGGGGTCTTGGCCAACGGCGACGTCGACTTCTGCGACACAGCGGCAGTGCGAGGGGCCGCCGGCCTCCAGTGGGCCGTGCCATGCCAGTCCACGCCCACTCTGATCAGCGACCTGGCCGGCTACCGCTCCCCCCTCACCGACCACCGCCCTGGTTTCACCCTGGTCGGATTGGACGCCGACGGGACCCCCTTCGACCCCAGCCAACACACCGGACCCACCATGTTCGCTTTCGGCTCCGAGCGTTCCGGCTTGTCAGATGAAGTACGACAGGCGTGCGACGCCATCGTCTCCCTCCCCATGGCGCCCCTGGTCTCCAGCCTCAACCTGGCCACCACCGTCTCGGCCGTCCTGTATCTACGGATGTACTGTCAGGACATGAGGCCATCTCCATAAGCCAGTGCTGACCACTGAGCGACCGCGCCAAAGCTCGCGTCCCACCCACCGGGCGCATACCCATCTGGACTCTTTCGACAATGATCAAGTGTTACTATTACCAAGCATGGAACGGAAATGTCGCCATACGGGTGCGGTCATCACGACTGCCCCGCTGCGATCAGCCCATCGGACCATGCGACACCGCCTACCCACGTAGGAAGGCAGAACAATGACGAGAACTCATAAGACACGCATCATCTGGCTCACGTCCGGGGTCGCCGCAGTGGCGCTCATGGGCGGGATCATCTTCACGCAGACGGCCACCGGCGCCGACGGATCCGCCCGGGGCAACCCCTATGAGGTCAACCAGGAGGGGCTGACGTACGGATCCGCCGCGTACGCGAACTCACCCGCCGAGGCACCGGATCTCATCAGCGCCTACGCCACGAATGGCGAATCGGGCTATGTCTATAAGGCCGACCTCGACCGGGCGAGCATGCCAGCCGCCAATCCGGAGCAGGCCGTGCAGATGATGAGAGACAGGGACGCGAAGGCGCAGGCCCTCTTCGCTGAGGCGTTACACGACGAGCTCGACGCGGCAGGGGTGAGCGATGCGACCATCGACAGCGCTGCGATCTTGAACCAGGTGAGGGGGATCCCCAGCGACACCGCCCTTCGGGCGGTTGGTGAGCAGCTCGCAGCCAGCGTCGACAGCCGATTGTCGCCCCAAAGTGCGACGGATCTCGTGGCACGGGCCACCGCTAGAGCGACCCGGGAGATGGGTGTGTCCATACCCGTCTACTTGAGCGACGGCAAAACTGTCATCGGCGAGTACCGGTCCGGAAGCCTCTAAACCCATCCTTGATCGACAGTGATGGTGGCCCTCCTCGCCAAGGGGAGGGCCACCATCACGCCTTCACCCCACCACGTGATGAGATTCGCAGCCCTCACAACCTCCCGGCTCCGATGAGCAGCTGCCTGGTGCTTCCCGCCATCGCTCGGCGCAAGATGAGCGCGGACTCGACGGACCGTACGATCGAAGCAGGATCCATCAACTGAGCGGCGGTGATCGTGATGATCATCCACCCGGCGTCTTGGAGGAGGCGGCGTCGGTTGGCGTCGATGTCCATCTGTCTGCGATTGCCGACATGGACGGCCCCGTCGAACTCCAGCCCCACCTTCTCGTTCGGGTACCCCATATCGAGATGAAAGGTCCTTCCCGAGGCAGGGCAGTACACGAGGCAATTGACGACGGGTTCGGGCAGCCCAGCGCGGACGACCAGCAACCGAGTACGTGTCTCATACAGTGAGTCCGTACCTGGCCTGACGTGCCGCGATGCCCTTCGTGCCTGTCGTACCCCATGGCGTCCCCGAAGGCGATCGAGGGTGGATTCGATGTGATCCATGGTCGTCCATGGATTGGAACGACGTACGAGCCCGTCACCGACTTCGACCAGGGCGTCCAGACTGGCGTCTCGCAGTTGGGTCCAGTGCTCGACAGGATCGAGGAGGGGAAAACCCGCCACCTGATGGCGGACCTCAGGGTCAGTCGGGCATCGATGGGCGATGAGCCGTTGCTGCTGGGGCCGACTGACACCCGGCGGAATCAGGATGTGGCAGTTTTCCCAATCCTCCACAGATTCCGGGAGAGCGACCCCCATCACCTGCAGCGCCGACGGCCCATACAGAACAGCACCCTTCGAGGCGTAAGCAGCCATCCATCCACGGGCTTGGAGAATGAACTGCTGACGCCGTCGCTGGAAAGGGTCCGGGGAGTCCTCCGACAGCACACGCCCGTACACCCCACGAACAAGCCGAGCATAGCCGTGACGCGAATAATTGTCATAGCCGATGACGCCGTCACGGGCTAAGCGAATATCATGAACACGAGGATCCATACCCATGACCATGGTGAGATCCGAACCAGATTTGCGGAATTTTCTCCCCCTGTGCAGAGGGTCCGAAGTTATCCACAGGGGGTTGACACGGAATCACATGACCCCTAACGCTCCCCACCTCGTGGTCACCCTTCGCCTGCTCATCCTTCCCCGCCTTGTTACGCGCTGAGTCGGCACTCCCGACACGACACACACGACACCGATCCGCCCGCCATCGTCACCACCCACCCCCAACTCCGGTACTTCAGCCAAACCTCATCTGTATGACACCCCGCATCCGGTTCGGCTGAAGTACCTGGCCAGAAATCGCGTCCTAGGCCCGAAAGTCCAACCAAACGCGTTCCAGATATCATCCACGAGGCCGATTTGGTTGGAGTACCCGGCCCCACACCATCGGCACGCATGGAGACGACACGCAACCCCTACCAGAACGAGACAACACGCGGCGCATAGGAACCATCAACGACAGACACGGAACCCTCTGAACCAGGCAGGACATGACCATGGGGACGGCTCGAGCAGCCACCGGACTATAGTCCACCCGACCCGCCCCCATGCACATCCCCCCATACTGGGGTTAATGATCTCCCGAGGAGCCCTCGTCGGAGATCGCCATGAGACGTAGAACTCACACTAGCCCGAACACGGCATTGTTGGGGATTAAATGTCCCGGTCACCGAGACACCATGCCAGCACCCCAGGAAGGAGAGCGGAACTCCACGCAGCTGAGCGGAACCTCACGCGGTCGAATGGCACCCCACACAGCCGAGTGGACCCTCACGAAGCCGACTGGAACCTCACGCGGCTCGATCCGCCTCGGCGACCTCCGGCGCGTCGGCCACTGCCGCCGCATCCTCCGCCACCGACTCCCCCGCCACTGATTCCGACGCGCTCGTCACCGTAGGCGCGCCCGTCACGATGGCGCCACCGCCCTCACCACGGGCGGCGGCCACGAGTTCGCTTCCTGCGGGCACCGAGCCGGACGCGAACCAGTTCTGCATGAGATCGGTGAGGTCCAGCCCTGTCGCCGCCTTGATCACGGCGGGGAGTTTGACGAGAAGTTCCGTGGAGACCCGCGTGATCCCGGTCGCCGAGGCGGCATCGCCGATCACGGTGATGTTGTCCACGTCGCCCAACGGTTTCGCGGCGGCGGCCAGCATCTCGGGCATGGTGGCCAGGACGCGGTCGATGACGGCCTGTTGACCGTACTGCGCGTACGCCTGCGCCATGAGTTCCTTGACCTGGGCCTCCGCCTGTCCCTTGGCCTGGATGGCCTCGGCCTCGGCCAGACCGGACGCTTTGATCGCGGATGCCCGGCCATCGCCCTCGCGGGTCAGGCGGGTCTGCTCGGCCTCGGCGGCCGCCGTCACCTGGACGGCTTGTGCCTTGGCGTGCTGTTCCGCAGTGTAGAGGTCGGCGTCGGCTGCCTTCTGGGCTGCGTACAGATTGGCGTCAGCCCTCGCGCGCACGTCGGAATCGAGTTGCAGCTTGGTCAGGGTCGCCACCTGCTGGGCGTTCTGCTGCTGGGCCTGGGTGATCCTGGCGTCCTGCGCGGCTTTCGTCATGGGCCCGACCGCCTGGGCTTCGGCCTCGGCCTGCGCGGTCTCCTTCAGGAAGCCGGCCTCCTTCAGCTGAGCGTCCTTGTTGGCGCCTGCGATCTGGATACGGGCTTCCGCCTTGGCACGCGCCGCCTCCTGCTCGTTCTGGGCCTCAGCGACCTCGGCCGCCTTGCGTACTTGGGCGGCCTGAGGACGACCCAGGTTGGTGATGTAGTCCACCGGGTCGGTGGTGATGCCGTTGATCTGCAGGGTGTCGACGCGCAGACCGGCGTCCGACAGCGCCGAGGACGCGGCGTCTTGAATCTTGGTCGCCAGCCCCTCGCGGTCGCGCAGCATCTCCTCGATGGTCATGTTGCCCACGACGCCACGCAACGCGCCGGCGAGGATGGACTGGATGATGCGTGGGATCTGGTCCTCGCGCCCGAGGAAGCGCTGGGCGGCGGAGCGTACCCCACCAGGGGTGCCGTCGATCTTGGCCAGGGCCACGGCGTCCACGACGACCTTGATGTTGTCTTTCGACACGCCCTCGGGGACCTGCATCGCGATCTCCGTGGCGTCCAGGGAGAGGACGCGGCAGCGCTGGACGAAGGGCACGATGAAGGACCCGGCGCCCATGACGACCTTCAGCGACACGGACCCATCGGGGGCCTTCCCCTTGGCGCCGGTCACGATCAGGGCCTCGTTCGCGTCGGGGATCTTGTACCGCTTGGCGATGGCGAAGACGATGACGACGACAGCGACGATGGCGACGACGATCGACAGTATGGTGACCAACTCGGGGTTCATGCTAGGGTCCTTCCAAATGTGGGTTGACTGAGAACGACGTTCACGACGTCGGGGCCGAGGACTTCTGTGACCACCACAGCCTCGCCGACCGCGACGGGGGTGTCGGAGATGAAGGAGACGGTACGCGGCGATCCGAGGTACATCAGCTGCACCAAGCCGCGGGTGCCGGGCTGGGACCCTGCGGTCACCACTCCGGAGGTGCCGATCAGGCGGTCAAGAGAGAACTCTTCTTGCGGAGTCTCAGCCTTTCTCAGCAGCCGGTAGAGCACGATCGCGATGGCGGCGATGGCGAGGCCGACGAACAGGCCCAGCAGGAACGAGGCGAAGAAGCCCCACCCCTGGGACGTGCCGATCATGCCGCCACAGCCGATCCCGGTCAGGAAACCGCCCAGGGAGGCCCCAGAGAAGATTCCCGAGCCAGTGAAATCGACATTGACGGCATCCAATATCCCATCGAAAACGAGGAAGACGAGGAGCAGGACGAGACCAACTGCTGCTGTCACGATGAAGCCGACCATAGCGACTCTTTCACTAGTTTCGTATTATTCAGTGTAGCAGAAACGTGCCTAGTGCTCGCGGGGGCGAAATATGTTGGCATTTCTCGTTGCACATCACCATCATGCGCTGACAGAGCGTATTTCTTGATCAAAGCCCGCGATGTCGATCCAGGAGGCCCCCTCATGACGCGACACCCCCTGATGGAACACGCTCCCGGAGAGCCTGCCTCGCCCAGACGCGAAACTGCGTCGCCACCGCGGACGTGACCCGCATGCCCACACACAGGATCACATCGAGGTTGTAGCACGTCACCTCGCGAGCCGCCTGCTGCGACCCTTCCTGGCGGACCACCAAGAAATTCTGGCACGTCCCTTCCCTGGACACCTCCCCCTCCGCATAGATGTCCTCGATGTGGCGGGAGATGTCCTCTGGACTCGTCCCGAACGCCTCGCTCAGGCGATCCACACTCAGCCAGATCGGCTCCGAGCCGAAACGCACATCCACGCTGACGTGTCCGTCGGCGTCGGAGCAGATGGCGAAACGCCCATCGGGCGCACGCGCCAAACCAATCGTCATGATGTCCTCCTAGAATCAGGTTTTCTCCCATCATGACAGATGGGTACGACAAAACCGTCGAGCCGTGAGCTGTGAGCCACCCACACCGGCCGACCCCCACCCCCACCGCCTTCAGTACAATGGCAGCGATGAATCCTCTGGCCCGACCGCTCGCCGCGTGGTACGCGCAGAACGCCCGCGACTTGCCATGGCGCGACCCGGCGGCCACGCCGTGGGCGATCCTCGTCTCGGAGATCATGCTCCAACAGACGCCGGCGGCGCGAGTGATCCCGTACTGGACCTCCTGGATGGCCGTGTGGCCGCGGCCCTCCGACCTCGCCGACGCCACGCCTGCGGAGGTGATCCTCGCTTGGGGGAGCCTGGGCTACCCACGCCGGGCGCTGCGGCTGAGGGATTGCGCGTCAGTGGTCGCGGGCCAGTACGCCGACCAGGTCCCCGCTGACGAGGACCAGCTGAGGACCCTCCCCGGGATCGGGGAGTACACGGCGGCCGCCGTCGCCGCTTTCGCGTACGGCCGACGAACCGTGGTGCTGGACACCAATATCCGTCGTTTCATCGCGCGCGCCCACCTGGGCCAAGCCCTGCCGCTGCCCCACCTCACCGCCGACGAGAGGTCCATGGCCGCCTCTCTCGTGCCGAGCGACACACAAGAATCGGTGGTCTGGAACGAGGCCACCATGGAGGCGGGCGCGGTGGTGTGCAAGGCCCGCGAGTGGCTGTGCGATGCCTGCCCTGTCAAGGACTTATGCGCGTGGAGGGACGCTGGGTACCCCGGCGACCTCCACGCCGGTCGCCGTCGTGCCCAACCCTGGGAAGGCACCGACCGCCAAGCCCGTGGCCGTGTCATGGCCCTGTTGCGCGAGACCGAAGGCGAGTCAGTCCCCATCGAGGCCCTGGTCGCCCTCACCCCGCGCCCGGAGCAGACCCGCCGTGCCATCGACGGCCTCGTCGCCGACGGGCTAGCCGTGGTGGAGGGCGAAGCCGTACGACTTCCGTGACGCTCTCACCATGGGCATCGTCATCCGGCTGACTCGCCGTCCCGCACATGGGCGAGCTTCCATGCCGCCATCGGATGGTGACGCACACGATCAAGACAGTCGCCCTCGAAGATGAGCTCTGGTCGCCACTGGCCCATCCGGAAAGCATCAAGGAATTCTTGCTCGGCTCTGCCCAGATGAAGCAGCGTAGCCAAGTACTCGGTGACCCTGTGCCGACAGGTCACTAGATCGAACCTATCCCTTTTGCGCAAGACAGGTTGGAGCTGTGTGACTATCCGGCGTTGTGTGATCCCCCAGATATTGTCGTCATTGGTGGGATCAGGAGTTCCATCAGACGTGAGGGCAAGATAGAACACCACGCATCGACGCAACAGGTCACGTTCAGCGGATGAGGCGAACATGTCGGCCTCAATCATGTGATTCACATCGTAGAGGTCACGAGGCGCTGCCCGCGTCAGAAGGGCCACGATTTTGCTGGCGTAGATCTCAATGGGAGCCAGGGTGATAACGTCGCCTTTGTCGAGTGGCAGAATACGTCGCCAACCTGCCTCCAGGACGTGCGCCCGCATAGAGTAGTTGATCTCGATCTTAATGTTGTCGAGCATTCCAGCCGAGTTGGTGTACGACCAGACCACCGCATCGAGCGCATGGTGGCCACGAGTCTTCCTGCTCGTGGTGTAACCCTGACCCGCCATATACCGGGCGATCACAAGGTTGATCTGCTCTCGGTGGGCAAACATCTCGTCCGTGCTGTTGTTGCGCATGTAATCCAGGTCGATGTCGACTGACAAGCGCGGCAAGTCGAAAATGGTGAGATTGATGGCCGTGCCACCCTTCAAGGCGAGCGTACCCGCCAAAAGGGGATCAGCGGTGATGAAAGCGAGAATGTCCGACAGACGCAACATCTTCTCAAACGTGTCACGAATGAAACCACGCTCGGTGGCCTGGATGCCCAGAGCGGCTTTGTCATAGTGGGACATGTCAGCGTACTCCTTGACTCACCACATCCCATGGGTGGCGCGAAACAACCAGGCGCCATCGCCGATCATAAACCCGATCTCCTGCCGCCATGTCGGCGACCAGGTATCGAACAGACTTGCCCACGTTGGCCTCACAGCTAGCGAAGAATGACTCCGGCAACCGTAGGCTCGCATTGAACAGCGCGAGAAGGTACCCAACCTTCTGATAGAGGACCTGTTTGCCATACGCCTCCAGGTAGGACGTCAGTCTGTCCGGGTCGAGGTAGGGCACGGCGTCGAGGCTCTGGAGCAACTCCTCAAGCCCTGCATCCTTGTCCATGTCGTTGATCGAGTCCAGGACCGTACGTTCCATATCTGTCACCCGAACCCCCCGAGAGGGTGATACCACCCCTGTCTCGATCCTCGGCGCAAACCAACGATACCTGAATCCGTCATAGTCGAACGGGTTGAACCGAGTGGCGCTTGTGACACATATGTCGTAGCTGACCTGAGTGGCATAGCCGTGATAGGTGAAAGCTGAATGATGTGACACACAGGCAGTGGCATTAATCGCTGTGGCAATCTCGTACTGCGATGGCACTGGGTGGCTGTCCTCCAATCCCAGAGCGACCCAGAGCCCATTCCGTACCCGGTCGACATAGCCGCGCTTGCGGTACTCCGTCAGCAATGCCTCTGCAGAACGTGCACTCCCGGTCAGGACCATGACATCTCGCTGCGTGAAACATCGACGCTTGAGCAATTCCCTATAGTACTTCACTGAGCCATCTTTCGTCACTTTAATTTTAGCTCGTTTCCTCATGGAATACTAAGGGGTATCGTGCTAAAAACAGTAACGTCCTCGTAGGATCAGCCGAAGCCCCCTCACCGTGCTTTGGTGTAGCGGAAGAGGTGGGTCTCGCGCACGGCGAGGACGCCGACCATCGTGCCGAGGGCTGTGGCGGCGGCGCCAGCGACCAGGACACGCGCGCCGATGATCCATGTGGACCAGGCGGGATCCGGGTTGCCCCACCCGGCGGCCCAGGCGAGTCCAGCGCCAGAGATGACGACTCCGGCGCCGATCCAGAACACGGCTTCGCACAGGTGTTGCCACAGCAGGCTCGTGCGCGTGACACGGGCGTGCAGGGACGAGGCGATCTCCAGTCGACGCAGGTGGACGGCGGTGAAACCCAAGACCAGGCCGATCACGGCCGCCGCCCAGGGGGCCGCCCCGGTCAGGCGGGTGGCGAGCAGGGTCGCGGTGTCGTAGGTCAGTCCCAGGGTCGTGTTGAGCTGTCCCTGGGTGATCTGGAGGTCGGTCGAGTCGCTGGTCACGGCGACGAACGCGAGGGTCTGCGCCTCCTGGTTCGTCGGCCAGATCTGGGTCCAGCACTGCGAGAAGGAGCCCTGGGCGGGTACGGGGGCGACCACGGCGTACCCCAGGTCGCGACCGCGACCGTCGTCCGGCCAGGTGTAGACCCCGGCGACCAACGCGGGACCGGCCGAGGTGGCCACAGTACGTCCCGGCGAGGCGCCCAAGACCTGGGCTAGGTCGGCCGAGAGCCAGATCCCGTCGGGGATGGCCGGGTCAGACGCCGAGGGCTGGCCGATCACGCCCAGCATGGGCGCCAGGCCGGGGGTGACCTCCATCACCGAGATCTGCGAGGCGGGCATGGCGAAGAAGCGGATGGGCGTCCCTTGTCGCACGGCCCCGGCCGCGCCCACCCCGGCTGTGGAGGACAGCCCGTCGCAGCGAGCGCCGTCCACGGACCCGTCCGCGTTGAGCACCTGGACGGCCGCGCCCGAGACGCGGAAATGATCGGCGCCAGCGAGGAGCGAGACGACCGAGCGCACATCGACGCTGGCGAGTCCGCCCACGAGCGCGACGAAGACGACGGCGAAGACCCCCGCCCGCGTCGTGCCGCTGAGCACGTCACGCCACGCCTCGCCCACCATGCACCGCGCCCGCATCACGCTCCCTCCGGCGCAGGTCGCTGAAAGACAGGTGGTGCGGCGGCTCGGCTCTGGGCGGGGGTACGACAGGCCGTGTCGAACACCTCGGCCAGGATCCGCTCGATCGTCAGATCCGCCTCGGTGGGGGTTCGCACGGTCGGGGGCCGTCGGTACGCGGGCCGTGGGTACGCGGGCTGCGTGTCCGCAGGCTGGGAGCCCGCGGCCTGAGCGTACGGGACGGGCTCATGAGAATCCCCTGACTCAAGCGGCTCTGGACGTTCGACAGGCTCAGCGACGGAAGTCCTGGGATGGGTGACGTGGCCTGCCGGACGCAGAGGAGGCGCGTCCCCCTCAGTCGCCACCGGCCCGCGGGGTCCTGGAGCGACAGACGTGTCTGCGAGGTCACGAGGATTCTTCTTCGTCCGCATCGCAGACGCGCGTCGTCCGGCCCGATCAGTCACCGCAGTCGTGCCCGACTCGACAGGCTGCTCGGGCGTGCCGAGCGTTCGACCTGCGTCACGTGGCACATCCGAGTTCTTCGGCTTGTGGGACGCCTGAGTCCGCACGCTACTCGCGCCACGTGGGACGTCCTCGGTCTTCGCCGACCTCGGTTCGGCGCCTGCCCTGGGCCGATCAGCACCGACCTCGCCCAGGTCGTCCACCGCCGCGCACTGATAGTCGGTCAGGTCGATCACCCTCGTGCAAGCGTCCCTGGTATGGGGGTCGTGGGTAGCGACGACCACGATGGCGTCGGCCTGGGCGACGCCGAGCAAGACCTGGTTGACCGTCGCCGCCGTGGCCATGTCCAGTTGGGCGGTCGGCTCGTCCACGAGCAGGAGGTCGTTGGCCGTGGCCACGGCCCGGGCCAGCATCAGCCGCTGGGCTTCCCCGCCCGACAAGGCACGGAAGGGACGGTCGGCCACATCGGCCAAGTCGAAGCGGTCCAAGAGATCGATCGCCTCAACCTCGGCGTCCCTCCGAGTCCGCCCCCGCGCCAACAGCGGGAGCACGACGTGGTCCAGGGCCGTACGCCCCGGCACCCCGTGGGGGTTCTGCAGGACCCAACCGGTGTGGTCGATGCCCGTGCGTTCCACGCTGCCCTCGACGGGCTCCACCCATCCGGCCAGGATCGACAGCAAAGTCGACTTCCCCGATCCGGAGGGGCCCACGACGGCCACGACCTCGCCGGGGCGCAGTGTCAGGTCGAGGTTCTCGAACAAGCGTCGCGTGCCTGGGAATTCGTGGGCCAGGCCCCGTGCCACCACCGATGTCATGAGCACGTCACACCCGAGTCCGGTCGGACCTGGACCCTCGTGAGCGCCGGACCGTCGGTCACGCTCACCATCGTCTTGCCCAGGGAACTGGAGACGACTGTGACGTGGATGAGGCTGCCGTCCTCGGCCACCACGCACCCGGCCGCCGCTGCGCCGCCGGAGGGGACCAGCGCGCTCGGGGGCACGACCAGTACCTCCAGCGGCTGGGCCAAGGAGAGGGTCACGGGCACGGACTTCTGCCCGCTGGGGCCCATGGCCCAGGCGTACTGGGCGCTGGCCTCGACCGAGGCCAGGAAGTCGGGATCGGTGATCACGCCCTGGTCGTCCAGGGGCGCGGCATGGTCGGCGAAGGTCGCCACGTACCCCGCGCCGGGAGGGTTCGCCACTGTCATGGACCGCAATCCCCCGGCCAGGCTCACGAGGTCCTGGCCCATGGCGACCGGGTCCCCCACCTGGGCCGCGCACGCCGACACGGCGACCTGGGGCGCCGGCAGCCAGAGCTGGGCAGCCCGGGCCAGACTGCCGTCAGTGCTGGTGGCGCCCAGGGACGTCCACAGGGCTTGGACCTGGGTACGGGTCGTCCAGTCCCACACGCCCGTCACCGTCAGGTGGTATCCCAACCGGACCAGTTCCGTCTGCACAGCCGACACGTCCGCGCCCTTGGCGCCAGAGCTCAGATCGCGCCACATGGGCAACGAGGTCGCCAGAGCCACCACAGGTTGGTTGTCGACCCACATGGCAGCGCTTCCGGAAGCGAGCACTCCGCCGGGCTCGCACCCGCTGGCCGTCACCACACCCGACGCCGGGGATCGAAGGACTCGCTCCTCGGTCACCACGGGGGTCGCCGTCGCCTGCTTGGCGCCGTCGTACACCTGCGTCGACGCGGCCACCGTGCCACCGCCCGCGTCAGGCACGGCCGAGGCAGGGACCTGTTCGGGCAGGACGAGCATGCCCACCAGGACGCCGACCGCCACCAGGGCCACGGCGGCCAGGCCGATCACGCCCAGGCTCACGACCCGGTGCGAGGTACGTGGGGTACGTGGGGTACGCCGTCGCTCAGGCGATCCGTCTGCCATCATGTGCTCCCGTTCATCGACTAGGCCAAACCGGCCGTGCTGCTCAGGCGCCAGACTACCACCACGTATTCAGGGTTTCCGTCTGGCCGGAAACTTTCGTGGCACTTGGTGATCACGCGAGCACGACTATCGAGAACACTCATGGTCTGATACTAGGATGTGGCCATGTCGATGATCCAGACCGTCGTACGGCACATAATCCTCGTAGTGTGCGTCTGCCTCCTGGTGGGGTGCACAAGCGACCACGCAGGAGCGTCACCCACGATCGCGCCATTCTGGCGGGATCGGATCGACCAGATCCTGGCCGACCCGTCGACTAGTGCCTTCGAGAGACAGGTGCTCTCCGACTACGCCGTCACCGATGCTGAGTTCCATGAGGCTCAGCAACTGTTCAGTCAATGCGTCGCCGACCAAGGATGGACAGTGGTGTTCACTGATTCTGGTTACACCATCACGGCCACACCTGGTGGTGGACACGATGATGAATTCCCTCCCGCGTCATTGAACCAGGACTGCCAGATCGGGTCACTCAACTACATCGAACCCATCTACCGGGGACTAAGGGACAACCCCCTGGGATTGACTCCCGCCCAGACGATTCGCGCATGCTACGAGCAGCACGGGGTCCCGGACGCGGACGGTCTATCCGAAGACGAGTTCACAGCTCTCCTCAATGACTCGGATTACCATCCAAGTACTCCAGCCGGGGTCCTGTGCTTCTGGGACCCGACCGGCGCCGAGGGTCTGACCCAGCAACAAGCTGACGGATTCGAAGCCCACAAGGGAGGATGACGCCGGGTGTCAGGCGTCAAATCCATGCGGCACCTGGTGGACGTCCGTGGACACGTCGTACGTCCGGCGACCGCACAGGCCATACTTCCTGTATGAATCATGGTCGCTGGGCTCCTGCCCTCCTCCTGCTCGCCGCCCTGTTGAGCGGATGCTCAGGCGCGGTCGCCCCCTCGTCAGACTTCTCAGGACCGTGGGCAGACGAGTTCCGACAGGCATACGAAGGCAGCACCAACACGACCGCCAAAGCAGCGCTCCAGGACGGAACCATCACCGACGCCGAAATCCAAGAGATCAAGAACATGCAAGTATCATGCCTTGAAGCACTGGGATGCACTGTTTTCGAACTCAACATGGATGGCTCGTCCAATATCGCCCCGCCTCAGCAGGCGGGCGAGACAGCGGACGTTATCAGGAAGCGAGAAAACCAGCTGGAGATCCAGTGCGACACTCAGACCGAGTGGAGTACGATCTCATTCTTATACACGTCGACCCGCCGGAATCCCGAGCATCTAGACGCATACACACTCATGTCCGAATGTCTCGTCAAAGTCGGATTGGCCCCCGCCGGATACACACCCGAACAGTACAAGGCCGATTACGAGTCCGACACCTTCATCCCGTACCTGGAGAACCAGGAGACCCCCGAAGGGCAGAAGTTCAAAGCGTGCAACCTCGACCCGGTGCATGCGCAGTGAGCGACTCGGAAGCCCATCGGGCTCCCTCGCCACGGTCTGCTCCCTCACAGGTTCGGATCCCTGTTTTCCCTCAGCGGCGAGACAGGGATTCGAACCCTGGAGGCTGTTACACCTGGCCGCTTTCAAGGCGGCTGCACTAGTCCACTATGCGATCTCGCCAGCGCTTCTTCATCTTAGCGCAGATGGGGGTCGGGCCTCAGTCGCGGCCGTACAGGTCACGGGTGTAGACCTTGGCGGACACGTCGGCCAGCTCGGGGGAACGTCGGTTGGTGACGATGACGTCACAACGGGCTTTGAACTGCGCGAGGTCGGGCATGACCTCGCAGCCGGCGATGATCGGCGACTGGGCCGAGGGCTCGTACACGACGACCTCCACGCCGGCGGCCCGGATCCTCTCGATCACCCCGAAGATCGACGATGAGCGGAAGTTGTCGGACCCGGCCTTCATGATGAGCCGGTGCACGCCGACCACACGGGGGTCGCGCGACAAGATGTCGGAGGCGATGAAGCTCTGCCGGGTCGAGTTGGAGCGTACGACGGCCGAGATCAGGTCCTGGGGGATGCCGGAGTAGTTGGCCAGCAATTGCTTGGTGTCCTTCGGCAGGCAGTACCCGCCGTACCCAAAAGAGGGATTGTTGTAATGGTCGCCGATGCGCGGGTCGAGGCCGATCCCGGTGATGATCGCGCGGGCGTCCAGGCCCTCCGAGATGGCGTAGGTGTCGATCTCGTTGAAGTACGCGACCCGTAGGGCGAGGTACGAGTTAGCGAAGAGCTTGATCGCCTCCGCCTCCCGCGATTCCGTCAGGAGCACCGGCACATCCTCATCGGCGCAGGCGCCCACGAGGATGTCCGCGAACGCTTGTGCTTGGGCGCAGGTGCCGCCGACGATCACCCGGGTGGGGTGGAGGCAGTCGTGGAGGGCTTTGCCCTCGCGCAGGAACTCAGGCACGAAGAGGATGGCGTCCGTGCCGTGACGCGCCCGCATGGACTGGGTGAAGCCGACTGGGATGGTGGAGCGGATGATGACCACCGTCTCAGGGTTGGCCGACAGGGCCGCCGCGATGCTGGCCTCGACCGACGATGTGTCGAAGTGGTTCGTCTCCGGGTTGTAGTCGGTGGGTGTGGCGATGAGGGTCCATTGCGCGGTGGCGACGGCGTCAGCGATGCTCGTCGTCGCGGTCAGGGACACAGGCGTGTTCGCGAGGAAGGCGCCCACCTCGGGCTCGGCGAGCGCGGGCTGATGGGAGTTGATCAGGTCGACCTTGGCCTGGTCGATGTCGACCACCGTCACCTCGTGCTGGCGCGCCAGTACGGCCGCGTTGGCGAAACCAACGTACCCTGCCCCCACGACTGCTATCCGCATCTGTGTCTTTCCTTGTCATCTACCTGATACCCATCCCAGCATACCGGACCTGCCCTCCTGCCCCAGGCAGTGCCGCACCATGTCGGGGATCCTTCCCCGTCACCCGGCGACAGGCCGCCAACGTCGTACGAGGTCGGTCAGGCCAATGACCGTGGCAGCGCCCATCCGATACGGGTCCGCCCCAGTGTCGGGATGGACGATGAAGCGCTCGGACACTCCGAGCGCGTCACACGAGCGATGGAAGCCAGCACTGACCACAGGCGCCGACGATGCCTTGACCTCGATAGCCACATGCACACGATTGGCATGGGCGAACACAAGATCGATCTCATCCCCTCGGGCTGTTCGGAAAAAGTACGGGTGCCATGACGTCGGCGCCGCAGCGGTCAGCGACTCGACCGCCAGACTCTCGAAGCTTCCGCCCACCACAGGATGACCGAGCAGCGCGTTCTGTGAGTCGATGCCCAATAGACTGTGCAGCAAGCCCGTGTCACGCACGTACACCTTGTCTGACTTGGTCAGCCGTGTCGTCAGATTCGCGAACCACGGCTGGAGGCGCCTGACGAGACCCAAGTCGGCAAGCAGATCCACATAGCGGGAGACGGTCGGAGAGCTCACCGAAAGGTTCTCAGCCAGCCGACTGGCGTTGAACAAGCCACCGCTCGCGTTGGCGATCATCATCCACAACCGTCGGAGGGTCTCCGCGGGAACACGTGGCGCGAACATGGGAATGTCCCGCTCGAGATAGCTGGTGACGAGATCCTCACGCCACCGCATCGACACCGCATCCGAGGACGCCAGGAGCGAATCGGGAAAGCCGCCACGCAACCATAATTGATTGAGCATGACACCCGAATCCGCAGCCTCATCCGGCGCCACCCCCGCCAAGCGGAGGTGGGACACCCGACCAGCCAGACTCTCATCCACGCCCTTGAGCACATCGAGCGATGCCGATCCGAGTAAGAGGAACTGCCCCGTACGGAACCCCTGACGACGATTGTCGTCGATGACTCCACGCAGCGTGGCAAAGATCTCAGGCACGCGATGGACCTCATCCAGGACGACGAGCCGAGGCGCCTGCATCCTGAGAAAAGAGTCCGCGTCCGCCAGGCGGCGACGATCGGCGGGGCGTTCCAGATCGAGATAGACGGACCCCGCGGGCCAGGAATCTGCCACCTGGCGCGCCAGAGTGGTCTTGCCCACCTGCCGGGGGCCGAGCACCATGGCTCCGGAGAACTCCTGCAACCGTTGTTCAAGCTCCCCGGCGGCGACACGTCGAATCATGCGTGCAATTCTAACAGTTGATGTTAAATTTGCACGCCTGTCCTCGTCCACACGACTCATGCGATCGTCAGCGACGCGATCATGGAGTCCAGGGCAGGGGACATGTCGGCGTACTGGGCGGCGGACAGGTAGCACTCGATGTCGACGATCCAGCCGCCGTCGACGGCGTAGACCGACCTCTGGACGCTCGTGGAGTCTGACACCGTGTATTGCCATGCCTCGTACACTCCGGCCACCGCTGAGGTCACGTCGGACACGGTCTGCGTCGCGTCCTGGCTCTGATCGGTGTCGCGTCGGTTCTGGACGTACGCCTGAGGCGTCCCCGAGTACCAGCTGAAGTCCATGACGACCACCACGACCATGCCGCCGTCGGAGGTGTACGACGCGATGCCGTCAGTGACGTCCGAATCCCAT
The DNA here is from genome assembly GCA_009780915.1 of Propionibacteriaceae bacterium. Lineage (GTDB taxonomy): Bacteria > Actinomycetota > Actinomycetes > Propionibacteriales > Propionibacteriaceae > WQYJ01. Next base: position 17,027 of record WQZD01000022.1, read on the forward strand.
CCTGCCGCGGGGACCAGGGTGGCCACGGGCGGGACGTCGGGACTGGCCGGAGTGACCGGACTCCCGGGCTCGACGGGGGTGGAAGCGTCGCCCGTCGGGGTGCCGGTGGGAGCGCCCGTCGCGTCGCCCGTCGGCATGGGCGTGGGTGACAGGCTCCCCTCCGGCGTCACGCTCCCCGCCTGCCGGGTGAGCGTGATCGTGTAGCCGGAGGTGTCGAAGCGGATCTGGACGAGGATCGTCTGCCCCGGGGTGGTGGAGTCGCGGGACAAGGTGGCCGTCCCCGTCGCGGCGGTGAAATCCGAGGCGGTCATGACCAGGAAGTTGTCGGTGTTGTGCAGGTACAGCGCGTACGTGAACATGTCGTTGTGCTGGTCGGCGCCCGAGACCTGGTACGTGACCGCCAGAGTCGTCACGCCGTTGGCGGTCGACCGGGAGATGCCCGACACCGTCCGCTCCTCGCCCAGGGCCTTCTTCACCGAGGGGACCGTGTCGGTTCCGAGAGTGTACGTGTCGGCCTTGGTCATGGCGCGGAGCGCGCCCACACCGACGGTGACCCCCACGATGACGGCGACGACGGCAACGACCACGACGACGGGCACGCCGATCATCACCAACATGGGGACACGCCTCTTCTTGGCCGGCGCCGACGCGCCCGTACCCGTGCCAGACGCCGTGACGCCCGCCTGAGAAGCCTGGCCAGTGCCACCGGCTTGTCGAGACCGATCCGGCTGTGACGGCACAGCGCTGGCGGCCCCCCGCTCCGGTTCGGCGAAGGATGTCGGATCCGAATCGAAGATCTGCCCGCACTGCTCACAGGAGACGGCGGCGTCCGGATTCTCACACTCACATGACGGACATGTCTTCACGACAGGACTCCTCCCCTTCGATGCGTCGCCGGGGACACGCTCAGCGAGTGACACCGCTGAGCGACAATGCCCCCTCACACGATCGTATCAGACCTGATCGCAGGATTCAGCGCCGACCAGCGCTGACCAGGATCACCGTTTGTTCAGATAGTCGAGCAGTTCCGCACGCTTATGGATGCCCATCTTCTCGTAGATGTGCTGGATGTGGCTGTTGACGGTGTGGGTGGAGATCACCAGCTTCGCGGCGACCGCCGACGCCGTGTACCCGCGCCCAAGCAGCCCGAGGATCTCCCTCTCACGCGCGGACAGGCGGAATTGGTCGGCGATGGAGGACACCGTGGACACCCATTCGGTGGCGTCCAAAGGAGAGTGGGTCAGGTCGTTGATCGCGTACTCCTGCCTGACGAGAGGCACGAGCAGACCGGCCAGGATCGCGACGAAGAGCAGCAAGGTCGGCGTGACGCAGTCGCGCATCACCAAGGTGTGGGCCTCGTACAACAGGGCGCTTCCGTTGCCCAGGCAGATCCCCAGACGGATGGCCGCCGCGCTCATCCCGAACGCGGTCGCCGCGGGGACGTACCCAGACAGGGTCAGGCGGGCCATGTACATGATCACCAGCACCTCGAAGACCGAGGAGACGGCCAGCGCCAGCAGGAAGGCGCCGAAATCGATGCTCACCCGCACCGCTGCCAGGAGGCAAGCGAGGATGGTGCAGAAGACCAGCCACGGGAACAGCCGGAAGATCGTGGGCTTGTTGGGGGCGAAGCGTTGGATGAGGGGGATCCCGAGGACGAGGACCGCGCCGATCGCGACTCCCCCGGTGAAGCTCGGCCCCAGGCCCCAGGCCAGATCGCTCCACGGGACGATGGCGACCACGAAATAGGAGACGAAGGCGGCCACGAAGGAGATCCCGCAGACGGTGACGATCCTCACGGTGCCCTGACGGGTTGTCTTGCGGGGAAGCATGGGCGGGTACGTCGACCCCTGCCCGGCTCGCCAGCCGATGTCGAGGAGCAGCCCCGACGCCAAGGGCATCAGCGCGACGAAGACCGGCGAGGCGATGGTGGGCAGGAAGAATGCGGCCGCCAGACCGACCAACAAGGTGATCCCATACGTCGGGGCCAGGCGGCCGGCGGTGAACTGGGCGCGTTGACAGGCGTACCTCTCCCCCCACATCACCCAGAGGAACCCCGCGCAGACCCCCACCACGGCACTGCCCACGTATGTGACCACGGGCGAGGCGCCCGACGCGAGGGTCACCGCGAGGGTGGCGACGCACCCGCCCACGGCGATGCTCCAGATCAGACCGGAGGTGTGCGGAAGGTGGCGGGTGCGCCCCAAGGCGAGCGCGATCAGCACGACGGTGACGACCGTGCAGGACAGCGCGGTCATCCAGCCGTACGTGATGTGATCGGCCAGGAGGAAGACGGTCGGAAAGGCGCTGGGAACGAACCACAGACAATAATGCCACGCCAGCACGAGGGCGAGCCCGAGGTACTTCAGGTGAGATCCGTTGGCGATGAACTCCATCGCCTGCCGTCGATTCGCCACGATCACCGCCCTCCCCGAGGACTCGTCGCCACGCGTGGTCGTCTCCCTATGGCGGTCCCCGGACGAGGCATGCCGACGACGGCCCGACTCATTCCCCGAAAACTCCACCGCCTGGAACTTCGCGCATGGCTTTTCACTGTTCGGTAATCATGATAGCCCTTATTGAAGGGAGCGATGCCTGACTGCCGCATCGTTCTCTACTCTCTGTTGACTCCCGTTGTTGCACGCGCCATGCCGGGGACGCTCACCTCGACTCCCGTTCGAGTCTCCGACCTAGCCGTATCGATATTCGATACCCATCATAGCGGCTGGGAACCTCCACACGGCCACGGCGCCACCCTGGGCCACGATGCGGCAGGTGCCGCATTCGAGACATCCGGCGAAGTCAGCGGACTGTTGGCCGTCAGGACTCACCCGGTACAGTCCGGCCGGGCACACCCTGACCAGTTCCATGAACTGCGCCATGTCCGGATTGGGGGCGAGTTCGATGTGCGGATTGCCTTCGTCCACCTCGTACTTGTTCAGGCCCAGGTAGGCATCGACGTTGACGGGCGTCGTCTCTTTGTTGGTACTCATACTGCTTTCATCCCCTTACGAGCGTCGCGGGCGAGATTGAGCAAGCCCACTTTCTTGATCATCGGCCACATCACCTTGCGCATCGGCTTCATCCCCGATCCGTCGACGAGGAAGACCTTGCGCATCATCTGAGCGGCCATGTCCGGATAGGTCCCGAACATCCTGGGGGTGTGCTCCATGAAATCGGGGAAGTGGCGCAGGGTGCGCAGATCGTTCATGACGAAGGATCCGTCGAGGGCCTTGACGTACCCGGCCAGTCCGGCGGCGGAGGTGTCGCCCGCGTCGAGAGCGTCGGCGGCGCTACGGCCGGCATGCATCCCGGCGGCGATGGCCAGGTCCATGCCGCGCACGGTGTACCCCGCGTTCAGGCACATCATGGCGGACTCGCCAGCCAGCATCACCCCGTCGCCAACGAGCGCCGGCATGGCGTCGTACCCGCCCTCGGCCACCAGGTGGCCCGAGTGCTCCACGACCGTGCCGCCCGCGATGACCGGGGCGACCGCCGGATGGTTCTTGAAGTCCTCCAGCATCTGGGGGATCGCGACGTCGGAGTCGACCATGTCGGCGACCGTGGCCACGATGCCGATGGAGATGGACTCCTTGTTCGTGTACAGGAAACCGCCGCCCACACGTCCGTGCGTGGGGTCTCCCATGAACAACCAGGCGGCGCCTTCACCGTCCGCGCACGCGACGCGGTCGGAGATGACCCTCTCCGGCAGTTCGATGACCTGCTTCACCCCGACGGCCACCGAGGACCGGGCCGGACGGGGGGCGCCGACGGCCTGCTCGGCGAGGAGGGAGTTCACCCCGTCGCAGAGGAGGACCACCTCGGCGGTGATCTCGTCGTCTCCGGCTTTCACGCCGGTGACGCGGTCGCCCGTCTTGAGCAGCTTCTCCACGGGGATGCCGTTGATGTACTCCGCGCCGGCCGCTTCGGCCTTCGAGGCCAGCCACGGGTCGAACTTCGCGCGTAGGACGGTGTAAGACTCCACCCCCGGGCGACGCATCTGCTCGTCGGTGAACTCCACCATGACCCCGGACTCGGGCGCCAGCATGGAGATCCGTTCCCTCACGACTCGACGCTCCAGAGGCGCGTCCTCCAGGAAATCGGGGAAGACGTCCGCGAGGGCGTGGGTGTACAACCTCCCCCCGGACACATTCTTGGCTCCACAATAGTTGCCACGTTCGACGACGAGGACGCTTTTGCCTCGTGCGGCCAGCTCATGGGCGGCGACCGGGCCAGCACAGCCCGATCCGATGACGATAGCATCAAAATCAGCCATGGCCATTCTCCTTTCTCTCATTCAGTGAACTTGCTTGCGACAGTGTCAGCCCCCGCGTCTCGGGGGCCATGAAGACAGACATCACCAGGGCGAGGACCAGCAGGCCGCACCCGATGAGCATGGTGGGGCCGATCCCGTACGACTCCAGGAACAGGGGCAGCCCATAGGTGGACGCGACCACGCCGACACGGCTGATCGCGATGGCGACGCCCACGGCGGTGGCCCGCACCTCGGTGGGGAACAACTCGTTGGGATAGAGCCATTGCAGGATCCCGGGCCCCCCCGAGAAGAAGGCGTAGATGGCGAAGGCCACGATGATGACCAGGATCGGGGCGCCGGGCACCACGCCGGGGATCGCCAGTCCGACCGCCATCAGCGCCAGGCTGCCGATGAGCAGTGGGCGCCGGCCCAGGGAGTTCAGCCAGAACATGGCCGGGACGGACCCGATCAGGAAGAACAGGCTCACGACGGTCTCGCCGAGGATCGAGGCCCGCCCCACCCCCAGTCCGAAGGCGGACATGATACGCGGGCCGAAGGTGTACATCGCGTACATCGGCACCACCTGGCACAGAATCAACACGCCCAGATACACGATCCGGGAGAAGTATCCGTGCCGGAAGACTTGCTTGAATCCCATCTTGTGGGGGACCTCGTCCTCGAGGTCGATGCAACACCCGTACACCCTCTCCATCACGGCGCGCGCCTGCTCGGTGCGTCCGCGCTGGGCGAGCCAGCGCGGGGATTCGGGGATGTCGTGGCGTCCGATGAGCAGGACGATGCAGGGGATGACGGAGCTGGCGAGCATCCAGCGCCACCCGCCGTCGACGGTGTAGAGGAGGTAGCCGATGAAGGCGGCCATGGTGGCGCCCAGGTACCAGGAGGCCGAGACGATGCCCATGCCGATGGCCCTCTGGCGCTTCGGCACGAACTCGGCGATCAGCGAGGTGGCGATCGGGTAGTCGGCGCCGATGAAGAACCCCAACAGGAAGCGCAGGACGATCAACTGCCACCCGGCGTCCACGAAGACACAGGCGAGGGAGACCAGGCCGATCGCGGACACGTCCAGGATGAACATCAGGCGCCGCCCGAAGGCGTCGGTCATACGCCCGCCGACCAGGGCGCCGAAGAAGATGCCGGCCAGCGACGCGGCCCCGATCAGGGCCGCGTGCGTCGTCGATAGGCCCAACGTCATCGTCAGACCACCCAGAGCCACGCCGATGATCGACAGCACGTACCCGTCCAGGAAGGATCCTCCGGAGGAGAAAACGGTGACCTTCACGAGGAAACGGTTCATACACGCGTCGTCGATGGCGTGGCTCTGGGCGTCAGACATGGGTCAGCTCCACTCGATGATGCCCCAGTTGAGGTGCGGCTTGGCAGCCGGGTCCTCAGCGTTCACGAGCATGAACCTAGCCTCATTGTCGCCCACCTTCCACAGGTGCGTGGCCAGCGTGTCGCCGGGGTGGACGGGAGAGGTGATGCGGGTCTTGAAGCGGGTCAGGCGCTCGGGTTCGCCGGGGATGAAGGTCGAGATGAAGTGACGCATCACGACACCGGCGTAGCTGATCGCGTGGAGGATCGGACGGGGCTCGTCGTTCTTCGCGGCGTACTCCCAGTCGATGTGCTGGGGGTGGAAGTCACCCGACAGGCGATAGATCAGGGCCTGGTTGAACGGGATGGTCTCGGTCACCACGACGTCCGGGTCACGATCAGGCATCTCCACGACGTCCTTCGGCGGTGTCGGGCCGCCCCAGCCGCCGTCGTAGATCAGGCAGTCCCAGCTCTCGTTCGTGCACAGGAGTTGACCGTCCGAGTCGTAGGTGTCGCCGATGTGCTGAGCGAGAAGGCCGCGGCCCTCGCCCCGGTCGTACAGCCCCTCCAGGCGCACCTTGGTCTCCAGATGGTCGCTCATCTTGGTGATCGGGCGGTGGAAGCGGATGTCGAAGCCCCAATGCAGAGAGCCAGCGTAGTTGTAGCCGTAGTCGATGGTGCGAGTGACCTCGGAGTCCACGATCAGCATCGCGGCGAACATCGGCAGCACCTTCAGCTGCGGGTCGCGCTCGTCGTGCTCGTTGAGGTAGATCAAGTCCTCTTTACCGTCCAGGCCGGCGCCGCAGCCCAACGCGAACAGTTCGAGGTCCTTGAAGGTGTAGTCGCGCTTGAACGGGCCGAAAGTCTGCCCGACCATGCTCGTGTCGATGGTACCCATATGTGATTCCTTTCTTGGTTGTGTCCGGTGCGTCCGGGGTGTCGCAGATCAGCTCAAAGACCGCTTCTCGATCTTCATGCTGGGCGTACGAGGGAATTCGGTGACGAATTCGATGATGTGGGGGACCTTGAACTCGGCGAGGCGCCCGCGGCAGTACGCTTCCACCGCGGCCGCGTCCAGTCCGCAGTCGGGGTCGGCGAGGATGAACGCCTTGACCGCCTGGTCGCGGATGGGGTCGGGGACCCCGATGACCGCCGCCTCCTTGATCAAGGGATGGGTCTCGAGCACCGCCTCCACCTCGCAGGCGGAGATGTTCTCGCCCGCTCGTTTGATGAGGTTGCAGGCCCGTTCGACGAAGTAGAACCACCCGTCGGCGTCCATGTAGCCGGTGTCCGAGGTGCGCATCCACCCGTCCTCGCCCAGGGTCGCGCGTGTGGCTTCGAGGTCGCCATAGTAGCCCGCCATCAGCGTCCGTCCGGTGACGCCTTTGATTCGGAACTCTCCCACCTGTCCGGCTGGGAGGGGTTGTCCCTCCGGACCCACGATGGCGACCTCGTAGCCTAGGCCCGCACGGCCCACTGACGGCCACCGGCGCTCCCCGAGGGGAGGATCGGTGACCACCCAACAGATCGACTCAGTCGATCCGTACGAATTCAACAGTCTGACCGCGAAGCGCGACGTGAAGGCATCCTTGTCCTCGTCGCTCAGCGGCATGAAATACAGGGCCTCCCGCACGCGATGGTCCCGATCCAGGGGGTCCACCGGCTGCTTGAGCAGGGTGCGCGCCAACATCGCCGTCAATTGGATGACGGTGGCGCCCTCCGCGCGCACATCGGCCCAGAAACGACGCGCGGAATAGTGCTCGACGAGGACGAGAGTCGCCCCCGCCATGATCGTCCCCGTCAGGGCGACCAGTTGGAAGTTCGAGTGACAGGCCGGCATCGTGGTGAAGATCCGGTCGTCGGGACGCAACGACGCCTGCCAGATCGCATAATGGCCGGAGTAGACCAGGTTGGCGTGGGTGACCATGACCCCCTTGGGAGCGGCCGTGGTGCCCGACGTGAACATGATCTCGGCGATGTCGTCGCTACGAACGGCCGCGTCATCCACGCCTGGCTCGTCTCGTACCTCGGGCTCAGAGGGCTGCGACCCTTCCCAGGGATCGCAGTCCTGATCGTGAACGATCAGGAGTCCGCCGGGCAGGACACCGTGTACTGCTCGAAGGCCCTCATGGAGGTCGCGGTTCCCCGCTTCGACCACCGCCCATCCGGGCTGGCAGGTACGGTAGATGCCCGCGACTTCCGCGGCGGTGACACCTAAACCGATGGGCACGGCGATCGCGCCCATCTTGGCCAGCCCTAACAAACATGCTATGAACTCGCCGCTGTTGCGGATCTGCATGGCGACGATGGAGCCGCGCGAGATCCCGCGTGCGGTGAAGCAGCGCACCGCGCGAGCGACCTGCAGGTCGAACTCGCGGTAGGTGTACTGCGTGCGTTGCCCTGTGGCCGAGAGGAAGACGAGGAAGGTATGGTCGGCATTGGCGCGTGCTGTGGCATCCCACGCGTCACCGAATGTCGTCGAACCGACGATGTCGACCATATCCCTCGCCTTCCTCAGATGGTGGTCACAGTGCTTGGACAAGTGCGGGCAAGACCTCGTAGAGATCCCCCACGACGCCGTAGTCGGCTTGCGCGAAGATCGGAGCGTTCTTGTCCTTGTTGATCGCGATGATCGTCTTGGCCTTGCTCACACCAGCCATGTGCTGGATCTGGCCCGAGATGCCGATGGCGACATAGAGGTCGGGACGGATCCTGGCCCCCGAGACGCCCAGGTACCGCTCGACCGGCAGCCAGTTCACGCCTTCGGCGATGGGGCGGCTGCAGGCGATCTCGGCGCCCAACTTGGCGGCCAACTGGTTGGCCAGGTCCAGATCGGCCTCTTCGGCGAATCCGCGGCCCACGCCCACGACACGCTTGGCCGAGGCGAGGTTGACCACCTGCTGGTGCTTGGGCCTGGTCTCCACCACGCGCAGACCGGGGGCGGAGGGGGTCGCGTCCCAGGGACGCGCCTCTCCGGGCGCCATGGCGGCGTCCGTCTCCGGCAGTGCGCCGGCGCCCACGACGAGGACGCCGGGAGCTTCGCCCAGTTCCTCCGTCGCGACGCCCAGACCGCCGTAGATGGTGCGGGTGACGGTGACGGCGTCGCCCTGGACCTCGATCCCGGCGATGGCGCGGGCCGACGTGCGCAGACGCGAAGCGACCGCCCCGGCCAGCAGACGGCTCTGCGTGTCCGACCCGAAGAGGACCAGACGTGCTCCCTGCTCGACCACCAGGTCGGCGATCGGCTGGGCGTAGCCCTCGATCATGCCGGCCCCGGCTGGGGTCGTCAGAGTCAGATCAGCGCCCGGGACGGCTTCCCCGCCGAGGCTGACCGCACCCACGAAGGTCTGGAACCCCTTGGCTCCACGGACGAGTTCCGCGGCCACGGCCGCGTCGTGTGCGATTACCCAGATTGATTTCATGTTCACTCCTCACAGCGCTTTGAGATAGGTGGCGAGTTCGGCGGCTGCGTCTGCGGCGGCGCCTTCGATGACGATGTGCCGACGATCGACCTGCTCAGAGGCCAATTCGGACACCAGGCGAGCCGTCGGGGCGAGGACCGGACCGACCTCGAGGGTCGTGGTCGGCTTCTTGCCGGCGGCCAGCACGTCCCTCATCCCAGGGATGCGGGGGGTGTTGGCGCCCGAGGTCACGGACAGCACCGCAGGAAGCGCCACCTCCACGACCTGGACACCGTCTTCGAGAGGACGCTCGACGGTGACGTGATCGCCCTGGGGGGCGATGGTCTCCACCGCGTTGAGCGTGGGCCATCCCAGGATGGCGCCAAGCTGGTTGCCCACCTGCTGGGCGTACACGTCCGATGACCCGGCGCCCAGGATCACGAGATCGACTCCGGAGAGCTGACCCACGGCGCGCGCCAGGATGTCGGCGGTCTGGAAGGGCTCAGCCATCGGCAGGGCCTCGTCCACGACGGTGGCGAGTTCGTCCAAGCCGCGTGACAGGGCGTCCTTGGACAGCTTGGCGTTGGCGAGGGCCGATCCACCGGCGCTCAGGCCGATGACGGTCGCGTCGCCGACCTGGTCGGCCAGTTGGCGAGCAGCCTCGATGGCGTTCAGGTCATAGGTGCCGATCTTCCAGACGGCCCGGTCCAGGTTGAGACTCCGGTCGGGACGGGCTTGAATGTCTTGGGCCTCGGGCGAGACCTTGAAACAGGCAACGATTCTCATTTGATTCTCCTTATTCGGTTCCTGTTGCGGATGGGGGGAGCACGACGCCGGATTCGACGAACTGGGCGATCTGCTCGTCGGTGTACCCCGCCCGACGCAGAACGTCGACGGTGTCGTACCCGTGGCCCGGCATGGGACGCCAGGTGCGGCCGGGGTTGCGCTGGAAGACCGGGAAGACTCCCAGGCCCTTGAACTCCTCGCCGTCGGCGGTCTGCCAGTTCTGCCACACTCCACGACGCTCCAGATGCTCCTCGGCCACAAGGTCGGGGAACTCCATGACTTTCTGAGCCGCGATGCGGTGGGCGGCGAAGTCTTTCTCGACGTCGTCCACGTTGCGGGTGGAGAGGTACTCCTCCAACTTCGCCTCGATCAGTTCCGCCTTGGGGCTGGACAGCCACAGGCCGGACGTGTCCTCGGGATAGTCGGGGGTGCCCCACAGCTCGCCGAGTCCGATGACCTCCAGCAAGTACTTGTTCTGCGGGACCCCGTACACGCACAGGCCGATGAAGCCGTCCGCGCACCGGTACTCGCCGATCGCGCACAGGTTCTGGTTGCGCGCGCCCGGACGAGGCCAGATGATCCCGGCGTTGAGGTAGTCGACCAGGTAGTACTGCCCGATGGACAGCAGGGTCTCGTACATCGCCACGTCGACGCTCTCGCCCTTCCCGGTCACGCCCACGCGGTGCAGGGCGGCCAAGGTGGAGGACAGGATCATCAAGGAGTTGATGTAGTCGCCGGCGTACGGCCCGGGGTTCACGGGCTGCTCCGGGGTGCCGTTCTGGCTCATGTACCCGCTGTAGGCCATGACCGTCAGGTCGTACGCGGCCCGGGTGACCATCTCGGGGACGCCCGTCTGGCCGAACCCGGACACGTGGACGATGACCAGCTTGGGGTTGCGGGCCCACAAGACCTCGTCGGAGATGCCACGCTTGGCGAAGGTGCCGCCCTTGCTCGCCTCGATGAACACGTCCGCGTTCTCGATCATCTTGAGGAGGACCTCGGTGCCTTCTGGGGAGAAGTAGTCCAAGGCGATGGAGCGTTGGTTGCGCCGTTCGGCCTGCTTGATCCACGCCGTGTCGCGGATCGTGTCGCCCGCGGCGGTGTTCTCGATCCAGGTGACGTCGGCGCCCCAGTCGGCCATGAAGCAGCAGGCCTTCGGCACTGCTAGCTCCACGGCCGCATACACCACGCGGACATCATCCAGTGTGCCGAAGGACGGCTTCTGGGTGGGGATGCTCATGGGTGCTCCTACTCGGCGTACTGGCGCAAGACGCCCTTGGCGACGGTGAGGATCATCATCTCGTCGGTGCCACCGCTGATGCGCTCCACGCGGAGGTCGCGCCACAGACGCTGGATCCTGTGGTCGCCGGCCACGGCCACGCCGCCCAAGATCTGGATGGCGTCGTCGACCACGTCGGCGGCCGCGTTGGTGCAGAAGTACTTGCACATGGCCGCCTGCGCGGAGGTCATCTCACCCTTGTCGTAGCACCACGCGGTTTCGAACAGCATGTTCTTCATGGAGTTCAGACGGATGGCCATCTCGGCGAACTTCAGCTGGTTGAGCTGGAAGCGGCCGATCGGCTTGCCGAACTGCACGCGCACGTTGGCGTAGCGAGCGGCGTCCTCGAAGGCGCCCAGGGCCCAGCCGTAGTCACAGGCGCCGACCAGGAAGCGCTCGAGGTCGAAGTCCTTGATGCCGCGCTTGAAGCCGTTGCCCTCTGTGCCGAAGATGTCGGACTCGTCCAGTTCGACGTTGTCGAGGTAGACATCGGAGCAGGAGTCCATACGCAGGCCCAGCTTGTGCAGCGGCTCGATCTTGATGCCCGGAAGGCTCATGTCGACGAAGAACTCGGTGAAGACGTCCCGGTCGTCCGCGTTGCGAGCCATGATCACCAGGTACGGCACGTGGGCCGAGGAGGTGATGAAGGTCTTGTGGCCATTGAGGTAGATCTTGCCGTCCCTGCGGGCGTACGTGGTCTGCAGGGCGCCGACATCGGATCCGGCGCCGGGCTCGGTGCAGGCGGAGTTCCAGATCTGCTTGCCGGTGCCGACGTAGGACAGCGCCTTCTCGATCTGGACGGGGTTGCCCTCGCGCAGGATCGTGTCGAAGCAGGGGAGCTGATAGAGCACATAGGTCGGCGCGCACCAGCGGCCCAGTTCTTCGTAGACCGCGGCCAGGGTGACCAGACCCATGTTGAGGCCGCCGTGCTCCTCAGGAAGCATGATGAGATCGAAGCCGAGTTCGCACAGGGCCTTCACCCAACGCTCGGGATAGACGTGCTCGTTGTCGCATTCCGCGAAATAGGCGTCCCAGTTCTCACGTTGCATGAGCTCTCGGACACTTTGAACAAATAGCTGCTGTTCGTCATTCAGGGCGAAATCCATGGTGGGTCTCCTTATTGTTAGTTGGTTGTTGTTGGTTTGGGCTCTGGGGGCGTGGCGGAAACCGCCTCGCGGAAGAACGCGGCGCCCTGCCGCAAAGCGTCCATGGCTTCGGGCAGGTGCCGCGAGTTGTGTAGAAAGGCGTGCAGGACACCGGGAAAGACGACGAGACGATTGGGTGAATCATGGCGATCGAGGATCGAGGCGAGCGCTGTGGAGTCATCGCGTAACGGGTCCAATTCGGCCGCCACGATGAACGCGGGAGGCATCTGGCGCAGGTCGGCGGAGAGACAGTCCACATAGGGGCTGTACGCGTCCTCCGGCGAGGCCAGATAGCACTGCATGTAGTAGTCCAGGTCCTCTTGAGCGCACCCATCCCAGGGCCCGCCCAAGAGTCGCCGCGAGATGGAGTCGCGCAACCCGAACATACCGTAATAAAGCAACAGAGCTTTTACGTACCCCGTTCCTTCGCCCATCTCATCCCTCAGATAGAGGTAAGACCCGAGGCACAGCATCGCACCACCTGAATCGCCGGCGAACCCCAATTTGTCGCCGTCAATGCCGTAATGAGCCCCGTTTTTGTGAAGGTGCTGAGCCACCGACACACACTGCACTACGGCTGTGGGGAATTTGGCCTCGGGGGAGAGCGAATAATCAACCCCGACCACGATTGACTTCGTCTCGTCGGCCAGGACGCGCATGATCTTGTCATGGGTGTCGAGGCCGCCGAGTACGAAGCCACCTCCGTGGATGTAGACGATCGCGGGAGACTTTGGGGGAGCCCCCTGCGGGGTGTGGAAACGTACAGTCACTTGCCCATCCGGCGTAGCTATCTCCGTATCGCGGGTGCTGCTCATCGCGGGCCCGCCTTCGTTCCAATAACGGCGCTCGAGAACGTATGCCGCACGCATGGCCTCGAAACCGGCGGAGGTGTCGTAGGCCTCAGGGGCCAACTCCGCAGATATCCGGACGACATCGCGCATCGCATCGGACAACATATCCAACACGGGCAGCTTATTCTCGGCAACCATCGTCTACACTCCTATGCCGTCACGCCGATGCGGGCGTGGACGGCTCATCAATCGCTGCCCTCTTCTTGTTGCGCAAGTAGAAGAACAGCACCAGGGAAGACACCGCAGCCAGGACGGCTGAGATGATCAGGATCATGAAGATCATTTGGTACGCGCTGGCGCTGACGGCGCCGGCCGTGTCCGTATGAGAGTCCATGATCGCGCCGAACCATGTGCTGGAGAAGGTGTCGGGCAGGAACCCGATGATCGACAGCAGGCCGGTTGCGGCACCGAAATAATGCAGGGGGACTTTGCCCTCTGTGAGTTGGGCGGACACCACCGAGAAGGAGCCGTTGGCGATGAAGCCGAGCAGGACCACGAGGATGAGGGCGACGACGACCATGCTCGACTTCTCGGGCAGGATCATGAGAGCCAGGAGGGCGACGATGAACGCCAGCGACCCGGCGACGATGACACGCGACGGCTTGAACCGGTTGGCGATGAAGCCGAACGCGGGACCAGATATGAGCGTGATTCCATAGTTACGGATGTTGGCGATGATGGTCGTGACCGCCAGGGACGCGCCGAGGATGCCCGTCATGTACGGAGTCGTGTAGGTGACGCCGGTGTAGAAGAAGTAGACGAAGAACAGCGAAATCGCGGCGATCCAGACCACAGGGTTACGGAAGGCTGAGACGAACTCCGACAGGTTGAAGCCGCTGCCGTCGGACTTGATCTCGTCCGCGAACTTGGGAATGAACAGCCAGGACAGGATGCCGAGCAGCATGATGAGGCCCGCGAGGAACCACAGGTAGATCGACACGCCGAGGTTCAGGTTCGTCCCGACCATGGCCACGATCGCAGTGGACACCAAGCCGATGAGGAGGCCGGCCACGCCGTAGATGCCGTAGGACAGGCCGATGCGCTTGGGGTACTCGTCTTCTTTGGACACCAGTCGCACCAGCTTGTAGCGCACGCCCCACCAGATGAAAATCGTGGTGATGCCCATGCAGATGAACACGACGTACAGCAGAGCGAGGCTCGGCAGCATCGCGTAGACGCCTGTCAGGATGGCCGTCGAGATGAACCCGACGGACGAGAGGGTGCGCATGCGCACCTTGTCCGCGATGATGCCGGACGGCAGATAGCAGATCAATGCGGTGATCGCATATGCGCCGAACACGGCGCCGAGTTCTGTGTTCGTCACTCCCAGCGCCTTCTGCAGCGGATCATAGAAGACCGCCTTCAGATAGGCGGGAGCGTAGATGATAGAACTCCCGATACTGGCGAGGATGAGGATGAACCACCGCCTACCGGCGCTGATTTGGTCATACGTCAACTCGCCATTACGCGAGGGCGTCGATGCCGACATAATTAAGCCTCCTTTTGTAGCTGTGCTGGATCAGGTGTGTCCCGTGTGACTGTTCGCAGCGATGCTATCCATCATTTATATGGCATCTAGTAGCTGGAATCATCCAAGATTATTGATGAATCTGCGAATTATTAAGAACGCATTGGATCCCCAAAACATCCATCACTAGCAAGTAATGAGCTCTGTGACAAGGTATTACTCAAGATCTAGCAAATTTCGATATTTGAAACTATGTAATGAACCCCCGTTATTGAAGATCATTAACTGAACGATGATGGTCGTCGGCGGGTAGTGCGCCGAGGCCGGCTGAACGTGTACATGATATCACCTTAAGGGTGTGGTGGGGCACCCCCCGGACCAGATTCGGGGCTGCGTACGGCCCCTCGCGGGATTGAACCTTCCTTGTTGCTGTGGGCGAGGGTGGGGCGAAGGGGGAAAGGAACGGACATACGGGCGATATGACGACCCGGGGACATGACGATGCCCGGTCGGGCTGCGTCATGGGACGCGGTCCGACCGGGCATCACCCGTCTAGGAGGTCTCAGTACCCGTGGCGGGTCCTGGCCTCGGCCTCTTGGGCCTTGAACAGCGAGAACCGGGGGAGGAACTTGTCCCAGTCGATCAGGTGGGCGTCCAACTCAGGGCCGTCGATGCAGGCGTGCTTGCGCACCAGCTCGCCGCCCTCGTGGTACGGGACCATGCACGCTCCGCACATCCCCGTGGCGTCCACCATGATCGAGTTGAGGCTCGCCTCGGTCTCGACACCGTAGGGCTTGGTCAGATCCGACACCGAGCGCATCATCAGCGGGGGGCCGATGGTGACGACCTTCTCGATCGCCACCTTGTCCTCCAGCATCTTCTGCAACGGCACGGTCACGAAACCCTCGATCCCGTAGGACCCGTCGTTCGTGGTGTACACGATGTCGAGCAAGTCGCCGAACTCCGCCTTGATGCGTCCGACGTACTCGTTGGCCTCGGTCCAGAACATCAGCTCCTTGGAGCGGAAGCCGGCGATGAGAGTGACGTGGTTGCCCAGTCGCAGGTGCTCGCGCATGATCGGGTACACCGGAGGCAGGCCGAGCCCGCCGGCGGTGAAGACGACCGTGCCCTTGGTGGCCTTCTGCAGGTGGGAAGGACGACCCAGCGGCCCGGCGATCCCCTCGAAGCGCTCCCCCACCTGCATCTTGTTCATCTCGATGGAGGACACGCCCATGGCCTGGATCACGATGGTGATCCACCCTTGCTTGGCGTCCCAATCGGCCAGCGTCAGGGGGATCAACTCCCCGCCGTCGCGCGGATGGACACGGACGAACTGCCCCGCCTGCGCCGACGCGGCGATGGCCGGCGCCTTGACGCGGAACTCGACGATGCCGGGGCTCAACTCGCGGCGTGCCAGGATGACAGGCGCGGTCTGAGCCTTCTCGGTGAAGGCCAGAGCAGCAGCGACGTTCCCGGCGCCCCCATCCGCGCCCATGATCTCCTGCGCCGCCGACTGCCCGTCGCCGGCGGCCAAGATGGCCGTCGAACCGCCACGAGCCGCGTCGCCGCCGGTGTAGATCCCGTCGAGGTTGGTCTCCTGGCTGCCGTCACGCAACTGGAAGACGCCCCACTTGTCCACGCTCAGCCTGGGCTCGGACTCCCGGATGATCGGGTTGGCCGCGTTGCCCAGGGCCATGATGACCAGATCGGCGTCCATGGTCTCGGTCGTGCCGGTCGGCATGGGCCGACGACGCCCGGAGGCGTCGGGCTCGCCCAACTCCATGACGTCCACGATGGCCTGGGTGACGAAGTTCTTGTCGTCGCCCAGGAAGGCCACCGGGGTACGCAGCAGCCGAAGCTGGATCCCCTCTTCGAGGGCGTGCTCCAACTCTTCGACACGGGCCGGCATCTCCGCCTGGGTACGGCGGTAGACGATGGTCACGTGGCCGCCGAGGCGGCGGGCCGTACGAGCCGCGTCCATGGCGGTGTTGCCGCCGCCGATGATGAGCACGGTCTTCCCGTCCACGTACGGCAACGGCGTCTCGAACTCCGGCGAGTCCGCGTGCATGAGGTTGACGCGGGTCAGGAACTCGTTGGCGCTCATCACGTTCAGCAGGTGCTCGCCGGGGACGTTGAGGAACATCGGCAACCCGGCGCCGGACCCGACGAAGACATGGGCGAAGCCCGCGTCCTTGAGGTCCTGCAGGGTCGCGGTCTTGCCGACGACGAAGTTCGTCACGAACTTGCCGCCCAACGCACGGATCATCTCGACGACGTCATCGACGAGCTTGTTCGGCAGACGGAACTCCGGGATGCCGAAGCGCAGCACCCCGCCCAGTTCGTGGAACGCCTCGAAGACCGTCACCGGATGACCGGCACGAGCGAGAAGATAGGCGTTGATCAACCCCGAGGGGCCCGATCCGACGATGGCCACGGGCGCTTTCGTGCCCACGACCCACGGATCCGGCGTCCCTTCCAGGCGCTGCAAGGCGCCGCCGGGATGCGCGGCCTTGTCCCATTCGGGCAAGAACCATTCGACCTGTCCGATCGACATGGGGTTCTTGTGGATGCACACCCCCTGGCACTGCTTCTCCTGGGGGCACACCCGCCCCGTCACGTTCGGCAAGGGGTTGCAGTCGTGGAGCATGGCCACGGCCTCGTCGAACTTGCCCAGCCCGATCAGCTCGAACATCGTGGGGATGTGCACCTGGACAGGGCACCCGCCCTCGCGTCCGGCCCGTCCCTCGATCAGCTTGCCGATCTCGCAGGGCTTCTCCGCGCACTGCTTGTCACGCAGGGCTTCCAACCACACGAACAGTTCCACCTCGCGCAGGGAGTACCCGAGGTCCATGTAGCCCATGTACCCCTTGTTGACCAGCTCGAAGTCGTTGCTGCGCTCTTCGGGGGTACGGATGTACGGCCCCATGCCGGCTTGCGCCGGCCACAGCTTCGACAACCCGGCGAACATCGGGTAGCGCTGCGAGAGGTGTTGGTCCACCCCACGCAGCCACAGGCGCTGCTTGCCCAGCGGCAGGTTCCACAGGAAGCGCATGAGCACGGTCGACGCGTCCCCGGCTTCCAGCAGGATCTCCCACATGCGAGTGACAAAGTCCTCGTCGAGCTCGTTCCCGTCCAGGAAGGCCCCGGCGACCGCCGAGACTCCGTCCGCGATGAAGATGTCGCGGAAGGATCTCGGGTCGGCGTCGAGACGCTGGGCCAGCAGGGTCAGTTCTGAGGTGCGGTCGCTCATTGGATGATCTCCGAATCGCATGTGCCCTTCACTCGTTCGATCACGACGGCGAGTTCGGGGGTGACTACCAGGGAATCGAGTGCGCCCGGCTTCATGCGGGACACGTCAAGGGCCTCGCCGTTGACCACGATCGTCGTCTGCTCGAAGATGGCCGGCAGCTCTTGGTAACACGTGGCGCAGTCGGTGCACTTGGGGATGTCCTGCTCGGCGAGCCAGATCGGCGCGCCCGCAGGCTTCGGGCCCAATCCTGACGCGCTGGGCGCGACAGGGGCCGTCTCGGCAGCCGGGGCGGCCTCGGCGGCAGCCGGAGCGACCGGCTGGACCGGCGCCGCGCCAGCCCCGAAGCTGGGGATGGACACCGACCCCGACTTGGCGCCGGTGGCCAGCTGTGCCAAGGCGTGGGCGATCTCGTCCAAGCCCTGCTCGCGACCCGTCTGCGCGTCGGCTAACTCCGCCTGAAGGGCCTTCAGGGCCTTCTCGGCGTCCTTGGCGGACAACTCGGCGTCACGCCCGGCGAGGAACCGCAGCAACTGCCAGTTGCGCTGGCGATCCTCGACCAGGGACACGATCGTGCCCGACACCGCCATCTGGACCAGACGAGAGTTCGCGTCTGTGGTGACGATGTACGGGGTACGACCCTTGCGCGCCGACGGCGCCAGAGCCACGTACTCCGCGATCGGTGTGGGCAGCGGAGCGTCGGCGGCCAGACGCTTGTAGTGCTTGGCGAACCGGATCTCGGCGTACGCGAACTCGGCCGGGGTGTACGGCATGCTCATCACCTGCGTGGCGCCAGAGGCGTCCACGTGCCTCAGGTTCTGGGTCGCCCACGCCTTGTCGATCTCGGGGTTGCCGTCCAGCGAGAGCCGCTCGGGCATGGTGTCGCCGGCCATGGGGTCATGGACGAACAGCGGCGCCATGCGTGAACGTACCGCCATGCGTGCGCGCTCGTTGGACATGTCGTCGCCGAAGCCCTGTTCGAAGCCGCAGGGGGTGTAGACCTGCAGGAGGGCCGACCCGTGCGGGTAGCCGATCATGCGAGCCGACGCGGCCAGGAAGTGGGAGTGCATCGCCGTCGAGACGGAGGCCACGTACACATCCGGGTGCATGGCCGCCAGGAGGGCGAGTTCCTTGCGCTTCTCCTCTTTACCCTTGTGAGCCTTGCCGTACCTGGCCAGGTCGGCGTTCTGACCCGTGTACGAGGCCGTGGACGCCTGGCCGCCGGTGTTGGAGTAGCCACCGGTGTCGAGGATGAGCATCTTGACCGGGGTCTGGCTGGTGAGCACCCTCGACATCGCGCCGAAGCCGATGTCGTAGGCCGCGCCGTCGCCGGAGATGGTCAGGACCACGGGAAGCGCGTCCATCTCATCGTCGGTGAACTGCCGCCACGTCAGAGTGGACAACGCCTTGTCATGGACCTTCGGGTCGTAGGCGTCGGCCAGTTCCAACTCGGCCACGCGACGGGCCTTGACCTCGTCGACATAGTGGGACACGATGCCTTCGAAGACGCCCACGGCGGACGCCTGCGCGTCTTGGAACAAGGAGTTCAGCCAGGGCTGGGTGAAGGGGTTGGACGGGAACGTCGACGCGTACACCGACGAGCAGCCGGTTGAGTTGACGATGACCGCCGAGGAGGGTCCGCGACCGGTCGGTCCGGACTCGTACAGCCACAGGCTCGCCTCCAACTGCTGGATAGCGGCATGGATACGCTCGGCGCGGACCAGGTCCACAGAACTGACCTTGCTTGTCAGGCTGTAGATCAGGGATTCGATCTCGCCGATGTGACGGGCGCGCTTCTCGCGGCCGACCGTCTGCGCCAACGCGGTGACCAAGTGGGTCGCCGTGACCTCGCCGCAACCCTTGCACGCGCCGTGGCCACCGGCCAGGGCGTAGTACGAGTCGTGGTCCATGAGGATGCGCTTCGCGTCGCCGCCCGGGCTCGCCGCCCCTTCCATGAACCGCTCAGGGGTGTTGGGCAGTTGGGTGAACCGCGCGAACGTGGCTTCCATCTCCTCCACGGACTCGTCGGTCTGCGCCATCGAGCTGAGGGCCCCGGGGCCGCAGACCTCGACGCACTGCAGGCAGCCGGTGCACTTCCACGGGTCGATCACGACGGAGTACATCGCCCCGGAGCCGGGGGTCTTCTTCTCCATCTGGTCGAAGATCGGGCGGATGCGTCCGACGGGGAAAGCCGCCACCTCGGCCATGATGGCGTCCAGGTGCTCCTTCGTCAGGTTGGGGATGACCGTGGCCGTCGAGGCGACGACGTCGGCGAAGCCCTTGGCCTTGGTGTCCTCGAGCAGGTCCGCACGGATCTTCTCGGCCCATGCGGCCACGAAGGTGAGCAGGTACGCCTTGTGCTCGTCCTGCAGACGGGCCGAACGCACGGCGCGGGTCAGCAGGTCGACGATCTCATGGGCCTGGTTGGGGATGGCCGAGTCGGGGCACGCGAGCGCGCACTCCAGACAGGCCGTGCACTTCTCCAGATCGACCACGGGGGCCTCGCGACGGAAGATGCCCTTGTTCTTCGCCGCGCCGGTGGCCGGCGGGATGAACATGCCCGTGCCCGGAAGGACCGGCGCCTGGCCGGCCCAGCCCTCGCGGAAGGGGCGGGCGATCATGTCGTCGAAGTACGCGGGGTCGTACAGCCCCGACGGCGCCGACCCCGTGGAGGGGACGAGACGTCCGGACAGGACGGGCAGCTTGTTGACCGTGGTGGCCTCGGCGGAGAGGAACTCCGGCAGCGAGTAGTCGACCTTCTGGGTGGCGTCGATGGCGTCCACGACCACAGCCATGTTGCCGTCGACGACGGCCGCGCCCTTGGACCCGAACTTCTTCTCCAACTCGTGGCGTGCCAGATCCTTGGCCTGCTGCTGATCGGCGCCGTGCGTGATGCGGTCCACGTGGCCGATGATGGCGCCGATGAAGGCGATGCCCATCATGCGGGTCTCCAGGTTGGCCGAGGGCGCGTGGCGCTTGGCGACGCCGAACGCGTCGATCACGAGGAAGCTGATGTGCTTGTCACGGATCTCCTTGCGGGCGTACGGCGGCAGCGACGTCCACACGTCCAACGGCGAACGGTCGGACTGCATGATGAAGGTCCCGCCCTCCACGAGCCCGCGCAGGGGACGCTCGTGCTCGAAGACCTTGTGGTCGGGCGAGATGACGATCTCGATGTCTTCGAGGCTGTTGTTGGTGAACAGCACCGGCTCCGGAGACAAGGTGATGTAGAAGTTCGTGGCGGCGCCCGACTTCTCCGACCCGTACTTGGGCGCGGACTTCGAGTGCATGCCCAGCATCGAGGAGAGCATGTCGGTGAGGAGCTTGCCCGTGGCCACCGTGCCGTACCCGCCCACAGAGTGGAAGCGGATGCGCAGGGCGTCGGCGGGGAAGAGCCCGCTGGGGTTGTCACCCGTGGGCAGCGCCATGGCCTCGGTCTCGGGGTACGCGGCCCGCATGCGGTCCTGGAGGGCCGCCAGGGTCGGCGTGGCGGGGTTCTTCACGAAGAACTGCGAACCGACGTACACCAAGGGGGTCTTGGGGCCGTCGATCATGTTCTGGACCACGGCGATCAGGTCGCGCGGCTGGACGTCGTGGGAGCCCAGGCCGAAGATGGCGGTCGTGAACTGTACGTCGGAGGAGGAGATCCCCGCCTCGAACATGGCCTGCTTCGTGGCGCGCACGAGGGCGGTGTCCTCGGAGCGCTCCAGGACCGTGACCTGCTTGGCGCCGGCGATGGCCGCGATGAACTCGTCAGCCGGGAACGGAGACAGCAGCTTGATCGAGACGACCTTGACCTTGATCCCCTGGCTCTCGAAATACGGCAGGAGGCCGCGCACGTCGTCGGTGATCGAGCCGAGACCGACGATGACCATCTCGGCGTCCTCGGGGCCGTACGTCCTCACCGGGGCGTACTCGCGTCCTGTGAGCTCGGAGTACTCGCGCATGGCCTGGCGCACCAAGCCCGGCACAGCCGAGGCGAAGTGCGCGCGGTGGTCGGCGGCGCCGGCCTGGAAATCGACCTGGTTCTGCACACCGCCCACGAGTCCGGGGTTGTTCGGATCGAGGATGGCGGGGACGCGCTGGCGCGTGCCCTTCTGCCAGGCGCCCTTCCACGCGCGTCTCCACGCGCCGCGCAGCGCCTGGGGCAGGTGGATCTCCGTGCTGGAGACGAGGCTTCCCTCGTTGTCGGCTTCGATGGCGTCCGCGTTCTGCGTGAGGTAGGTACGCAGGGCGGCGGCCCCTTCGCCGTCGAGACGGTCGCGGTGGTTGTCGATCCACTTCGTCAGGTAGTCCACGCGGCCCTTCGCGCCGAACAGGACTTCCTGGGCCACGGTCGGGCACGCGATGCGGCCCATGGGATCGCCGAGGTACGACTTGAGCAGTTCGGGCTCGGGCAGCAGGACTTCGCTCATGACGTGGCTGGTGGCGAAGCCGTCCATGGCGTTGGCGGTGGGCACCAGGGTCAGGGACGTGGTGCGGAACGCGATGGCGGCCAGGTCGGCGGCCTCCTGGGGGTCGGACCCGAAGAAGATCGTGTACCCGGCGGGCAGCAACGAGTAGATGTCGTCATGGCCGGCCATGACGTTCAAGGAGTGGCGGGTCACCACACGGGCCGCGACCTGGAGGACGAAGCCGCCGAGAGTCTTCCCGGCCGTGACGTAGTGGGATTCCAAGCCGTACAGGATGCCCTGGGCGGAACTCGCGTTGGAGATGAAGTTGCCGCCGATGAGCGAGGCGCCCAAGGCGCCCGACTGGGCGGAGTGCTCGCCTTCGGCCTCAACGAAGAAGGGGTGCTTGCCCCACACGTTCAGTTGGCCTTCGGCTCTGCCCGCTTCGAAGATCTCAGAGATCTCCGTCGAGGGCGTGATGGGATACCCGATCACACCACCGCAGACGTGTTTCATGACATAGGCCACGGCCCCGTTGCCATTGATCACATCTGGGACACCAGGGTATGCCGGCTTCTCAGTCATACTGGACACCTTTCCTTCTTTGGGAAGTTCTCGCCGATTGGCAAGCGACGCTATGAGTTGAGATGTTAGCAGGTCTTCGGACCCTCGCGCTCCTTGGTTCGACATGTGCGACGCATGATCGCCTCGCACCCTTTCCCAACCCCATGAGTCAGGTGTGCGCGGACTGCGGACATGCCTCGCTGGCCTGTCCCGGAGGAGAACAGGCCAGCGAGTGAGGCGGCTACTAACAGCCTCAGGAGGTGAGGGAACCCTCCTTATCTCTGCGGATTGTGCGCACCCCCAGCGTGGCACCCGCAACGATGAGCACGATGACGAGCCCTCGCAGCGGCTCTGGGTGAGCCACCGATCCACCGGTCTTGATGACCACGGCTTGCGGCGTGGCGATCAGGAAGTGGGCCGAGGTCTGTCCGGACAGCTTCGCCGTCGCCGTCACGACCTGCGTGCTTCCGACCGGAGTCCCCATCGGCACCGTGTAGGTGAAGGTCGCCACACCGTTGGCGTCGGCGTCCTTGCACTCGATCTCCACCAGCGGGGAGGCCATCGTCAGGCAGACTTCCTCGTACGGGTTGAAGTTGTACGCGGTCGCCACCTGAGTCTCGCCGCCGTCCCTGATCGGGTAGGCGACCTCGACACGGATCGGACGGATGATCAGGTCGGACGGATCCGACACGTTGCCCGCGGGGTCCTTGGCCACGAGGGTGACCTCGGAGAACGGGGGAAGGATCGTCTCGGGGTAGCAGACGAAGGTGTCGTCGGCTTCGGGAACGATGTCGATGCACCCCTTGACCGGCTGATTGTCCTTGTCACGCACTGTCACAGTGGTGTCCTTGTCCGTCTTGCCCGTGATCTTGGAGCCGTTGCTCGGATCCGGGACAGGAGGATTCGGCGGGACGGTGTCGATCGTGATCGTCACCGTGTTGGACGGGTCGGACGGGTTTCCGTGCTCGTCGGTCTCGTCGGCCACCAGGGTGTGGTCGCCATCCATCAGCGGCTCGTCAGGCGAGCACGACCAGGTGAGGTCGGGCTGGACGGTCGCGGTGCACACCACGCCGTCGTCGTCCCTCACCGTGATCTCGTCGCCGGGCACGTCGCCCGTGCCTTCGATGACGGGCTCGTTGTCGTTGGTGACGGTGCCGTCTTCCGGACCGGTGATCACCGGCGCCTGGGGCCCGCCCACGAAGTTGGGCTTCAACGGGGAACCGTGGTTGGTCAGTTCGACGCCCTTCACCGTCGCCGTGGCCAGGTGGACACCGGAGCGCCATGACATGGCGTTCATGGTGACCGTGCCGTCGGCGCCGGTGGTGATGACCGTCGACGCGACGTAGCTGGCGCCCTTGAGGTTGAGCTTCGTGTCGGACGTCGCGATGGTGAACGGCGCCTGGACCGGGTTGCCATACTTGTCGTAGGCGTACGCGGTCACGATGTCGTTGCCACCGATCTTCTGATCGTTGAGCGTGACGGCCACGTGGGTCAGGTGATTCGGATCCTGGCAGTCGTCGCCGGCTTCGACCACGCAGACCTCGCCAGCGACGAAGTTCAGGGTGATCGGATCGCCCACCGGACGGAACCCGTCCACGGTCACGTTCGCGATGTGCGCTCCCGCGACCTTGGTCGTGTACCAGATGGTCGAGCGACCATCCTTGTCGATGGCGTTGATGCCGGTCTGGATGTTCAGGTCGGAATCAGCGGTGGTGGACTTCACCAGGCCGCCCTCGACCGCGTTGCCCCACTTGTCGAAGGCCCACACCGTCGCGATGTCCTGCTGCACCAGGTTGGCCACCTGGTAGTCGGTCGTGACGATCACGCGGGTACGCAGGTCCGCCGGCAGGTTGGGATCGACCGGGTCGCAGCCTTCGAGGTGCGAGCAGACCTGGTCGGCCTTCCATGCGACGGACGCGGCCGCCTGCTTGGTGTCGGTGTTGTTGATCGGCCCTTGGGCGATCGACGCCGACACGGCGTAGGTGCCCGAACGAGTCGACCACACCTTCACCGAGCAGACACCGGAGTCGTTCGTGACGCAGGTGTTGACCGGATCGAAGGTCGGACCATCCGGATCGATCTGGAAGGTGACGACGGCGCCAGGAACAGCGTTGTCGGTCTTGTCATGGATCGTCGCGGTCGCGGTGTACGTGTTGGCCGCGTCCTTGCCGACGATCAACGGGCTCGCCGGCGTGATGACCCAACCCGAGTGGGCGGGATCGCCGTTGCCGTTGCCGAAGCTCACGGCGACAGGGGACCCGTCGGGGATCTGTCCGTCGAGGGTGACGTCAGCGTGATACGTGCCCCGCACAGTGGAGGTGTACCAGATGGACGTGACGCCGTTGCCGTCCGTGACGGCGATGTCGGGCTGAACCGTCAGACCCGTCTCGCCCTTCACCTGGGTGGAGGCCGTCACGGCGCCGGGCACCGCATTGCCGTACTTGTCATAGGCGTACGCGGTCGCGATGTCGCGAGACTGGCCATCGGCCTCTTGTCCGTTGGTGGTGACTTCCACCCGCGTGACGTGGGTCGCGTCGACCGGCTCGCAATTGACCGTGCAGACCGGACCGTGCGTGAACTGGGCGTCGACCGTGTTGCGCAGCGGCAGGCCGTTCAGGCGTCCCGAGACGGTGTAGGTGCCCACGAGCTTCGAGGTCACGTCCACCGAGCACAGGCCGGCGGAGTCCGACACGCAGGACGTGGCCGAGAAGGTCAGGTTCGTCACTGCGGGGAAGGTCACCGTCGCGCCCTCGACCGGATTGTCGTTGACATCGTTCAGGTGAGCGGTCACCGTGAAGGTCTTGCCCACGATCTGAGAGGTCGTCGGGTCGATCGTCAGGAAGGAGTGCGACGCGTCCGCGCTGCCCGACCCGAAGTTCAACGTGATCGTCCCGTCAGTGGTCACCGTGCCGTCCATGCTGGTCGCGGTCACCGGCACCAGGCCGGCGATCCTCACAGCGGCCACATGGGGGCCCTTCACCGTGGAACGATAGTCGATCTCGCTCGTCCCGTCGGCGCTCGTCGCCGCGATCGGGGTCACGATCGTCAACGCCGTGTCGGTCGTCGTGGAGGTGATCGCGGCCTTCGCCACCGGGTTGCCGTACGTGTCGTACGCCCACACCTTCGCCACATCGGATGCCGTGCCGTTGGCTTCCACGCCGTCGGTGACGACCTCGACGCGAGTCACATGCGTCGGGTCGACCGGGGTGCAGTTGACCACGCAGACCGGTCCTGCGATGAAGGACACCGTCTGGGGGCTGGCCTTCTTCGGGTCCTTGTTGCCGCCGATGTCGGTCTGGACGCCGTTCTTCGGCAGGGTCCCGTGGATGTCGACCGTCGTCACCAGCTTGGAGGTGACGGTCACCGAGCACTCGCCATCGATGTTCGTCACGCAGGTGGTGGCGCTCAGCGAGGCGGGAGTGGTGGGATCGAGGGAGAAGGAGACCGTCGCGTCGGACACCAGGTTGCCCGTGGAGTCCTTGGCCGTCACCGTCACCGTGTAGGCGTTGCCGACGACGATCGGGGACGCCGGGGTGACCCGCATCTCGGACATGGCCGGATCGGCCGCGCCGTTCGTGAACCGGATCTGGCTCATCACGCCTGTGACAGGTCGCAGGTCGTCGATGGTGCCCTCGGCGGTGAATGTGCCGACCTTGGTGGAGGTCCAGGCCACCATGGCGGTCCCGTCCTCACCGGTCACCACGGTCTGCGTCCCAGGAGTCAGCACGCCGGCCAGAGCGCCGGTGGACTGGTCTGTGACGACCACGACCGCGCCGGGGACCTCGTTGCCATAGGTGTCGTACGCCCAGGCCTTCGCGGTGTCTTGGGCCTTGCCGTTCGCCAACTGGTCGTTGGTGACCATCTCGAAACGGGTGACGTTCTCGTCGGTCCACGGCTCGCAGTTGCTCACGCACACGCCGCCATGGATGAAGGTGACGTGCGGGTGCTGCAGCAGGGGCACGCCCGTCACCGTCGCGGACACCTCGAACTCACCGACGCGCTTCGACGTCGCCGAGTAGGTGTACACCCCGGGAGCGATCTCCTGGAAGTTGGACAGGGCCAGGTCGGGCAGCTTCTTGGCGCCCGTGTCCTTTCCGACGACGACCACCTGGTTGCTCGGCAGGCCGAAAACCGGGTTGTCGAACTTGTCGCGAGCCGTCACGGTGATCGTCACGGGGGCGCCCACGACCTGCGTCGAGGGGTTGACCGTCACCATGGAGTTACCGGGAGAAACCGGTCCCGCCACGAACGCGATGGGCTCGTCGTTGCCGACCTTCTGCGACTTGTAGGTCAGGGCCGCGGTGTAGTCACCAGCCTTCTTCGAGGTGTACGTGACCGTGTAGACACCGTTGCCCTCGTTGACCACCGACGACACCGTCACACCCGCAGGTGTGGTCGTGAACGCCATCTTGGTCACATCCAGGTTCGGCAACAGGTTGTCGTTGGCGTCGCGGGCGATCAGCTTGCCCGTCCATGACTGCACATCGTCAGCGACCACCTCAGTCGCCGTCGGATCCGTCATATAGACGCTGAACTCGGAGTGATCCGCGTCCAGGTCGCCCGAGGTGAACTCGATGTCCTTCGGGGAACCCGCGATCTCGCCCTGCGTGATCGTCGCGTGCAACGTCACGGTCTCAGCCGTGGTGTCAGTCAGGGTGGCGTACGCCTTCCCATCCGGACCCGTCACACCCTGGACGACCGTCAGCACACCATTGGTGCCCGTGTCGATCGTGAACGACACCGGAACATCCGGCACAGGATTGCAGTACATGTCCGTGATCAGGACGCTCGCATGAGAGGTCTCCGTCACGGGCAGGCTCGTGCGATCCACGCTCAGCAGGGTCCCGTCATCACAGGTGGGATCCGGATCCGGATCACCGGGGGCGCACACCCCCGCATCCGACGACGCACTAACCGCGTACCAGTCCCCCCCCACATCCGTCACCCCACCATCGACACGCACCTAAGCCGAGAACATGAAAGACCAAGAATTCCTGCCGCTCAA